>NZ_JBHVAL010000017.1:0-108756 GCF_042667405.1 Paenarthrobacter sp. NPDC057355 | reverse complement strand
AGTTCCTTGATGGCTTCATCCGTGACGCGGATGTCCTCCGGGTCCCCGGACAGGGCGACCCAGCGGAACGGGCCCAGGCCCTCGCAGAACAGGGGACGGATGTACGCCGGAACGAACCCGGGGAACTCAAACGCCCGGTCATAACCGCCCTTGCGGGCCTCGTCCCGTATGGAGTTGCCGTAATCGAAGACCTCGGCACCGGCGTCCTGGAACTCCACCATCGCCTGCACATGCCGGGCCATGGAAGTCTGGGCCTTCTTCGTGAACCCTTCCGGGTCAGCCGCGGCCTCGGTGTGCCACTCCTGAACCGTGATGCCCTCGGGCAGGTAGGACAGTGGGTCATGCGCGCTGGTCTGGTCCGTGACGACGTCGATGGTCAGCTCGCCTGCCTTGTGGCGGGCCAGCAGTTCCGGGAAGACCTCCGCGGCGTTACCCACATACCCCACGGACCAGCCACGACGCTCAGCCTTAGCCGCATTCACCTTCGCGATCGCAGTATCCAGGTCCGTTTCGACCTCGTCCAGGTACCGCTTCCCGGCGCGGCGGCGCAGGCGGGTCTCGTCGACATCAACAATCAGGCACGCGCCGTCGTTCAACGTCACCGCCAGCGGCTGGGCCCCGCCCATGCCACCACAGCCACCGGTCAGGGTCAGGGTCCCGGCAAGCGGTCCCTCGGTGGAGCCCTCCGGCGCGGGGGCAGGGTGGCGGCCGTCGGCCTTGAGCTTCTCGCCCACCGCGGCGAACGTTTCGTAGGTGCCCTGCAGGATGCCCTGGGTGCCGATGTAAATCCACGACCCCGCGGTCATCTGCCCGTACATCGTCAGGCCCTCGGCCTCCAGGCGGCGGAACTCCGGCCACGTTGCCCAGTCCCCCACCAGGTTCGAGTTCGCCAACAACACCCGAGGCGCCCACTCATTCGTGCGGAACACGCCCACCGGCTTGCCCGACTGGACCAGCAAGGTCTCGTCCTTCTCCATGGTTTCCAGGGTCCGGGTAATCGCATCAAACGCAGCCCACGAACGGACAGCGCGGCCGGTGCCGCCATAGACCACCAGGTCATCGGGACGCTCAGCAACCTCCGGGTCCAGGTTGTTCATCAACATGCGCAGCGGCGCCTCGGTCTGCCACGACTTGGCAGAAAGCTCAGTACCCCGGGCAGCCTTGACCGGACGGGCCCCTGTAGTGAAATCGGCAGTCATCTTGTTACTCCTAATAAATCCGGCAGAACTGCGGGGATCAGCCCAAGTTCTTGTTCTTGAGCCATTCCTTGGCGATTTCGCCGATGTCCTCGAACTTGGCTACGCGGCCGTTCATCTTGATCAGGTCCTCAGTGGTGAGCGCAGCAGAAACCTTGTCCAGTGTTTCCTTGACCGTGGCCGTGGACTTCTTCTGGTTGATGACCGGAACGATGTTCTCCGAAAGGAACAGGTTCTTGTTGTCCTCGAGTGCCACCAGGTTGTTCTCAGCCAGTGCGGGGTCCGTGCTGAAGAGGTCCGCTACCTGGATCTGGCCGGAAAGGAGGGCGTTCAGCGTGAGCGGCCCACCGGCGTCGAGCGCTGAAAATTCCTTGAACTCAAGGTTGTAGACCGACTTCAGGCCGGCAACGCCGTTGACGCGGGTCTTCCACTCCGGCGGACCACCCAGTACCAGGTCCTTGGCAACGGGCTGGAGGTCCTCGATGGTCTTCAGCTTGTACTGGTCAGCGATTTCCTTCTTGACGGTGAGGACGTCCTTGTCCTGCGCGTCGGAGGCTTCCAGGACGGTGAGACCTGAGGGGATCTTGGTGGCAAGTTTCTTCTCCACCTCTTCAGAGGAGACTGCTTTCGTGGAGGAATCGAGGTACTGCAGCAGGGCTCCGCCGTACTCGGGCATGAGGTCGATGGAACCGTCCTTGAGGGCGGGGATGGTGACTTCGCGACTGCCAATGCTGGGCTTCTCCGTCACAGCAACGCCCTTGGCCTTGAGCGCCTCGGCGTAGATCTTCGCGATCAGTTGGCTCTCGGGGAAGTCGGCCGAACCGACGATGATGCTATCGCCTGAACCGCCGGCGGCTGCAGTGTTGGATGTGCTCATGGGGTCCCCGCCGCCGCAGGCGCTCAGGGTAATGGCGGCAACGGCCGCGAGGGTGAAACCGGTCAGGTACTTCTTCATGTCAACTCTCCTGGAAGGGGGTGCCGCAGGGCATGCTGTGGCCAGGTGGGGGTGGTGGAAGGTGCAAACAGGTACTGGCTAGACCGTGACGGGGGTTTTCACGGGTTCGGCTGCAGGAGCCGACTTGATGGTGCGCCGGGTCAGTCCGGGTGAGACGATGCGGCGCGTGATGAAGGCGAGGAGCTGGTCGAAGAACAGTGCCAGCAAAGCCACCAGGACTGCGCCTGCAACCATCTGGCTGTAGTCGTTCTGGGCCTTGCCATCGATCAGCAGGCGGCCAAGGCCACCGAGCGAAATGTAGGCGGCGATGGTCGCCGTCGAGATGATCTGCAGCAGGGCGCTGCGGACGCCGGACAAAACCAACGGAAGCGAGCAAGGAAGCTGGACATCCGTCAGGATCTTCATGGTGCGGAAGCCCATGCCCTTGGCGGCGTCGACGGCGGCAGCGTCCACTGCGCGAACGCCGGCATAGGTGTTGGTCAGGATGGGCGGAACTGCCAGCAACACCAGGACGATGAGGCTGGGGAGGACGTAGCCCATGCGGGACGGAAACGCCGGCGAGATGAGCAGGACCAAGAGGATCAGCAGACCGACGCTCGGAAGTGCACGGAGCGCGTTGGCCAGGCCGGCGATCATGAAGACGCCCTTGCCGGTCACGCCGATATAGATGCCAAGCGGCACGGCGATGATGGCAGCGATGGCCAGTGCGATGAGCGAGTAGAGGAGATGCTCGCCGATCAGGGTCGGGATGCCGTCCGCACCACTCCAGTGCTTTGGATCGAACAAGTAGTTCACGATGCCACCACCTTGGGGGTCCACGGTGTCAGCCACCGGTTGAGAAGGATGATCAGCCCGTCCAGGATCATCGCCAGGACCACACAGAGCACGATTCCCGCGATGATCGGCGTGTAGAACCGGAGCTGGAAGCCTTGGGTGAAGAGCGAACCGAGCTGCGGAATGCCCAGCAGTGCAGCCACTGAAACCAGGCTGACATTGGAGACAGCAGCGACGCGCAAACCGGCGCAAATGACCGGGACGCCCACAGGGAGCTCAACTTTCAGAAGGCTTTGGTAGCCGCGGTAGCCCATGGCCTTTGCGGCCTGCACGGTGTCCTCAGGGACCGAGTCCAGGGCGTCGGCCACCACACGGACCAGCAGGGCCACGGTGTAGATGGTCAGGGCGGCAACGATGTTCAGCGGGTCCAGGATCTTGGTGCCAAGGACCAGCGGCAGCAGGACAAACAGTGCCAGGGACGGAACGGTGTACAGGAGGCCCGCAACACCCACCAGCAGCGGGTAGATGCGGCGGCTCCGGTGGGCCCACCAGCCAAGGGGCAAGGCGATGAGCAGCCCCAGGATCAGCGGGGTGACGGCCAGCAGGACGTGCCAGCCGAGCAGGAAAACAATGTTGTCGGACTGGCGGCCCAACCATTCGAAGTTCATCGCGCCGTCTCCAGGTAGGGTTCGGCCTCGATGGCCTTGACCACGTCGGTGGCAGTGACCGTGCCGATCAGTTCGCCTTGGTCGTTGACCACTACGCCGCGGCGGCTCGGGGACGAGAGTGCGGCGTCGAGCAGTTGGCGCATGGTTCCCGAGGCGGCAGCGGGGATGCCGCTGAGGTTCAGGTGCTCGCGTTTCAACTCCCCGCTGAAGAGCTCCGGCTGCACCCAACCGAGAGGCTTCCTGCCGCCGTCGACCACCAGCACCCAAGCACCCGACGCTTTGGCGCGGGCCTCTTCCGAGGTGGCGCCGAGCTGGACCACAGCTTCGTCGACGACGGTTACGGCGCCTGCGGTCTTGGTGAAACCAAGCGAGCGGTAGCCGCGGTCGCGACCTACGAAGTCGGCCACGAACTCGTCGGCGGGCGAGGTGAGCAACTCGGACGGGGACGCCATCTGGGCGAGCTTGCCGCCCACGCGCATCACGGCTACCTGGTCGCCAAGTTTGAGCGCTTCGTCGATATCGTGGGTGACCATGATGATGGTCTTGCCGATCTCGCGCTGCAGGCGCAGGAACTCTTCCTGCAGCTGACCGCGGACCACGGGGTCAACGGCGCTGAAAGGTTCGTCCATCAGCATGAACGCGGGATCCGAAGCCAGCGCCCGGGCCACACCGACGCGCTGCTGTTGGCCACCGGAGAGCTGCCACGGGTAGCGCTTGGCGAAGCTGGCAGGAAGACCCACCCGTTCCATCAGCTCAAGGGCCTTGGTGCGGGCCTTTTGACGGCTTTCGCCGAGCAGGACCGGCATGGTGGATACGTTGTCGATGATGGTCTTGTGCGGGAAGAGCCCGGCGTGCTGGATGACATATCCAATCCTGCGTCGGAGCAATGCCGCGTCCATCCCGGACGTGGGCTGGTCATCCAGGTAGATGGTGCCGCTGGTGGGTTCGATGAGGCGGTTGATCATCCTCAATGAGGTGGTCTTGCCGCAACCGGACGGACCAACCAGGATAGTCAGCTTGCCGGTGGGCGCCTCCAGATTGAGGCCGTCGACGGCGACGGTGCCGTCGGGGTAGGCCTTGGTGACATTTTCAAACTTGATCATTTTGCTTCCATGCTTTCCTGGGGTAGCTCATGGTTTTCGGTGGTCAGGGTGAGGACGTTGTCAGCTTCCTCCACCAGTTGCTGGCCGATCTTGAGGGCCTTCAGCTCATCCACGCGGTAGCTGGGTGCGACGACGCTGAGCGCTGCCACAGTCCGTCCCCCCATCACCACTGGTGCCGCAATGGCCGTAACGTCGTCCTCCACACCGCTGCGCACCACGGCAAAGCCACGCTCGGGCTGTTCGCCCTTGAGTACTTGGCCGGATGCTGTTCCTTCGAGCGGGATACTCCGCCCGACCCAGCTGGAGTGCCTGATCGAGTGGGTCCCCTCGACGATCGCGATGTAGATTCCCGTGTCCCCAACCCCGGGAATGCTCAGATAGCAGGATTCGCGCGTTGTCGCCACGAGCCGCTTCATGGCCGGCGTGCACAACGAGACGAGTGATTCCTTGCCGAGCGCGAGCGCACCCAGCTGGATGATGCTGGCCCCGGGACGGAAGTTCCCGCCGTCGTCCCTTGAAACAAAACCGCTGCCTTCAAGGGTGCGGAGGAGCCGAAGGGCCGTGCTGGGCGAGAGGTCAACCACCCGGGCTGCGTCGCTCAGCGCAATGGCTCCCTCGGAGCACACAGCTCCCAAGAGGGCGAGCGCTCGCTCTACCGTCCGGGTCGAAGAATCTGCTGCCATTGCGTGGCCTGCTTTCAAGTGGTCTGGATCACCATGTCTTGCCACTAAGTAAAAAGCACTTTTCACACCATGGCAACAGTTTTTCGCAAATTTCCCGGGATTCCGGGAAATATGTCGCCCTGGATCACCACTGCGTGACGCTGGTGTTTCCGTTCCGTTAAATGCCGCCCTCGGAGGCCCAGACTCTTGCCATGTGGTGGCATCTGCTTTTTACTTGGTGGCAGTCATCAATATCGGAGGAACACGTGGAAACCGTCAATCAGCTCCTTGACTCGATCAAGGATGTAGGCCGGGATGATGTGCGCGGAGGCTACTCCAGGGCCGTCTACTCAACCCCGGAACTCGACCTCCGGGAATGGTTCAAGGAACAGGCAGCCCAACGCGGACTGGGCGTGGAGACAGACCGCAACGGCATCATCTGGGCCTGGTGGGGCGAGCCGCAGGACGGAGCCCTGGTCACCGGAAGCCACCTTGACTCGGTCCCCGGCGGAGGCGCCTTTGACGGGCCCCTCGGTGTCGCTTCCGCATTGGCCGCCGTCGACATCCTCAAAAGCCGGGGCCTTCAACCTGGCCGTTCCCTCGCAGTGACCGTGTTTCCCGAGGAAGAGGGGTCCCGTTTCGGCGTCGCTTGCCTGGGGTCCCGGCTCCTGACAGGAGCCATCGATGCCGGCAAGGCACTGAATCTTCGCGACGTCGACGGTGAAACTTTTGCCGATGTCGCACGGTCCAACGGCCTTGATCCCCGGCACGTCGGCGCCGATCCAGAGGCGTTGGCCCGCATCGGCGACTTCGTTGAACTGCACGTCGAGCAAGGCAAGGGCCTGGGGCAGGACGGTCCGGCGATCGCCGTCGGAAGTTCCATCCTGGGCCACGGGCGCTGGAAGATCAGCGTCAGCGGCCAAGGCAACCACGCAGGCACCACACTCATGGAAGACCGCGCCGATTCAATGGTCGCCGCCGCTCAGATCGTCCTGGCGGTGCGGGATACTGCGGCCAAGCAACCCGATGCCCGGGCAACAGTGGGCCGTTTGACTCCTGTTCCCGGCGGGACCAACGTAATCGCCTCCCGGGTGGACCTCTGGCTTGACGCCCGCCACCCGGACGACGCCGTAACCGCCCGCCTCATCGAAGCCATTTACAGTGCCGCGCAGCACGTCGCGGCAGCTGAGAATTGCAGCGTGACGCTTACCGAGGAGTCTTACAGCGGGACAGTCCACTTTGATTCCGCACTGAGCCGCCGCATTGGCGGCCTCCTGCCGGACGCGCCTGTGCTGGCAACAGGGGCCGGACACGACGCCGGAGTGCTGTCCGCCTACGTACCCTCGGCCATGCTCTTTGTCCGCAACCCCAGCGGAATCTCGCATTCGCCCGAAGAATACGTTGGCGACGAAGACGCCTCTGCCGGAGCTGTTGCCCTCGCGGACGTTTTGGAGGGCCTCCTGTGAGCACATTCTGGTGCGAAACCGCGATTGTCGCCTCCAACAGCGGGGTTCCCGAGGCCGCGTCCGGAGTCCGTCTGGAAACGAAGGACGGCCGGATCACCAGCGTCGCTCCCGGCGCCACGCTCCAACCCGGGGACACGAAGCTGGAGGGGATCACCTTTCCCGCCGCGGCCAACGCCCACTCGCACGCTTTCCATAGGGTTCTGCGCGGCCGGACCCATGAGGGACGCGGAGACTTTTGGGTGTGGCGCGAGCAGATGTACACGAGCGCTTCGGAGCTGACCCCGGAAAAGTACGAGAAGCTTGCAACCGCCGTTTTCGCTGAGATGGTTGTCAGCGGGTTCAGCAGCGTCGCGGAGTTCCACTACGTCCACCACCAACCAGGCGGCGCCCCCTATCCGGAAGAGCATGCCATGGAGCTGGCGCTGGCCCGTGCGGCAAGGTCCGCCGGCATCCGGCTCACCCTCTTGGACACCCTGTACCTGGCCGGCGGAATAGGGTCACCCCTCAGCGCCGAGCAAGCACGGTTCGGCGACGCGGACGTGCACGCCTGGCTTCGCCGCCTCGCCTCATTGCGAACCGCCATTGCCGGACGCTTTCCGGCCGACCGTGTGAGTGTCGGAGCTGCCCTCCACTCGGTTCGGGCCGTCCCTGAAGAGGACCTGAAGGTTGTCGCTGCGCAGTTGCCCGCGGACATTCCCCTTCACATCCACCTGAGCGAGCAACCCGCCGAGAACACGGCCTGCCTCGAGGCGTACGGCACCACGCCGACTGGCCTCCTGGCACGCCACGGACTCCTGGGCAGCAGGCTCTCAGCCGTCCACTCCACCCACTTGACCCAGGACGACATCGCTGCGCTCGGACAAGCCGCGACCACGGTTGTGATGTGCCCCAGCACCGAAGCCGACCTCGCGGACGGGATCGGCCCGGCCAGGGAACTTTCGGACGCAGGAGCGACCATCGCCCTCGGTACCGACCAGCACGCCGTGATCGACCCCTGGGTCGAAATGCGCACGCTTGAGCACGGGGAGCGGTTGGGCAGCGGCCAGCGCGGCCGGTTTAGGCCGCAGGAACTGCTGCAGGCAGCGACTGGCGGGGCGTCCCGATCCATGGCCACGCCCGTGGCATCAGCACTTGAAGTGGGCAGCGTCTGTGACCTCATGGTTGTCGACCCCACGTCAACCCGCACCGCCGGGTCCCGTCCCCTGCAGCTGGCGTTCAGCGCAACAGCCAGCGACGTCACCGAGGTCGTCATCGGCGGCGAACTGCTTGCCGAGCGAGGCCTTCACACCCGGCTAGGGGAACCGGGAAAGCTGCTGGCGGAGGCGCTGAAGGAGCTCTCGTAGCTCCGCTTCCGCGGTTGCAAAGCGTCCGACGGCGGCCCTGTCGTTTGGCACCTGACTCAAGGGCCGCCGTCGTGCTTTGCGTTCAATAAGTGGATTCAAGCGGGTCTATTCATGCTTACTGGCGGGCGGAATTGACTCCCAGGGAACGTTCAGGGCACAGCCAGCGCCTTTTGGGTTAAGAAAGTAAATGCATGTCACGTCCATCACTTGACTGGAACTTGGCGGATATGACGTGCCACACTGTGTAGCGCGAGTGCACCGGCGTCCCCGTCGGAACAGCCGACGACGACACGCATCGCAGCCCCAAACACATTTCCCAAGGGAGACCCATGTCCAGTCCCAGCACCGAAGCAGGCGCGCCCCACGTTTCCCGGAAGGTGATCGGCCTCGCTGTGGCCGGCGCAGTGGGTGGTTTCCTGTTCGGCTTTGATTCATCCGTGGTCAACGGTGCCGTGGATGCCATGGCCAGCGAATTCGTCATGAGCGAGGCACTCACCGGATTCGCGGTTGCTGTCGCACTGCTCGGCTGTGCCGTGGGTGCCTACCTGGCCGGCAAAGTTGCCGACCGGTACGGCCGCATCCCCGCGATGAAAATCGGCGCGCTGCTCTTTCTGGTGAGCGCCATCGGAACCGGCCTGGCCTTCAGCGTCTGGGACCTCATCTTCTGGCGCTTGGTGGGCGGCCTCGGCATCGGCCTGGCGTCCGTGATTGCCCCCGCCTACATCTCGGAAATCTCCCCGAGGCACGTCCGCGGCCGCTTGGCGTCGCTCCAGCAGCTGGCCATCACCACGGGTATTTTTGCCGCGTTGCTCTCCGACGCGGTCCTGGCAAACTCGGCCGGCGGTGCCGGTGAAACCCTGTGGCTGGGCATTGAAGCGTGGCGGTGGATGTTCATCGCCTGCGCACTTCCCGCTGCCGTCTATGGTTGGATCGCTTTCCGCCTGCCCGAATCGCCGCACTTCCTGGTGCTCAACGGCAAGGAAGACCAGGCCCGCACCATCTTCACCAGGCTCATCCCGGGCGATGACATCGACCGCCACATCCGCGAAATCCGTGAATCCATCCAGGAGGAAAAGCTCTCCACCAAGAAGGGCTCCCTGCGTGGAAACCGCTTCGGCCTGTTGCCTGTTGTGTGGATCGGCATCATCCTGTCCGTGCTGCAGCAGTTTGTGGGCATCAACGTCATCTTCTATTACTCCACCACGCTGTGGAAGGCTGTCGGCTTCCAGGAAAAGGACTCCCTGACCATCTCAGTTGCCACGTCCGTCACCAACATCCTGGTGACGTTGGTGGCCATCGCACTGGTGGACCGGATTGGACGCCGGCCCATCCTGCTCACCGGCTCCATCGGCATGGCAGTATCGCTTGGCGTGATGGCCCTGGCCTTCTCCTCAGCTCAAGGCTCAGGTCCGGACATCACTCTTCCCGGCGCGTGGGGACCCATCGCCCTGGTTGCGGCCAACGTGTTTGTGATCAGCTTTGGTGCCTCGTGGGGTCCGCTGGTGTGGGTGCTGTTGGGTGAGATCTTCCCGTCGCGCATCCGCGCACGCGCCCTTGGCCTGGCCGCCGCTGCACAGTGGATCGCCAACTTTGCCATCACCTTGAGTTTCCCGATCATGGCGGCTGGTTCGCTGCCCCTGACGTATGCCATGTACGCGGCGTTCGCGGCGGCGTCGTTCTTCTTTGTGATGTTCAAGGTTCCCGAAACGAACGGCATGTCCCTGGAGCAGGCCGAAACCCTGTTCGTTCCCAAGGGCGCACCGGTGGCGCCGTTGCCGGTCACCTCGAACGACGGCAAATAGCGCACAAAGAAGCCCGGCGGATGCGATCCGCCGGGCTTCATTGTTTGTGAGTGCTACACCAGGTGCGGTTCGTGGGACGACAGGAACTTCCGACCCCCGAAGGCGATGAGGATGGCGATCACCATGGCAACGGCGCCTGCAAAGAACGGCACCTGCGGCCCGAAATGCTCGCCGAGCTGCGCGGCGGCGAAGGGAGCAAGCGCGCCGCCCATCCAGCGGACAAAGTTATAACCGGCGGAAGCAACCGGACGCGGCGAGTCGGAAACGCCCATGGCCAGTTCCGTGTACACCGTGTTGTTGATGCCCAGGAGGGCGCCGGCCACGATCACCAGCACGACGACGGCAGGCACCGAGTGCCCCGCGGCCAGTCCCAGCCCAATCAAGTCGAGCATGAGGACGGCCAGAGTGCCGGCCAGGACCTTCACTGCACCAAAGCGCTTCTGCAGCACGGGCGCAACGAACACCGAGAACACAGCCACAGCCACGCCCCAGCCGAAGAAGACTCCGCCGATGCCGTAGGCATCCATGCCAAGGATGAAAGGCGTGAAGGCCAGGATGGTGAAGAAGCCGTAGTTATAGAAGAGGGCGCTGGCAGCCGTGGTGCGGAGGCCTTTGTGTCCAAGGGCCAGAAGCGGATCCCGGAGCCGGGACTTCCTGGCGGGCGCGGGTGTCTTCGGGAGCAACGCCAACAGGGCTATGAACGCGATGGCCATCAGGACCGCAGTGCCGAAGAACGGTGCGCGCCACTGCCACCCGCCAAGAAGGGCGCCAAGCAGCGGCCCGAGCGAAATGCCAAGGCCGAGAGCAGCTTCATAGAGGATGATCGCGGTGCCCGTTCCGCCGCTTGCCACACCGACAATCACGGCCAAGGCTGTTGCAACGAACAGCGCGTTTCCGAGGCCCCACCCTGCGCGGAAGCCCACAAGCTGTTCGACACTCCCGGAAAGACCGGACAACGATGCAAAGACCACAATGATCGCCAGGCCGATGAGGAGCGTCTTCTTCCCGCCGATCCTGGAAGACACGAAGCCGCTGATGAGCATCGCTATGGCCGTCACCAGGAAGTAGCTGGTGAACAGCAACGACACTTCACTGGTGGACGCCTGGAGGTTCTTGGCAATCGCGGGGAGGATCGGATCAACCAGCCCAATGCCCATGAAGGCAAAGACTGCGGCGAGGGCTGTTGCCCAGACTGCTTTGGGCTGCTTGAGGAACGAAGCCTTCTCCGCTTCGAGGGTGTTTTCTACGGTTGTTTCGGCGGTTGTTTCGGCGCTTGCTGAAGCGTCAGCCAACTGGCGTGACATTCAATTGCTCCTTGTTGGTGCGTGACTGGTGGTTAGTTCTGGAACGAACTGTTGATTTTGCTGATGACGGGAAGCGCCGCCGCCAGCGCGTCCACTTCCTCCGGGCGGAGGCCCTGCAGCAACTCCGCCACCATCGCGTTGCGGCGCTGGTTGGCGGATTCGACGGCGGCATGCCCGGATTTGGTGATGGCCACTTGGACCGCGCGGGAGTCATCGGGGTCGGGCTGCCGGGTCACCAGGCCGGCACGCTCAAGCTTGATGATCTGCTCGGTCGCGCTGGGGACCTTGATGCCCAGGTTCTTGGCGATGTCGCCAACTCGCAGTCCGGCACCCTCGATCATCGAAAGAAGGCTTAGCTGCGCGGCGGTGAGGTCGCCTTCCGGATCCAAACGGCGGAACATATAGACACCCAGCCGGAGGGCCTCACGGAATTCCTGCGCGAGGTCGATGAGTCTGGGGCTGAAACCATCGTTCATATTTAGGTAGCCTAATAGTTAGGAACCCTAATAGTCAAGGCCCACTGCACCCAACTGGGTAACAGCACATGTCCCAATGGGCACTCATTGCGACGTTTGCTGTCACCTAGTTGGGCCGGGGAGGTTAGAGGGTGAGCTTCATGCCCTCGTGGCTGGCGACAAAACCGAGCCGCTCGTAGAAGCGGTGCGCCGCGACCCGGGACTTGTCAGTAGTGAGCTGAACCAGCGAACAGCCACGCTCCCGCGCCTGATCGACGGCCCACTGGATCATGAGCGCCCCGACACCCTGTCCGCGCAGCGCGTCGGACACGCGAACAGCCTCGATCTGGGCACGCCAGGATCCCCGGCGGGACAGGCCCGGGAGGTAGCTGAGCTGGAAAGTGGCCACTACCTCGCCGCCCAGTTCCCCCACCACCAAAAGGTGCGCGGCGTCGGCGTCGATCGCGTCAAAAGCCTGCTCGTACGGCGCCAGGTCGTCAGCTTTTTCCCGAGTGGCGCCCAGCTGGTCATCCACGAGCAACGCGAGGATGCGCGGCAGGTCGCCCTTCCGGGCGGGGCGGAGGCTGAACGTCCTGGAGTCGACGGCGGCGGTCAGCAAGGTGGGCGAGGCGGCGGGTTCCGTAGTCACCACCCCAGCATGCCAAATTCTTCAGTATTCAGTATTGCTAAGTACCGGTACCTAGTTCTACTATGTAGTGGTAGCTAGCAATACTGAGTAGTGAAGGAGGTGTCCGATGGGCAAGCAAATGACAGAGATGCTCAAAGGCACTTTGGAGGGCATCGTGCTGGCCCTGCTGACCGGAAAGGCAGCGTACGGATACGAAATCACCACGCTGCTCCGGGAACAGGGCTTCACCGAGATCGCCGAAGGCACCGTGTACGCGTTGCTGGTCCGGATCGAACAAAAAGGACTGGTGGACGTCGAGAAGCGGCCATCCGAAAAGGGTCCGCCCCGCAAGGTGTACACGCTCAACACCCAAGGCAA
Organism: Paenarthrobacter sp. NPDC057355; assembly: GCF_042667405.1. Classification (NCBI taxonomy): domain Bacteria; kingdom Bacillati; phylum Actinomycetota; class Actinomycetes; order Micrococcales; family Micrococcaceae; genus Paenarthrobacter; species Paenarthrobacter sp. NPDC057355. The sequence continues at coordinate 96,022 of NZ_JBHVAL010000017.1, read as the reverse complement.
AAAAGAACTGAACGAATTCTGGAACACCTGGAGCTTCCTGTCCGAACGGCTGGAACAACTCCGCAAGGAAGGAAACTGACATGGCAGCCAAATGGATCGAACTGGTCACCGGATCACTCGAGCAGAAGAAGCAGTACAAGCAGGCAAAGGCGCGGCTGGATGCCCTGCCCGAGCCGTACCTCACCGTAGCAACCGCCTTCAACCGCTACCTGATGTACTACGGCGGCGTTACCGAGGGCGACACCATGGTGCAGATGTTCACGGACCTGGCCGACCTCTGGGAACGCGCCGCTGTGGACGGCACTCCGGTAAGCGCGATCGTCGGTGATGACCCCATCGAATTCGCTGAAACCTTCGCCCAGGCCTACGGCGGCAAACGCTGGATCGACAAGGAACGCGAGCGCCTCAACAAGGCCATAGACAAAGCGAAGGAAGCGGAATCATGACTGCTGCGGCAATCCAGGTAAAGGGTATTGAAAAGTCCTACAAGGATCTTCATGTACTCAAGGGCGTTGATTTCGAGGTAGCGACAGGCAGCATTTTCGCCCTCCTCGGATCCAACGGCGCGGGGAAAACCACCATGGTGAAGATCCTGTCGACGCTGCTGACAGCCGACGGCGGTCAGGCCGCCGTCGACGGTTTCGACGTCGCGTCCGAACCGCTGCAGGTGAGGCAATCCATCAGCCTGACCGGGCAGTTCGCCGCAGTGGATGAGGTCCTCAGCGGCAAGGAGAACCTCATCCTGGTGGCCAAACTGCGCCACCTGAAGAACCCGGCCGGGATCGCGGACGAACTGCTGGCGCAATTCAGCCTCAGCGACGCCGGGTCCCGCAAGGTGGCGACGTACTCCGGCGGCATGAGGCGGCGCCTGGACATCGCCATGAGTCTGATCGGCAACCCGAAGGTGATCTTCCTGGACGAACCCACCACCGGGCTCGACCCGGAAGCCCGCATTGAGGTGTGGCAGATCGTCAAGAACCTCGCCAACAAGGGAACTACGGTGCTGCTCACCACCCAGTACCTGGACGAGGCAGAGCAGTTGGCAGACCGCATAGCCATCCTTCACGAAGGACGCATCATCGCCAACGGCACGCTCGGTGAACTGAAGCAGCTCCTGCCGCCGGCCAAGGTGGAATACGTGGAAAAGCAGCCAACCCTGGAGGACATCTTCCTGGCACTTGTAGGAACTAACTCCGGCTCCGAACCAGTAAAGGACAGGTCATGAACACCCACTTCTTCGCAGACACCTCAGTCCTGCTGGGCCGCTCCATGCGGCACATCTTCAGGAGCGTGGACACCATCATCACCACCGCGATCACACCGATCGCCCTGATGCTCTTGTTCGTCTACGTGTTCGGAGGCGCCATCAGGACCGACACCGAAAACTACGTCAACTACCTGCTCCCGGGCATCATGTTGATCGCTATCGCCTCGGGCATCGCCTACACCGCGGTCCGGCTTTTCACGGACATGCAAAGCGGCATCTTCGAGCGGTTCCAGTCCATGCCCATCGCCCGCTCTTCTGTGTTGTGGGCCCACGTCCTGACGTCGCTGGTAGCCAACGGACTATCGCTGGTGATCATCGTGGGGGTTGCGCTGCTCATGGGGTTCCGGACCTCCGCGAATGTGCTGGACTGGCTGGCCGTCGCTGGAATCCTGACGTTGTTTACCCTGGCGCTGACGTGGATCGCCATCATCGCCGGCCTTTCGGCGAAGTCGGTGGATGGCGCGGGAGGGTTCTCCTACCCGCTGATCTTCCTGCCGTTCATCAGTTCGGCCTTCGTCCCGACGGACACCATGCCGGGACCGGTCCGCTGGTTCGCGGAAAACCAGCCCGTCACCTCGATCGTGAACACCATCCAGGATCTGTTCGCCCAGCAGCCGGCGGGAAGCGACATCTGGGTGGCTCTGGCCTGGTGCCTTGGGATCCTCGTCGTCGCTTATGCCTTCGCGACGGCGGCCTATAAGCGGCAGATCGCGTAGCCGCACACCAACGGCCTAAGCTCCCTTTTCAACAAGGGAGCTTTCGCCATGCAGGGCCGCTTATCCCCTGCCTGAGGTTTCCTTCGCAGTTCGCTTCACCGTGGTAACGGCCAGCCCGACGACGCTGCCTGCTGTGCCCAGGAAGAAGAACAGCACCAGCAGCGGACTGGACATTCCGGGGAAGAGTGGGTTTCCGCCGGTCAGGAAGATCGAAGCCAGCAGGCCCACCATCGACACACAGAACGCCAGCGCGAGCACTTTCTGCCTGCGGTCCTGGCGGGTCATCGGCGGTCTATTGGAAGTAGCCATCCACGGATCCTATCGAACTGGTGAAAACCAAGCTGACCTATTGCAGACCCGATTCGCCATTTGTCAGACATAAGCTATAGCTTTATCGAACCAGATCTGTAACGGCCGTCACCTTTTTGACGGTTCTTCCGAAGGGTTCTTGAACACTCATGTCTGACCAGACAACAACAGGGCAGCGTACTGCCTCCAGCAGGGACAGCGAGCCCCACCTTTCACGCTCGCTCAGCAACCGCCACATCCAGCTCCTGGCCATCGGCGGCGCCATCGGAACGGGCCTTTTCATGGGCTCCGGCAAGACCATCTCCGTGGCCGGTCCCTCCGTGATCTTCGTGTACATGATCATCGGCTTCATGCTCTTCTTCGTCATGCGCGCCATGGGTCAGCTTCTGTTGTCCAACCTGAACTACAAATCCTTCAGCGACTTCGCTGGCGACCTCCTGGGTCCGTGGGCCGGCTTCTTCACCGGCTGGACCTACTGGTTCTGCTGGGTTGTCACCGGCGTAGCTGACGTCATCGCGATTGCGGGTTACGCCAACGAGCTCTGGCCGGGCATCCAGCTGTGGATCCCGGGGCTGGCCACCATCATCATCCTGCTCCTGCTGAACCTGCCCACCGTGAAGGCCTTCGGTGAGACGGAATTCTGGTTCGCGCTCATCAAAATCATCGCCATCGTTGCACTGATCGTCGTTGGCCTGGTCATGATTTTCACGGGCTTCCAGTCCAACGCGGGTACGGCCAGCTTCACCAACCTGTGGAGCCACGGCGGTTTCTTCCCCAAGGAGTTCATGGGCTTCGTCGCCGGTTTCCAGATCGCCGTCTTCGCCTTCGTGGGCATCGAGCTTGTGGGCACGGCAGCAGCTGAAACAAAGAATCCCGAGCACAACCTCCCCCGCGCCATCAATGCCATCCCCCTGCGCGTCATGCTCTTCTACGTAGGCGCCCTGATCATCCTCATGTCCGTCACCCCGTGGACTGAATTCAAGGCAGGCCAGAGCCCGTTCATCGCGATGTTCTCACTGGCGGGCCTCGGTATGGCCGCTACCGTGGTGAACCTTGTGGTTCTCACCTCCGCCATGTCATCGGCCAACTCCGGCATCTACTCGACCTCGCGCATGGTCTACGGCCTGGCCAACGACGGCGATGCGCCCAAGCTCTTCGGCCGCCTCTCCAGCCGCAAAGTACCCCAGAACGCACTGTTCCTTTCCTGCGTCCTGCTGCTGGCCGGCGTCGTTCTTCTGTACGCGGGCAAGGACGTTGGCGTGGCGTTCGACATGGTGACCACAGTGTCCGCCGTCTGCTTCATGTTCGTCTGGTCGATCATCCTGGCCAGCTACCTGGTGTACCGGAAGCGCCGCCCGGAACAGCACGCAGCCTCCACGTTCAAGATGCCCGGCGGCGTGCCGATGGTGTGGGTGGTGTTCGCGTTCTTCGCCTTCCTGGTGTGGGCACTGACCACCCAGCCCGACACCCTCACGGCCCTGCTGGTGACACCCATCTGGTTCGCGATCCTCGGCGTGGCCTACGCAGTGGTCCGCAAGTCCCCGCTCCACCAGGCCCGCGTGGCCGAATGGAAGGCGATGTCGGACGCCGAAACCGCGGCAGCGCGCTAACCCTTTAAAGCGAAAGCCCGACGCCGGGCACCCAGCTTGGGTGCCCGGCGTCGGGCTTTAACAGCGAATGGTGAGAGAGGGTCTCCCCCAAACGCGCGGGATGTGAGAGAGGGTCTCCCCCAAACGCGCGGGATGTGAGAGAGGGTCAGGCCTCCGCTTGGCGGTCCTCCACCAGCTTCTGCACGGCAGGGAACAGCGGGTGCTGCGGCGTCAGTTCCGTGACTCGTTCGACGACGGCGGCCGCGTCCAGTTCGGACAGCAGCCTGGCGAGCTCCACGGCTTCGTCGTCGGCACCGTCATCGAAGCGCAGGGCCGCGGACATGGCCTCGAGCAATGCCACCGGGGTGACGCCCCGCTCAGCGAGCTCGGCAGCCGGGCCCACAAAACGCTCGTGGCGGCCGAGTTTCCGCAACGGGGCACGTCCCACGCGCACCACCGTATCCGGCAGGTGCGGGTTGGTGAAGCGCGAAAGGATCTTCTGGACGTAGGCTTCCTGGGCAGCTTCCTCGAAGCCGTGCTTGGCCACCAGGAGTTCCTTGGTTTCTTCCAGCACGGCCCGGACCTTCGCGGCCACCGCGGGATCGGCCATGGCGTCGGAAATCTTCTCCAGCCCGCCCTGGTACCCGAAGTACGCTGCCGATGCGTGACCCGTGTTCACCGTGAACAGCTTGCGCTCGATGTACGGGCCCAGCTCGTCCACGAACGTAGCGCCCGGGATCACCGGTGCGTTGCCCGCGAAGGGCGTGCGGTCGATGACCCACTCGTAGAACGTCTCCACCGTGACATCCAGGCCCTGTCCCGGCGCCTGGTTGGGGACAATGCGGTCCACTGCGGTGTTCGCGAACACCGCGACGGCGTCCAGGTCACCGGCCGAGTCGTCCCAGGCGGCACGGATCTCGCTGTGCAGGAGATCGGTGGCATTGATGGCGTTCTCGCAGGCCATGACTTGCAGGGGCGAAAGGTCCGCGGGCCGGGCGGCCAGCCCGCGGGCGATCACTGGTGCCACGAACTTCAGGATGTGCGGCCCCACGGCTGTGGTGACCACATCCGCCGTCGCGATTTCCTCCACTACCGCGTCCTCCTGCGTCGCCGAGTTCAGCGCCCGGAAGCCCGTGACGGTCTTGACCGCAGGATTCTCGCCTACTTCATGGACGTCGTAGGAGTCCGCGGAAGCGAGCTCGCTGATCAGCGCATCCGCAACATCCGCGAACACCACCTCATAGCCGGCTTCGTGCAGCAACAGCCCCACGAAGCCGCGTCCAATGTTGCCTGCCCCAAAATGGACTGCCTTCACTATGCGTTGACCTTTCCGAACAGCTCCAGGACTTCGTCCACCGTGGTTGCCTGCTCCAACTGGGCAACCTGCGCCTTGTTGGTGAAGATCTTGGCAATGGAGGACAGGATGTGGAGGTGCTCGTTGTTGATGCCGGCCACGCCGACGACGAACTTCACTTGCTTTCCGCCCCAGTCGATTCCCTCCGGGTACCGGACGATGGACACGGCCGAGTGGTTGATGTGTTCCTTGGCGGCGTTGGTGCCGTGCGGGATCGCCAGGAAGCTGCCCATGTACGTGGACACGGATTCCTCGCGCTCGTGCATGGCGTGGACGTAGCTCATGTCCACGGCACCCCGGTCCAGCAGCAGCTGTCCGGCCTCGTCAATCGCGGCGTCGCGGTCGCGGGAAGTACCGTTCAGGACTACGCTTTCGCGCAGCAGCACGGCTTTACCTTCGACGGCGGCAGCCGGCTCGGCGGCATGGGCACCATGGGCGGGAGCTGCTGCGGCAGTCTCCGCCGGAGCGGCCTCGCTGTTGCTGGCCTTGACCAGTTCAACGATTTCGTCATAGCGCGGGCTGTTCATGAAGTTGTCCACTGAGTAGTGCACGGCGCTGGAGGTACGCGGTTGGGCCCTCTCGGTGAGGTCTTCGTGCGTAACGACAACATCGTAGGTATCGCTCAGGTTGGCGATGGCCGAGTTGGTGACCTTCACATCCGGGAACCCTGCAGCCTTGATCTTGTTGCGAAGGACCGAGGCACCCATGGCGCTGGAACCCATACCGGCGTCGCAAGCGAACACGATGTTCTGGACGGGACGGGTCAGGACAGTTCCCTCGCCGCGGCCGGCGGCGGCACCGTCGCCAGTCAGGGCCGAAGAAACGGAGCTCTTCTTGCCCTTCATGGCTTCCATGCGTGAGGTGGCCGCCGTAAGGTCGTCCTCGCCCTTGTTCTTGGAGGTGCGCAGGATCAAGGACGCGATCAGGAAGGACACTGTGGTGGCCAGCACGACTGCCAGAATCACTCCGACGTAGCTGTCGCGTGATGTCTGCGCCAACACCGCAATGATGGAACCCGGAGCGGCAGGGGCTACCAAACCGGAATTGGTGATGGCCAAGGTTGCAATGCCCGTCATGCCGCCACCGATGGCAGCCAGGATGAGGATCGGCTTCATCAGAACGTAGGGGAAGTAGATCTCGTGGATGCCACCGAAGAAGTGGATGATGGCAGCGCCGGGAGCCGACGCCTTGGCAGCACCGCGGCCGAAGAACATGTACGCCAGCAGGATGCCAAGGCCAGGGCCGGGGTTGGCTTCGAGCAGGAACAGGATGGATTTGCCTTGCTCCAGCGACTGCTGGATGCCCAATGGAGTCAGCACACCATGGTTGATGGCGTTGTTGAGGAAGAGGACCTTGGCGGGCTCGATGAAGATGCTGGTCAGCGGCAGCAGTCCGTTGTTGACGAGGAAGCCCACAACAGCTCCGGCGCCTTCAGTAAAGCGTTGAACAACCCAGGAAAGGCCGTAGAAGCCGCCCAAAGCCAGCGCGGCACCCCAAATACCGGCCGAGAAGTTGTTCACCAACATCTCAAAGCCCGGACGGATCTTGCCGTCCCACAGGCGGTCAATTTGCTTCATGGTCCAGCCACCCAGCGGCCCCATGATCATGGCACCGATAAACATGGGCGAGTCCGTCCCCGCAATGACACCCATGGTCGCAATGGCACCAACAACGCCACCACGGACGTCGTAGACCATCCGACCGCCCGTGTAGGCAATCAGGATCGGAAGGAGGTACGTGACCATGGGGCCAACGATGCCTCCGTTTGGTTCGCCTTCAGCGTTGGTGCCGAAGCCACCCAACTCAGCTACGGGAATCCAGCCCTTTTCGATGAACAAGGCTGTGATGAGGCCCCAGGCGATGAAGGCGCCAATGTTGGGCATGATCATGCCGGACAGGAATGTTCCGAACTTTTGGACACCAACGCGGGCGCTCGTGCGGGGCTTCGCAACGGTCTCTGTTGCCATGTGAATTCCTAACGTGTGTCCCGCGGCGGCGCGGGGTCAGTCGATATAGATCGAGAGAGTGCAGCTAGGAGCTGCTGGAAATGCGGTGAAGCCACTCGAGGAAGAGCTTCAGTTCAGAGCTGGACAGTTGGTCTGAATGCGAGGCCTGCAGTGCTGCATTCAGCGCGATTGCCGCAACAACTACCGAGGACTTACCGGAGTCCTCCGCTGCGGCGCCACGGGCGGTGTCCGTGGAGACGGCGAAAATCATGGAATCCCGGGTCATCGTTGAGAGCTCGAGGTTCCGGTCTTCCACCGGTTCTGCGATCAGCATGAGCGTGACGCCCACGTTGGCCGCCAGGATGCTGCGTGCTGCTTCGCGGGGCGGCACGTTGATCTGACCGGCGATGGCGGCTTTGTTCAGCATCTCTTCCAGGAGCGCTTCAGCGTCCGCCACGATTGCGGGGCGGCTTTCCGGCCTGATGTTGCCGAACATCACCAAGTACAGGTGGGGTTGGGTCAGCCCGAACTGGACGTGGTTGTCCCACATCCGCCGGACGTCTTCCAAGGGCTCCCCGGACGGTGCAAAATCCCGCTCCCCTGCCACGTACTCTTCGAAACCGGCTGAGACGACGGCGTCAAACAGTCCTTCTTTGTCACCAAAGTGGTGGTAAAGCGTTGGCGCCGTGACCCCGGCAAGCTTGGTGATCTGGCGCGTCGAGACCGATGCCCCCTCCGAATTCGCCAGCAATTCGGCAGCTGCGCGAAGCAACCGAATTTTCGGCGGAAGCTGGTCATCGAAACTCATAACCGCTACCCTAGCACCTATAGCATTGCTATATGAAGTAGCTCACAAGGAAATTTTGTAAGCTAAATTCGCAGGCTCCCGGTGCCGTCGCCGGCGGGTCATGACCGACAAGCAGGAACAGAGGATTCAGTGCAGAATTTCCAAGGAGTTGGGGTTAGCCCTGGCCGCATCATCGGTTCCGTCCGCCAGATGCCCAAGCCGGTGAGTGAGCCGCCGTCGGGCGAACGCCTCGCCGCGGACGTCAGCCCGGAAGACGCCGTCGCGCGCCTGAAAGCTGCGGCGCAGTCTGTCCACGACGAACTGAAAGGCCGCGCGGACAGCGCCTCCGGCGATGGCAAGGCAGTCCTTGAAGCCACCGCCCTGATGGCCAAGGACACCATGCTCCTGAAGTCGGCCGGCAAACTCGTCAACGCCGGAACCTCTGCCGAACGCGCCATCTGGGAAGCCGGGGCCTCTGTCTCCGAAATGCTGCACAACCTCGGCGGCTACATGGCCGAACGCGCCACGGACGTGCTTGACGTGCGCGCGCGCATCGTCGCTGAGCTCCGCGGCGTCCCCGCTCCGGGCATCCCGTCCTCCGACACTCCCTTCATCCTTGTGGCCGAAGACCTCGCGCCGGCAGATACGGCCACGCTGGACCCGGCCAAGGTACTGGCTCTGGTCACCTCGGGCGGCGGCCCCCAGTCCCACACCGCAATCATCGCCCGCTCACTGGGTCTGCCCGCCGTCGTCGCAGCCCATGGCGTGGACGACATCGCGGACGGAACCGAAGTCTACGTGGACGGCGCGGCCGGTTTCGTGGCGGTTGAACCCACCGACGAGCAGCGCGCGTCAGCAACAGCTTGGGCTGAAACCTCCGCGACGCTGGCCTCCTTCGACGGAAACGGCACGACGGCGGACGGCCACCTGGTGCCGCTCCTCGCCAACGTCGGAGGTGCCAAGGACGCCGTGGCGGCAGCAGGTCTCGGGGCGCAGGGTGTTGGCCTGTTCCGCACCGAATTCTGCTTCCTCGAACGGGACACCGAGCCCTCAGTGGACGAGCAAGCCGCAGCCTACAAAGCCGTGTTTGATGCCTTCCCCGGCAAGAAGGTGGTCCTTCGCACGCTGGATGCCGGCGCCGACAAGCCCCTCCCCTTCCTCACCGATGCCACTGAACCCAACCCCGCCCTGGGCGTTCGCGGCTACCGCACCGACTTCACCACCCCCGGCGTCCTGGAGCGCCAGCTTGAGGCAATTGCCCGGGCTGCGTCGGAGTCCGAAGCCGATGTCTGGGTCATGGCACCCATGATTTCCACTGCTGCCGAAGCCGGACGCTTCGCCTCGCTCTGTGCCGCTGCCGGAATCCAGACCCCGGGTGTCATGGTGGAAGTCCCCTCCGCCGCGCTGACCAGCGCCACCGTCCTGCGTGAGGTGGGCTTCGCCTCCCTGGGCACCAACGACCTTACCCAGTACGCCATGGCCGCCGACCGCCAGCTCGGCCCGCTCGCTGAACTGAACACCCCCTGGCAGCCTGCGGTGCTCCGGCTCGTCCAGCTCACCGTGGAAGGCGCGGCCCAGGAAGGTGCCGGACGCGAGGGCGGCAACAAGCCCGTAGGCGTCTGTGGTGAGGCAGCCGCCGACCCGGCCCTCGCCGTCGTGCTTACCGGCCTGGGCGTCACCACACTGTCCATGACCGCGCGCTCGTTGGCCGCCGTCGGAACGGTGCTGAAGACCGTCACGCTGGAGCAGGCGCAGGAACTTGCCCGCCTGGCCCTTTCCGCCCCCAGCGCCACCGAGGCGCGCGAGTGGGTCCGCGCCAAGCTGCCCGTGCTCGAAGAACTCGGCCTCTAAAACCGATCCGAACCAACCGCAGGAGAAAACCCATGCCAGAACGCACAGCCACCATCGCCAGCAGCTCCGGCCTGCACGCCCGGCCCGCCGCATTGTTCGCCGAGGCGGCAGGCGAACAGCCAGTTGAGGTGACCATCGCCATGCAGGGCCAGCCCGAGGACGAAGCGATGGATGCCGCCAGCATCCTTTCGCTCATGACCCTCGGCGCTGCCAAGGGTGACGTCGTAGTGCTGCGGGCCGAAGGTGACGGGGCGGATGCCGCGTTGGAGGCCTTGGTCAAGCTGCTGGAGACCGACCTGGACGCGGTGTAATTTTCCTTAACGCCTCAGGCTAGGCTTCTGCCATGGCATTGATAACTCCCCGCGTCACAGCGGGCCTCCCCGCCGATGACGCCCGGAACCTGGCGCGGTCCCTCAACGACAGCCACGACATCACTGTGTTTGTGGACGGCACGGTCCACCGCCTGCCGGACGAGGCACGTGCCGCCGTCGTCGACCTCCTTGCGAGACTGGGCCGGGGCGAAACGGTGACTGTCAGCAGCGTGGAAGAAATGCTCACCACCTCGCAGGCGGCGGAGCTTGCCGGGATCTCGCACACCTATTTGCGGAACATGACCGACCGCGGCGAGATTCCTGTGGAGTACCGGGGGACGCATCGCCGGATCCGCCAGGCTGCCATCATGGCGTGGTTGGAAACGCAGAAGAAAAAGCAGGCCGAAGCAGCCGCCGAAGATGTCGCCGGATCGGGCCAAAAAGCGTCCGAGTGATAAGGATCAAGCAACGATCCCAGCCAACAGGCGGGCACCCGTAAAGGCCGGGGTTACGCTTGATCGGTGGGCAATTTCAAGGGGTGGCATATCGTGGCCGGTTTGGCTGCGCTGGCCCTTGCCATACCCTTGGGCTCGGCCATGGGATTGAACTTTGTGGCGACCTTCATGTTCGCGTGCACGGTGTTCGTGGCGGTGACAATGTGGACCGAATCGAAAATCGCACGACGCCGGGAGGCCGCTGATGCGGCAGCCTCACCGGACGCTTCACATCCGGCAGCCGGCCCCAACGAACCGGACGACGCGACCCGGGACTAGTCCGGCCGCCGGCGGGCATGCGGTTCAATAGCAGTATGGCTTCAACTTCTCCTTCCGTTGTTTGGCCCGTGGTGCACGAGGAACGTCGTGCCCTGATCCATGATCTGGAATCCCTTCAGCCCTTCCAATGGCAGACGCCGTCGCTGTGCGCGGGTTGGGACATTCATGACGTCCTGGCGCACATGGTCGATAGTGCCAAGACCACGCGAACGGGGTTCATGCGGCGCATGATTGCCGCCCGGATGGACTTCGATCACGACAATGCCGTGGGCGTTGAACGTGAAAAAACCCGGGAGCCGGAGATGACCCTTCGCCGCTTCCGCGGTGTGCTGTCACGCACGTCAGGGCCGCCTGCGGGATTGGCCACCCGATTGGTTGAGGCCTTCCTCCACGGAGAAGACATTCGCCGTCCACTGGGAATCCACCGCAACTACCCGGCTCCACACGTTGCCACTGCTTTGGGCTACCAGCTCCGCACCACCACGAAGATGGGTGGCGGCAAGGAGATCGCGGCCGGATGGCGCCTGGTTGCAACAGACACGGCTTTCGATCACGGCAGCGGTCCAGCGGTGGAAGGACCCGCAATCGCGTTGTTGCTCGCAGTGTCCGGGCGACCCGTCGCTGAAACCGAACTGAACGGTCCCGGGGCCCCGGTATTCCTGCAGCGGAGCGCCCAGTGACGGGAAGGGAAACGGCTGAGGATGAATCGGCCGGGCAGAAATCGACCATGCTGCTGTCCGCCGACGTCGAGGTCCTGGGCCTGACCGGACGGATCCTCTGGAAGGAGGGAACGCCTGCGCCAGGCTCCGGCCCTGAAGGGTCCCCCGCCTACGTCCTGATCCACGGCATTGGCGTCTCGCACAGGTATCTCGCGCGGTTGCACGCTGTGCTGGCCGCGGGCGCGCCTACGTATTCCTTGGACTTGCCCGGCTTTGCGGGGACTCCGAGGCCGGAGCGGCAACTCCAAGTGGAGGACTACGGCGCATTCATTGCTGAAGCTCTGGCATCGCGCGGGGTCGACTCCTACATTCTGGTAGGTCATTCCATGGGTGTGCAGTTCGCTATTGAGGCCGCCCTGCACCGTCCGGCGAATGCACGGCACGTTGTGCTGATGGGCCCCGTTGTCGACTCCAGGCACAAGAACGTCATGCGCCAGTCGATTGCCTTGACCCTGGACGGGATACTCCGCGAAAGCCCCTCCTCCAACTGGATCGTATTCACCGACTACCTCCGCTGCGGGCCGCGCTGGTACTTCACCGAGCTGCCCGTGATGATGAAGTACCCAACGGAGGAACGGCTCTCCCGGATACAGGCTCCGGTCCTGATTCTCCGCGGAAGCCGCGACCAGGTTGCCGGACCCGAGTGGTCGCTCCGGCTTTCGCGGGCCGTGGCGCAGGGGCGGTTGGTAGAGATTCCCGGGGTGGGACACGTAGCCCAGCACATGCGGCCCAAGGCAGTGGCGGACGCCATCCGCAGCTTCGTCAACGCCACAACGCAGCACCGCTGAGGACTGTCCCGGCCGCCTCTTGTTGGGTGCAGCCGGATCACGCTAGGCTGGCGGGGCAAGCGGATTAGTAAGTTTACTTACAAACTGGTTCACCTTACTGACGAAAGGGTTCACCATGACCAGCTATGACCCGGAAGACGATCCCCGGACCTTCGGCGTGAGCGGCGCAACCGGACCCATCGACACCACCGCGGACGCGGACAGCATCCACGAGGACCCCGACATGCGCCAGGACGAGGACGACGATCCCGCGGCCTCAGCCAACCCGGATCCCTTGGACGGAAACATCACGGGTCTCGAGCCCGGTGGAGGCGTACCCCCGGGCGAAACCCCGCCCGCGGAAGGCAGCATGAGCAGCGACCAAGGGCACGAGGAGTAGTACCGGCACCTACGGGAGGCTCAGTATCTCCCCCAGGTCGTATTCCACAGGCTCCTCCAGCTGCGAGTAAGTGCAGCTTTCCGGGGTCCGGTCCGGCCGCCACCGACGGAATTGCGTCGTGTGGCGGAACCGGTCGCCCTCCATGTAGTCGTATGCCACCTCGATCACCAACTCAGGGCGGAGCGGAACAAAGGAGAAGTCCTTACCTGCACTCCACCGGCTCTGGGCGCCGGGCATCCTGGATCCGCCGGCTTCCTGGTTGGCCCACTCACCCCAGGGATGGTCGGCAAACTCCACCTGATAGGGCTCAAGCTCAGCCACCAACGCCTCCCGCTTTGCCATGGGGAATGACGCCACGACGCCGACGTGATGAAGCCGGCCTGAGTCGTCGTAGAGCCCCAGCAGCATCGACCCCACAACTTTCGCGGTCTTATGCCAGCGGAATCCTGCCACCACGCAGTCGGCTGTCCGCTCATGCTTGGTCTTGAACATCACCCGCTTGTTCGGCTGGTAGATGCCGTCGAGCGGTTTGGACAGCACGCCGTCGAGTCCTGCTCCTTCAAGCTGCACGAACCATTCCTTGGCCCGCTCAAGGTCCGTCACGGCGGGCGTCACGTACACGGGCGGCTTGGCGTCGGCGAGGGCTTTCTCCAAGGCCGCCCGCCGCTCGGCGAAGGGCCGGCCGGTCAGGTCCTCGTCGCCAAGGGCAAGGAGATCGAACGCCACAAGGGACGCCGGCGTCTTCTCGGCGAGCATCCGAACCCGGCTGTCCGCGGGGTGGATCCTCTGCTGCAGCACCTCGAACTCAAGCCTGTTGCCCTGGATCAGGATGATCTCGCCGTCCACCACGCACTTGTCCGGAAGGTTCTTCTTCAGCGCTTCAACGAGCTCCGGGAAGTAGCGCGTCATGGGCTTTTCGTTGCGGCTGCCCAGGATGATCTCGTCGCCGTCCTTGAAAACGATGGTCCGGAACCCATCCCATTTGGGCTCGTAATGGCCAACGTCGGGGATGTTCGGGACGGACTTGGCGAGCATGGGCGAGACGGGCGGCATCACTGGTAGGTCCATAGCTCATGTCTACCGGCCAGTACGTGCCCAAGGCTAGTGTTGGCGGATGGACATCTTGGTCGTGTTGCCGGCAGTGCTAGGCGTTCCCCGCCCCGGCGCCAGCCCCGAAGCCTAAGCGGTAGAACCCTCTCGAAGCGCGCGGACGTTCCGCCCGTTACATTAATGTGACTTTACTTTCCGGCTCCTGTACGGTCGTAGGGCGACCCGAATCTCCGCTGGGCCGCTTCTGGATTGACGCCGGGCTCTGCCGCAATCCAGGATCCGCCAGACCCGCGGCAGAGACGGGGGACCCACAGTTTCCCGGGCTTGTTTCTCCACGAGCCCTTGGGGTGAAGCCGCAACGCGCGGCCGGACGGCCTCGTCCGAACCCGACAGCTAACCTCGCAGGCGTTGAGAGGCACAACCATGTCCCCAACCATGGATAACGCGCGCCGCGCGCAATTGGACCGCGAGCGCACCAAGCCAACCGGACGCCGTCGGGCCCAACCCAGCGGACAGGCCACCGGAACAGAAAGCACGACGCCGGAACCCGCCACCACGGCGGTTCCCACAGCCGAGGCACCAGCCGCACCAGTACTTGTCACGCGCGCTGCCGCCAGGGCCGCTGAGCGGGAACTGGCAGCCCGTGCCGTCATTGAGCCAGCCGAACCCCCGGCAAGGAAATCCGAGCTCCAGGAACCGGCGACCGCGGCAATTCCCGTGGTCGAAGCCGCCCGGGCCGCAGCTCCTGAGTCCACCACGCCGGGTCCGCCGACGTCCGCCATCCCGATCGTCCGGCAGGAAGACGTTGCCCGGCCCGATGACACTTCAAGTCCGTCAGACAGGCCCCGGTCCGCGGATAGAGTGTCCGCGGATACTGTGCAGTCCGCCCTCCCGCAGCAGGACGCTCCGGCCACTAAGAACGCCCAGGACGCTCCCGAACCGGCCGAACCAGCAACAGCGGCCATTCCCGTGGTGACTGCCGCGGCATCAGCCAAGACCCCAGCTCCTCGTACCGCTGCAAGCCTGGGCGCTGCGTCGGCGTTCGGCCGCGAACCGCAGGCGGTTCTGCGGAAAGCTGCGTCGGTGAAGCACATGAGCACGCGCATGGCGGTTGTCGCCGGTGCGCTGGGTCTGGCACTGACGGCGGGGTCCGTTGGCCAGGCACTGCACCTGCCGTTCTTCGGGCAGGAATCCCCTACCCAGGAGGCTGGCGGCAGCAACGCAGACCGCCAATCGGGCTCCGCCGCACCGGCACCACGGACGTCATACACCACGGCTTCCTCACCGTCGTCATCGGGTTCAGCCTCGTCCGAAGCCGGCCAGCCGGCAACGGTTCCGGAGGCACCTGCGGCGGTCTCGCCGTCGTCGGTCCCTTCACCCCAGGTTTCCTTGGCCGCTCCGGTCTGGGTACCTTCGGCGGCAGCCCCGGCTGCTGCACCGCCCATGACCTCGACGCCTGCGCCCGGAACGGCTCCGGCCCAGCCCGCGCCGGCTCCCAGCGACGTACCGTCGGACACGATCACCACACCTCCGGCCACGCCGACACCCACCACAACTCCGACGCCGACCACCACTCCAACTCCGACACCTACGCCCACACCGACGGAGACCTCCAAGCCACGGCCCACCGGCAACCCGAACACGCCGAAGCCGCAGGCGTCCACCTTGGAATCACTCCTTGGCGCTGCCCGGGATGTGCTGCAGTGAGCATCCGTTTGCCCCGCACCACAGTCCACACGGGATGGCACGGCCGGTACTGCAGCAGCAGCCGCACGTCCACTTTCCGACGCCGGAGGGGCCGCTGGAGTTGCCAGCGGTTGAAGCGCTCCTGAACCAACACTGAGGCAGGCATCCACTCCGGGTGCCTGCCTCATACGTTTGATGGCCCGTAACTAAAAGGGCCTCAGATCCTCGGCCTCCCAGCCCAGCGCCGCGCCTTGAGGGCTGCGTGGAGCTCGAGCCGGATGGCACCATTGAGCGGATCAGCACCGATGAGCTGGCGGATCCGGCCCAGCCTGTTGTAGATGCTGCTCCTGTGGAGGTGAAGTTTGGCGGCGACGTCCTGGACCGAGCCGTCATTGTCGTACAGCAATTCCAGGACGGGGAGCAGTTCGCCGTTCCGGTCCTGGTCTTCGAGCGTACGGAAGTGTACGGATCCTGTGTCATCCCAGCCGCCGGGAGCCTGCAAGCGATCGAACAATTGGTAGACCCCCACGGACCGGCTGTCCACCAACTCCCCCAGCTGCAGGTCCACCGCGGCGGCCTGCGCAGCAACCTTGGATTGCCGGTACGCCCCCGCGAGCTGCCTGATTACTTGGAACGGTTCGCTGATCCCCAGGATGACACGGTCCACGGTCCGGCCGGCACGCTTGGCGAGCTCCAGCTGGTAGTGGACCAGGACCTGCGCGTGGTCTGCCCGGCCACCGGATTCCCGGAACAGCACCACGGAATGGGTTTCCGTACCCGCGCTGAACAGGGCGGCGTTGACGCCGATGGTCGACTGCAGCGCGGCGGAGCGGTGCGTCAGGGTTGCGGCAATGGGGTCGACGTCGGACCGGGCACCGTCCGCGTCCAGGATGGTCACCAGTTGCCACGGACCGCGGCCTTGGATTTCCTTCCAGCCCGCTACTGCGGCGACGGCGTTCGACTCGCCGCCGCACGCCGAGAGGAACTCCTGCTCACGCCTTCGCCGGAACTCGGACTCGGCAGTGTTGGAGTCCAGGAGCAGGCCCGCCAACAGATCAAGCTCGTCTCGCACACCGGGCAATTGGGCGAGGATCGCCGTCGCGCTTAGCTCTTCAAGGTCCTGCTGCACCCACAGGTACCCCACACGGAAACCGCGGACCAAGAGCGGCACGCAGACCCGGCCCAGCATCCCCAGTTCGTCGTTGGCTGGGACCACTACGGGGCGCACCGCGGTGGCGATGCCGTGCGAGAGCTGCCAGGCGCTGACATCCCCCGGAACGCGCTTGCTCAGGAGGAAATTCACGCGGACGCGGTCGGCGTGGGATTGGTTGGAGCTGTAGGCCAGGAGGACGCCGTCGAGGTCCTCCAGGGACAGTCCGCGGCCCAGTTTCAGCGCCACCCGTTCAACGATCTGTTCCACGTCCTGCTGCATCCGGACAGCGTACCAACATCAGGCGACACTTGACGCTCCACTGCTCGACAAATGTCGAACCCTCAAGGCAAAGTTCCTTGATTTTCCGAGGTTTTGAACTTGAGACGGTCCGGCATTCATGTCGCCTGCCTCACAGCCGGATTTATTCTGGAATCACAGCCCGCAGTACATATTCGGCCGAAAAGGCCGCTAACGATGGAGCCAACAAATGATCATCGGCGTCCCCAAAGAAATCAAGAACAACGAGTTCCGCGTAGCCATCACGGCCGCAGGCGTCCACGAGTTCCGCACCCACGGACACACTGTTCTGGTTGAGCGCGGCGCAGGCCTGGGCTCGGGCATCACCGACGAGGAATACTCGATCGCCGGCGCAGAAATTGTCAACGAAGCCGATGACGTTTGGGGCCGCGCGGACATGGTCATGAAGGTCAAGGAGCCCATCGCTGCCGAGTACCACCGCTTCCGCAAGGGCCTCATCCTCTTCACCTACCTGCACCTCGCCGCAGAGCCCGAGCTCACCGCCGAGCTCATCAACTCCGGCGTCACCGCGATCGCCTACGAGACCGTGCAGGAAGGCCGAGCACTTCCGCTGCTGGCCCCGATGTCCGAGGTCGCAGGCCGCCTGTCCGTCGTCGTCGGTGCTTCCTCCCTGATGGCTCCTGCCGGCGGCAAGGGCGTCCTCCTGGGCGGCGTGCCGGGCGTACGCCCGGCCAAGGTTGTTGTACTGGGCGCCGGCGTTGCGGGAACCAACGCCGCTGCCATGGCGCTGGGCCTCGGTGCCGATGTCACCATCATGGACATCAACATCAACCGGCTGCGCGAACTCGATGCCCTCTACCAGGGCCGCCTGAAGACCGTTGCCTCCAACGCCTACGAGATCGAGAAGTCAGTTATCGACGCAGATCTCGTAATCGGCTCCGTCCTGATCCCGGGTGCCAAGGCTCCCAAGCTGGTCACCAATGACCTCGTGTCCCGCATGAAGCCGGGCTCGGTCCTGGTGGACATCGCCGTGGACCAGGGCGGTTGCTTCGAAGACACGCACCCCACCACCCACCAGGAACCGACGTACAAGGTCCACAACTCGATCTTCTACTGCGTTGCCAACATGCCTGGCGCTGTTCCGAACACCTCCACGTACGCACTGACCAACGTCACCCTGCGCTACGCCGTGGCACTGGCCAACCTGGGCGTCAAAGCCGCTTTCGACCGCGACCCCGCCCTGGCTGCCGGCCTCAACATCGCCGCAGGCCACGTTGCACACCACTCCGTTTCCGAGGCGCACAACCTGCCCCTGGTCAACGACTGGCACAGCCTGGTTTCCGCCTAGGCAGCCAAGCACGACGGCGGGGTGCGGCTTCCATACGAAGCCGCACCCCGCCGTCGTGGTTTAAACCGCGCCGAGTTGGCAGTTAATGACAATGTTGCTGCCCAACATTGCCATTAAGTGTCACTTCGTGGGCAAGGTGGGAAGCTCCGGGACGGGAATGTCCGAAGGGCGGAGCTTTGACGGATCCAGCTTGGAAGGATCGATGTCCGGGGGTGTGACCGGCAGCGACGGAGCCGGAGGGAGGACGCCCTTGCCCGGATCGGTGCCCGGACCTTTGGGATCCTGGGTTTGACCGTGGCCGGGGTTCGTCTGCGGATCCGTGTGGGGTGTGCCAGCAGGGTTCGTGGGAGCCGCCGGGGCAGGCGTGGGCTGGTTCGGTACCACGGCGGGCTGGCTTTCCTGGTGGGAAGGGCCCTGCGCCGGCGTCGTACCTGCGGGCACGTGGGGTTGGGGTGCGTTGCCCGAGCCGGGGGTGAGCTGCGAGACCACCGAGCCGATGGCCGCGCCAAGATGCTCGAAGGCTCCCGGGATTCCGCCCTCGGAGGCTGCTGCCGCCGTCGCACCACCGGCGAGTGACACCGCAACCGCAAGACCCACGACGGCGGCGCGCGCCTTCTTCCTGCGACGCGCGGCCAGCTCGTCCACCGGGGCAGTCTGCTGCGTTGCCTCAGGAGCCACCGCGGGCAGCATTTGTGTGGCCGCGGGGCCACCGACCATCAGGGCCCGGACGGCATCCGAGGGCATGGGGGCGGTGTTGGCCAGGGAACGCAGTTCGAGAAGTTCTGTGCGCAGTGCGGAGTTGCCTTCCATCCCGGCGTCCGCGAGCAGGGAGTCAATGGCCTGCTGGTCGTTAGGCCGACGCGGTGCGGTGTTTTCGCTCATGATGTGCCGTTCCTTAGTAGCGCACGTTTCTTCAGTGCGCCCAATGCCCTGCGCTGCAGTTGTTTCACGGCACCCTGGGATTTGCCCATGATGTCCGCTGTTTCTTCCACCGACAGGTCAGCGACGACCCTCAGTGCCAGGACCTCCCGGTAATCCTCAGCGAGGTCCTCCAAAAGTTCCGTTACCCCCAGGCCGGACGCCCTTCCGAACGCCTGCTCTTCGGCCGACGGTGAGCTGCGGGCGTCGAAGTCCGGTTCATAAGGCGTGGAGTCGGGGGTCCGTTCACGCTTGCGGTAATGGTCCACCAAACGGGCATGCGCGATGGTGAACAGCAAGGTCTTGGCACCCTGCAGCCCGCCTTGGAGGGTGTCCAACTTGGGGTACAAGGCCAGGAAGACATCCTGGGTTACAGCTTCGGGATCGTCCACGCCGCGGGCTTTGAGGTAGCCAAAGACAGGCCCGGAAAAGGCGTTGTAGGCAGCCGTAAAGAGCAGGGCGGGATCGTCGTGATCCGCCTGCACGTATTCGTCAGCCAAGGGTTCAAGCACCCGTGGACGCCTCCATCCCGCGTTATGTGGCAGGGCTCCCTGTCATCAAGCCAAGGAGCCCTGCCTTTAAACCGTAACCGCTGCTTGCTTAGCGGACGGAATCGACGGGGGCGCCGTTGACAGCCGGAACCTCAGTCGGAACCTGGGTCGGCAGTGCGGGCACAGCCGGGACGGCGGGCACGGCAGGCGTGGCCGGAACAGCAGGAACGGCGGGAACTGCCGGAACCGCAGGCGTGGCCGGGAGTTCGGACTTCACGGAAGCATCGGCGTCGGCGTTTGCCTTCGCGTCGCCGTCAGCCTTCAGGCCTGCAGCCTTGCCGGCTTCCACCACAGCGGTGCAGTGCGCCTGGACGTTGGCCTCGCCGCCCGCTGCGATGGTCAAGGACTTGAAACCGGCAACCTTGGTGTCGGCCTTGAGGCCACCGTTGAGGAAGGAGTTGCAAAGACCGAAAGCTTCCGGCGACGTGGCGTCTTCCAGGGCGTCCTTGGCGTCGTTGACCGCGTCCGTGGCCTTGGCCTTGCCGGCGTCGGCTGCGTCTTCTGCGGTCGCCTTGGCGGTCTCGACGGCGTCGGTTGCCGTGGTCTTGGCGGTCTCGGCAGCGGCGGCTGCTTCAGCCGTCTTCTGCTCGGCGATGGGGGCAGGGGCGCCCACGACGTCGTGCGCGGTCTGCTGGATTTCAGTGGGAAGGGCGCCATTGAAGGCAGCGACGCCGGTTCCGCCGACAGCTACAGCTCCGGCAGCCAGGACGCCTGCGGCGACTTTGCTGGTGGCAAGGACAGTGAACAAGGACATAAAACCCTCCGACAAACGATTTTGGGATTGCCCCGGCAGCTGTTGGGTGGCTGCCGGATGATCAGCGTGCGGGCGTGGCCCATACTCCCCCTACATCGCTGGGGACCTCGGTGAGGTTACGCCTTTCCAAAAAAATCTTTTGAAGCCAGCGTCCGCGCCTGTTCAATCAGCTTCAGAACCGCTACTGGACCGGCTGGGTCCACAGGTACTGGGCGCGCGGAGGCCGCGCCGCCGTCGTCGAGCTTTTCCGCCAGAAGCCGGTAAAACTCCGGGTAGGCGCCGCGCTCGGTGGGAACCGTTGTGCGTTCGCCGTCCAGCTCGAGCGTGCCGTGGTTTTCTTCAGGCTCGACGCCGTACTCCGGGTCCGTGGGCAGGCCGCCTCCCAGGACAAAGGGCTCCTGCGGATCGGTGCCAAACTTCACGAAGCCGCCCTTGGTGCCGAGAATCCTGAAGCGCGGGCCGTGGACGTGGCTGTTGAGGTTGACGGTTACGTGGGTGATCACACCGGAATCGTGCCGGAGGGCGAGGAAGACGTCGTCGTCGGCGTTTTCCTGGGGGCGTCTTGCGGTGATTTCGGCATAGGTGACAGTGGCCGGGCCGAAGAAGCGGAGCGCGAGGTCAAGGACGTGGGTGCCGAGGTCGAACAACACCCCGCCGCCCTCCTCCGCTGTGGCGCTGGCCTTCCAAGCTTTGGCGATCTCCGGCGCCCAACGCTCCATGCCCACCTCGAAGCGGGTTACGGCACCCAGCGTCCCGGCGTCGAGCAGTTTCTGCGCGGTGAGTGAATCGCCGTCCCAGCGCCGGTTCTGGTAGACGGTGAGGACGCGGCTTTCCTTCGCAGCAAGGGCGATCAGCTCCTCGCCTTCGCTGCTGTGGATGACGAACGGCTTATCAACGACGACGTCGAGCCCGGCTTCCAGCGCGGCTTTCGCCAGCGGGTAGTGGGTTGCGGGCGGTGTGCCGAGGACGATGAGGTCCAGCTCGCCGGCCAGCGCGAGGATATCCTCCGGGGTGTTGACGATCCTTGCTGCCGGGTAGCGCTCCTTGGCTTTGGCCTGCCGTTCCGGGTCCGAGGTTGCGATGATGCTCAGCTCGTAGGCAGGGTTGGCGGCGATGAACGGGGCGTGGAAGACGCTGCCGGAAAGCCCAAAACCTGCGACGGCGGTACGGATCGGCTGTGAAGTCATGCCCCAAGGCTAGATCAGCAGACCTCGCGGCGGTGGGCGGCCCGGAAAATGATGACGACGAGTTCGCCGTCGCGGATCTCGTAGAGGACCCTGTAGTCCCCGATGCGGATCCGCCAGGCGTTCGACTCCGCGGAAAGCTTCTTCACACCGTCAGGGCGGGGGTTGGTTTCAAGTTCGGCGATGGCCAGCAGCACTTTGCGGCGAACAGGCGGCTCCAGCTTTCGGATCTGCTTGGCCGCCGCCGTGCTGAACTCGACCCGGTATTGGCTCACCGAGCGATTCCGTTTTCCTCCAGAAGGTCATCCAGGCTCACGCGGGCACCATGATCTTCCGCTTTGGCGGCAT
This sequence comes from Paenarthrobacter sp. NPDC057355, assembly GCF_042667405.1. Classification (NCBI taxonomy): domain Bacteria; kingdom Bacillati; phylum Actinomycetota; class Actinomycetes; order Micrococcales; family Micrococcaceae; genus Paenarthrobacter; species Paenarthrobacter sp. NPDC057355. The sequence continues at coordinate 73,983 of NZ_JBHVAL010000017.1, read as the reverse complement.
GAAGGGCCCTGAGGTCCGCCTCATCTTCGAGACGCTCCAGCCGCTCAAGATCCTCAGCACTGATGAGCACCGCAGCAACCTTGCCTCGCCGGGTGATGCTGATCCGTTCATGACCGTAGGCGGCGCGGTTGATCGTGTCGGAAAGGTGAACACGGAGGTCAGCGACACTCACGACGTAGTCTGCGGTACCCATGTATCCAGACTACGCACTTCTGTACCTTATGTACATCTTGTACGTTATGTACACGGCGGGGCGTTCGCGGGAAGCGCGGGGGATGTGAGCGAGCGATCGCGGGAAGCCCGGGGGACGTGCGCGAGCGTCCGCGGGAAGCGCGGGGGATGTGAGCGAGCGTGGGGACGGCGAAGGCCGGGACCCTTCCGAAACCGCTCAACGGGTTCGGGAGGGTCCCGGCCTTCAGGAAACTACAGCGGGTGGGCTACTTCTTGGCGCCCTTTTCCCAGCCGATGGTGGTCCAGTCCGGAACGTTGGAGTTGCTCTTGAACAGGGACGGGCCGTAGTTGGCCAGGCCCGTCCGCACGAACTGGATCTCCGGGCCGTTCAGCAAGGTACCCATCGAGAAGTACTTCTCCATGTGCTTCTTTTCGACGTCCATGGCGGCCTTGTTGCGCTCTTTGTCGTCAGCAATGGTGGCCAGGCGCTTGATTTCGGCGTCCAGCTCAGCATCGCCGAGCTTGTTTTCGTTGGTGGTGGACTCGTAGAACTGCTGGACTGCACTGGTAGCGTCCGCGCCAACCGTGAAGCCCGAAATCGTCAGGTCAAAGTCCCGCGTCCCCAGAACCTTCTGGAAGTCCGCGTCACCGCGCTGTTCGACGGCGACATCCATGCCCGCTGCCTGAAGCTGCTTCTGCAGGGTCTGTGAGACAGCCGCCCTGGTGGGATCTTCTCCAAAGTAGGTCACCTTGAAGGACACGGGGACGCCGTCCTTGGCCATGATGCCCTTGTCGTTGGCAGTGTAGCCGGCGTCGGACAGAACCTTCTTGGCGGCATCCGCCCCGCCGTCCTTCACGGGGTAGTTGTCCTGGTAGTACTCGGAGAACGGCATGAGCATCATGGATCCCGAGCTTTCCTCTGACCAGTTCAGTCCGTTGAACTGGACATCGCGGAGCGCTTTGCGGTCAACAGCGGTGAAAATTGCCTTACGCACGGCAACGTCGGTGAGGGCGGGCCGTTCGGCATTGAGGTTGAGACCACCGGCGAACAGTCGCTGGCCACGGCGGACGTCGGCGTTCTTGGTTCCTTCAAGCTGCTTGTAGCGGCTCAGGGTGCGAGCGTCGGTGGCATCAATTTCGCCGTTCTTGAAGGCGGCGATGGTAGCGCTGGGTTCCATCTGGCGCCAAATGATCTTGTCAAGAACCGGCTTCTGGCCCCACCACTTGTCGTTGGGGACCATGGTGACGGTCTTGGCGGTGGTGTCGTAGTTTTCCACCTTGAACGGGCCGGCCATCCATTCAGGATGCATGTTGCCGGCGAAGCCCTTGTTGAAGATTTCCGCAGTGTTGACGGCCGGGTGGATCAGGCCGAAGAAGAGATTCTCCAGGGGATAAACCGGCTGGGTGGTGGTGACAATGACTTCCTTGTCATTGGCGCCAGCTTTGACTGAGTCAACATATGGATATGCCCCCGGGTTGACGATGTCGATCGCCTTGTCTTCGCCGCGGGACATCTTCCACGTGTTCTCAAAGGTCTTGACATCGATCGGCGTTCCGTCGTTCCAGGTCGCCTTGTCGTTGACCTTGATTGTGATGGTCTGCTTGCCGTCCTTGACTTCGCTCTTCACCTCTTCGCAAAAGTCCTTGTTCGGCTCGGCCTTGCCGTCAAAGTCCAACTTCCAGCAACCGCCGATTCCGCCGCTGCTCATGCCTGCCGGATTCACTGGAGTCAACACAGCTGCAGTGGGACCGCTGTTCCCGACGTTGGAGTTGTTGTTGAAGTCAGGCCCAAGATCCACGGTAGGCAGCGTGACCGTGCCACCCTGCTCCAGGTCCTTGGCTTCCTTGGCGTTGACGCTGATCAGCTTGCTGATGTCACCGCCTGCTTCTTCGGCCTTCTGGGAGGCCGGACCCGACGGCGTTCCCCCGCCGCAAGCGGTCAGCATCAGCGCTGCTGCGAGTGCTACGCCGCCGATCGTCGTGTACTTCTTCATGGTGTGCCCTTCATGTTTACGACTGGAAAATCATTTGCGAGTTGAGACCAGGGATTATTCAAATGCGTCATCTGTTGTCAGGCATGCACCACCAGCATGTCGGCATCTATTTCTCCATCCGGGAAGAAGCAGGCAAAGTCCTGTTCTCCTTCCTTTCCGGAAGCCAGTGGCGGCTCCAGAGTAAGGCACTTCTCCTGCTTTCCGGCAGGCAGTGCGGCGAACACCGGGCAACGTGTAGCAAAGTTGCAACCTTTCGGGGCATCCAGGGGGCTGGGAAGATCGCCCTGCAGGATAATGCGTTCGCGGGTGCGTTCCAGCTCGGGGTCCGGCACCGGGATCGCGGACAAAAGGGCCCGGGTGTACGGGTGGCGCGGGTTGTCGAAGACATCGTCCACGTCGCCGGTTTCCACGATTTTGCCCAGGTACATCACGGCCACGCGGTCTGAAATGTGGCGGACCACTGAGAGGTCGTGGGCCACCATGAGGTAGCTGAGGCCAAGTTCGGCGCGGAGCTTATCCAGCAGGTTGATGACACCGGCCTGGACCGAAACATCAAGCGCGGACACCGGTTCGTCCAGGACCACGAGCTTCGGATTGACCGCGAGCGCCCGTGCAATGCCGATGCGTTGGCGTTGCCCGCCGGAGAACTGGTTGGGGAAGCGGTTGACGTGGTCGGGCTGCAGGCCAACCAACTTCATGAGCTCCATGATCCGTTTCCGGACGGCTGCCTTGGGCATGCCCAGGTTCTCCAGCGGTTCGGCCAGGACCTCGTAGACGGTGAACCGGGGGTCCAAGGCGCCGGTGGGGTCCTGGAACACCATCTGCATCTCTTTGCGCATGGCCATGGTGGTCTTGTGATCGGTTGCCGCCTTGTTGCTGACGCCGCCGATGACCACCTCACCCACCTGGTCGGGGTGGAACTCCATGATTTCCAGGAGCGTGGTGGTCTTGCCGCAGCCGGACTCGCCGACGATCGAGACGCACTCGCCCTCGCGGATGTCGAAGCTCAGCCCGTCCACAGCCTTGACCGTGCCGATCCGCCGTTTGATCAAGGCACCCTTGAGCAGCGGGAAGTGCTTCTTGACGTCCTTGAGTTCCAGGACCTTTTCGCGCTCGAGGCGCGGAACGCCGTCGAACTTTGATACCGGCTTGGGCGGCGCGTGGAAGATCTTGTGGGCGTCGGCGTTGCCGGAAAGTTCGTTGGCCTTGATGCAGGCAGCTTTGTGTCCGAGCGTTTGGTCCGCGGAGCCCGGCACGGCAATCAGCTCGGGCTCACCGTGCAGGCAGGCGTCGCTGACCATGGGGCAGCGCGCTGCGAACGAGCACCCGAGAACGGGCAGTGCCAGGTTGGGCGGTGTTCCTTCGATCGGCACCAGCGACTGCTTCTCCGATGAGTCCACGCGCGGCACCGCTCCGAGCAGGCCCAAGGTGTAGGGCATCCGCGGGTTGTAGTAGATGTCCTCCACCGTGCCCGTTTCCACGGGCTTGCCCGCGTACATCACCATGATGTCGTCGGCCATGCCCGCTACGACGCCGAGATCGTGCGTGATCATGACGACGGCGGCACCGGTCTCCTCCTGCGCCGTGTGCAGGACCTCCAGCACCTGTGCCTGGATGGTGACGTCCAACGCCGTCGTAGGTTCATCAGCGATGAGTACCCGCGGATCGTTGGCGATCGCGATGGCGATCATTACGCGCTGGCGCATGCCGCCGGAGAACTCGTGCGGGAAGGCTTTCAGCCGGTCCTTCGGGCTGGGGATGCCCACCATGCGCAAAAGTTCGACGGCGCGGGCTTCTTTGGCCTGTTTGCTCATGGTGGGGTTGTGCACCGTGAGGGCCTCGATGATCTGGTTGCCCACCGTGTACACGGGCGTAAGGGAAGACAGTGGGTCCTGGAACACCATGGCGATGTCGTTGCCCCGGTGCTTGCACATGGCTTTGTCGCTGAGCCCCAGGAGTTCCTTGCCCTTGAAGCGGACGGAGCCTGTGATGTCGGCCGTTTCGGGGAGGAGGCCCATGATGGCCATGGACGTGACGGACTTCCCGGAGCCTGACTCGCCCACGATGCCCAGCGTCTTGCCGGGCATGAGGTCGAAGTCCACGCCACGGACCGCGTGGACCACACCGTTCTCCGAGTTGAAGCGGACGTTCAGGTCCCGGACGCTCAGCACGGCGTCTCCGGGAGCGTAGAGTCCGGCGTCGCGGAGGCGTTCGGCCGGGTTCTGGGAGATGTTGGTGCTCATTTGTTGGTCACCTTCGCAGTTTTGGTCTTCGCCCGGCCAATCGAGCTGGAGCTTGGGTCGAAAGCATCGCGGAGGCCGTCATTCATCATGGCCAGCGAACCTGTGAGCAGGAACATCACGGTCAGCGGCACCCAGAACATCCAGGGAAACGATGACACCTGCCCGGTCGCCTGGCCGATGAGGACACCCAGGCTGACGTCCGGGAGCTTGATGCCGATGCCGATGAAGGAGAAGGCAACTTCCGCAAGAATCGCACCAGTAATGCCGCGTGTGAAGTCCAGGACCAGCAGCGAGCCAATGTTGGGAACCAGGTGGCGCCAAACAATCCTGCGGGACGGCACGCCCATGTACCTGGCCGCTTTGATGTAGTCGCGCTGCATCAAGGACATTGACAGCGAGCGCACCAGGCGGGCTGTGCCCATCCAGCTGAAGAACAGCAAGACGACGATCAGCAGCAGCCAGCTGGGCAGGTTCTTGAGTCCTCCTCCGCCGCTGGTCGCTACCGCAACCACCAGGATGGCGGGCATCATGATCAGTGCTTCAAGGATGAACAGCATGGTGGCATCCACCTTGCCGCCAAAGAACGCCATGGTGCAGCCGTAGACGGCAGAGATCAGCACGGACAAACCGCCCACAATCAGGCCGATAAGGATCGACGTCCTGGTGCCATCGACAATCAGGGCCATGAGGTCGATGCCGGCCTGCGTGGTGCCCAGGAAGTGGTCCGGGGAGGGCGGCATGCCGATGTTGAGGGGATCGATGGTCTCCTTGTCCCACGGCGTCAGGAACCCGCCGAAGACGGAGAAGAGGAACAGGGCCAGGAAGATGAACAAGCCGGCGACGGCGGTCCGGTTCCGCATGAAGCGACGGAAGATAATGCGGGACTTGCCGATCACGACGTCCTGGTCGGCTACCCGGGTCTCGTCGATTTCGGCGATCGGGTCAATGATGTTTGTCATTACTGGACCCTCACTCGCGGATCGACCAGGGTGGTGGCGAAGTCGGCCAGGATGGCGCCAATGGCGAAGATTACTGAACCATAGGCCAGCGTGGCCGTGGCGACGTTGACGTCCTGCAAACCGATGGACTGGATGCTCCAGAGGCCGATTCCCGGCCAGGCGAAGATGGCCTCGGCGAAGAAACCGCCCGTGAAGATGGCCGGAATGGTGAAGGCGATGCTCTGCGCCACGGGAATGAAGGAGACGCGCAGGGCGTGCTTCCTGATGGCCTGGTTGCGGGTCAGGCCCTTGGCCCTTGCCGTGCGGACGAAGTCAGCATTGACGTTGTCCAGCAGGTATTGCCGCTGGGCGATTTGGTAGCCCGCCCAACCGAAGATGGTCATCGCGAAGGTGGGCACGGCGTAGTGGGCCACAAGATCGACGAAAGCCGGCCAGCCCGGGTCTATTCCCGGCGTCGAAATTCCTGTCACGAAGAAGATGCGCTCACCGACGGCCTCATTGACGCTGATGGCGCCGAGCTGGACCAGGAAATAGGCGATTGGTGCCGGAAGGATGTGGACCAGGTAGCTGTAGGACGTTATGACGCGGTCCTGGAATTTGTACTGGCGTGCCGCGGAGTAGACGCCCAGGGCCACTCCGATGATCAGCGTCAGGATGATCGAAGCGATGAACAGCCGGGTGGAGACCATCACGCGGTCCGCGAATTCCGCGTTGACGAAGGCGCCGTTCGGGCTGCGGCCCCAGTCCCAGCGGGTCACGATGCCGCCCAGCCATTCGACGTAGCGCTCCCAGGGGTTCTTGTCCGGGTCCAGTCCGAGGCCACGGAAGGATGCGGCGACCTGCTCCGGTGTTGGCCGGGGAATCTTTTCCTGCTCAAGGACGGCCGGCTTGAGGGTGGACACTGCCAGGAAATATCCGGCGCTTGTGGTCAGGAAGATCATGATCAGGTAGATGCCCGATCTCTTCAGCAGATATTTCAGCATGTCGGGTGGCTGCCCCGAATCGTGGCAAAACTCAAAGCTCGTCCTTCCGCGGTTCCCGGCTGTGGCCGGCGTCAGCTGCGAATGGGCGCAGCGGGTGGTTTGGCTCCCCCAACGCCCCTTCAGTGATCACCGGCCATGTATGGCATGGGTCACATTCAAGAGGAAACTACCACAATAAGTGCTTCACGTTTTGCTTCAACGACGCCACTTTAACGCCTGCGGCCAGATTGTTATGTGCAGCTTGCGTCACGAAAACGACGACGGCGGCACTTATGCGCCGCCGCCCAGCCCAAGGGCGGTGCGACCCGAGGCTATTTGTCCTCCAGGAGCCGCGTGATGAGCTCGCCCCACGAATCCGTGAGCCGCGTGGGTGAAATCCCACGCGTCCGGACATCGTCGACGATCCGCTCCGGGTCCAAGGCATACGTCAGGGACATCGCCATGACCCAGGGATCTGCGATGCCGGCCTCCCGCAGCAGAACCTCCATGTGCCGATGCGAAAGCTTCGTCGCCGGGACATCGAATCTGTTGCGTGTCGCAGCACCGGCCGCCTTCAGCAACTCACCGTTTTCCAGGACGAAATAGATCCGGCCCTCACCAAACGCCACCAAGCGGTCCTTCGGCGAAGCGCCCGGCCCCAACGGCGGTGGCCCGAACATGAAGGCACGCTGGAAGTCCGACTCCGCATCGCTCAGCAGGGTCATCATGAGCCCTGCCCTGCTGCCGAAACGGCGGAAGACTGTCCCTTTGCCCACCTTCGCTTTGCACGCGAGGGCATCCATCGTCAGTGCGTCAGCACCAAACTCGTCCACCAGCTCCCGGGCAGCGCACAGCAGGCGCTCGCGGTTCCGCGCGGCGTCGCTGCGTTCGTGCGGCAGCCCTGGCGTCCCCAATGGCGCATCCGGCTGGAGGGGGATGAAGCTCACAAGAAACATTCTAGACCCGGGAATAGAAACCGGACCGTAGTCCGTTTAGTATCGGTGAAGGCTCCAAAGCCCCACCAACCGCAGGCCGGGTACCCTCAGCCCGGCCCGACACAAGGAGACACCATGTCCAAGAGCACCGTCCTCACCCTCGTCGGCAGCCTGCGCGCCGATTCCCACAACAAGAAGCTCGCCGAAGCCATCCAGCTGAACGCCCCGGAGAACGTGGAAGTCCAGATCCACGACTCCCTGGGCAACATCCCCTTCTACAACGAAGACATCGACGTCGAAGGCCAGGTTCCCGCCGAAGCCGCCGCCCTCCGCGAGGCTGCCTCTGCGGCCGACACCATCCTCCTGGTCACCCCCGAGCACAACGGCACCGTCCCGGCATCGCTGAAGAACGCCATCGACTGGCTGTCCCGCCCGTTCGGCGCCGGCGCCCTCTCGGGGAAGCCGACCGCCGTCGTCGGAACCGCCTTTGGCCAGTACGGCGGCGTGTGGGCCCAGGACGAGGCCCGCAAGGCTGTCGGCATCGCCGGCGCCAAGGTCCTGGAAGACGTCAAGCTTGCCGTTCCGGGTTCCATGATCCGCTTCGCCGAACTGCACCCCAAGGACGACGCCGAGGTCGTTGAGCAGATCAAGGGCATCTTCGAGCCCCTCACCTCCGTGCAGGATGACGAAGAAGCAGCAGCCTAGTCTTACCGGATTGATGCCCCCGTTCCGCGGTTTGCGGGGCGGGGGCATTTTCCGTGTCTGCCCACCCAGTTCCAGGCGGCTGGCTCCTGGGGCGTGATCAACTCTTGTCCGAACCGTCACCGTAGCGGCATGTTTTGTGGCGCCGCACCGTCCTAACGTTGGACGTACAGGTGGACGGACAGGAGCGCGGGGCTGTCATGCGTACCGGACGGGGAATCAACAGCACGACGACGATCGCGGCTGCCTGCCTCGCTTTCGGTCTCTGGGTGGTCGGCTGCACACCGGTTCCGGACGCTGCCCCTCTCCCAACGTTGAGCCCCGTGCCCACGGTATCCGTGCCTTTGCCCGCCCCGTCTTCGCCTGCTGCACCGTCGCCCACGGCTTCTTCCCCCGTGGCCTCGACCGTCCCTGCTCCGGGCATTCCTTCGGTCGCAGTTCCGGCTGAGCCTCCCCCGTCCCCCTCTGCAGCTCCGGCACCGTCGCCGGCTACTCCGGGCACTGCCGGGCCGCTTGCAACGCAGCCGGTTCCCGCCGTCGAGCCTTCGCCTGTGCCTGGCACCAGCGCCCCTGAACCGACGGCCACGGCCATAGCTGCGGAGATGGACGCCGACGGTCCCGCGGTCTACTACGTCGCAATCGACGACGGCGGTGCGCGCGGCGTCCGTTTCGGCTGTAATGACAGCTTGGTTCCAGTGCGCGGTGTGGCGGTTCCCGGCGATCCGCTGTCCGTGGCACTGGGACGCTTGCTGGAAGCAGGGATGCCAGTGGACAGCGACGCTGCACTCTACGATTCGCTCGCCGGTTCTTCGCTCAAATTCCTGTCCGGCTACATGAACGGTTCCACAGTGGTAGTGAACCTCAGCGGCTCCCTGCGGCCCGCCGGGGTTTGCGACGTTCCACGCATCCAGGCCCAGCTGATCCACACGGTCGTGTCCGCCACGGGAGCTTCGCGGGCTGAGATCTACGTCAATGGCCGCACACTGACGGAGGCGCTAAGTGTTCGGTGATGGGAGCTAGGCTGGCGCCATGACCTTTGCGGAGCCAGCAACTTTGACCGGACGCCACGTAACTTTGGAACCTTTGGCCGAAGAACACCTCGACGGACTGTGCAGGGCTGTCGAAGACGGCCAGATGTGGAACACGTGGTTCACCCGCATTCCGGCACCGGACCAGATGCTGAGCGAGATCCACAAGCGGCTCGCGCTGCAGGAAGCGGGGAGCATGATGCCGTGGACCATCCGGCGGACGGATACCGGGGAAATCTGTGGAATGACCACCTTCTGCAACATCCGGACTGACAACAGGCGGTTGGAAATCGGTTCCACCTGGCTGGCAAAAAGCGCACAGCGGACTGCCATCAACACCGAGGCAAAGCTGCTTCTACTCACCCGGGCTTTCGAGGCGCTGGATTGCATCGCCGTTGAGTTCAGGACCCACTGGCACAACCAAGCATCACGAGCTGCGGTGGCTCGACTGGGCGCCAAGCAGGACGGCGTTCTGCGCAACCACGATTTGTGGCGTGATGGGACCATTCGGGACGTGGTGGTGTTCTCCATCATCGACAGCGAGTGGAAGACGGTAAAACTGTCCCTCCAAGAGAAGCTTGCCAAAAGGTAATCGCTCCTGCGCCGCTATTGCGTTGTTGGGCCGCTGCTGCGTTGTTGGGCCGCGACGGAATTGCGGGGCAACGACGTATTCGCGGGGCGGGGCCCGGCCGCGGCGGCTAGGCTGTCGCGATCGCCAGTACCCGCCTCAGGGCCCAGGCCACGCGCAGCAAGGACAGCACCGAGGCGACGGCCAGCACGAACGCCACGGCCTCGGGGATCCACAGGCCCCTGGGCCCGTCTCCTTCAAGGACTACGGTGACCAACGCTGCAATCACCAGGAGGCCAAGCCCTGGAATGGCGAAGAGGAAGATCTCGCCGATCTGACGGCGGTGGGTTGCCGAGAGCCTTTCCAAGGGAAGTTCCCGCTGGCCCGGCGCAGCCTTCTTTCCAAGCACGTTGATCAGCATGGAAACGCTCGTAAGGGTGAGCCCGGCCGTAGCGCCGGCCAACGTGGCGAAGGTTTGGAACAGGGTACGCCGCGCACCGGGATCAACATGTTCCAGGATCAGCGGTTGGCCGGCCACGGCAGCGATGCCTACCCAGAGCAGGACCGCCAGGGCAGCCCAAAGGTAGTCGGCCATTGGATGCAGCAGGAACCATCGCCACAACGGGTTGCGGCGCCCAGTACGGTTGACATCAACCTCGTACAAGCTCATGACCGGCTCCGTCGTTCGGTTCAGTGGCCGCAATGAGGGCCGCGCGGACAGTGGCCATTCCTCCCGCGACGAGGTCAGGGACGAGGCCCGAATCGGCAGTTCCCTTGGTGTCCGGGAGCGTCCTGGCAAAGAAGGCCTCGTTATCGCGCGCCTGTTTGTTGAGGTTGGCAATGGCCTCGGCGGCGGACTTCCCGGGATCGTTGAAAACATCCGGGTCAACCTCAATGTGCGAAATGAACCGTTCCTTCAGCAAGTCCACCACCTCGCGGTCCCCCGTGAGGGAGTCCTTCCCCTCCGCCACGACATAATCGAAATGCTCCACCGAGCCGGCCTCCCGGAAGAGATCGATCAGCCGTTGAATGCGTTCCCGGATGCCACGCTTTTCATCGGCATTTCCGGACCTGCCCACACTCAAGGAAATCCGGAAGGTTCCCTGGTTCATCAAGCGGGAGGCACTCTCCAGCACATCAGCCCACTCCCCTTCCATGAGCTTTCCCGACAGGCGCTCGGCGGGCAGGGCGAACTCGAAACGGCTCACCTCAAGCCGGGTGAGGATTTCCTCGACGTCCTCCCTCACTACCGGCACCAGGGTGGGCTCCAATCCCAACATGCCGTCGAGGTACTCCCCCATCCGCGATGCCCGTGGGCCATTTCCGCTGGTCAGCACGGCCATGACATTGCGCTTGAGGAAGGCGAAGTAGGTGGTCTCCAACAGATGGTCACCCGGAGCCAAGGGAAGAGGCTTACGACGGCCGAGAGCATCGCCAACACTAGGTAGATTGGCTTCCCGGACCCGGTCCAGAAGCAGCACAGGGTACGGCGAGGATGCCACCGCTTGGGCGATCATCACCGTCCCGTCAGCGCCGGTGAAGTGCCGGTCCGTCCCGGCGTCCTGGGCCCTCTTCAAAACCTCCGCGACGCGCCGGGCAGGAAAAGGACGGCTGAGCTCATCTCCATTCAGCTGCTCGATCCGCCAGAACTGCACACTGCGCCGTGCCATGAAGCCTCCCCTCTTCGACCATGGTTCCCACGGTATCGGCGGGGTCCGACATTAAAGCCAGGTGCCGCCGTCGTGCGTCACTTACCGAATCACCTACAGGCTGTACTTGGGCCCCTGCTCGAACAACGCGTCCATTTCGTCGTGGCTGCGGGTACCGGCGAGGCCGGACCAATTGCCGTCACCGAGGATCTCGGTGGCAACGCGGGCAACTTTGGCGTAGGCCGCTTTGGCGGTGTTGCCTCCGATGCTGACCCGCCGGACGCCGGCGTCGTGCAGTTCAAGGGGCGACGGCGCGCCCACACCGGCCAGCGCGTTGAGGGGAGCCGCGATCCGGCTGGAAAGCTCGTGCAGGACGTGCAGGTCAACGACGCCGGGCACGAAGATTCCGTCGGCCCCTGCGGTCAGGTACGACTCGGCACGCTTCAGGGTTTCGTCGTAGGCCGAGTCCGGGAACTGGCCCGACAGGTACGTGTCAGTGCGGGCGTTGATGAACAGCGGTATTTCGCGCTCGTCGGCAACCAGGCGGATGATGGCGATCCTGCGTGACTGCTCATCGATGTCGGTGAGCGGGTCCGTCGCCGAGTCTTCGATGTTGATCCCCACGGCACCGGCGTCCAGGACTGCGTGGATGGTGGCGCGAAGCTCGTCGTCGGTGCGCCCGTAACCAGTCTCGATGTCCGCCGTCACAGGCAAGGTGGTGGCTCCGGCGATCCGTCCCAGCGCGGCCATCGCCAAGCCCCACGGCACGTGGTCGCCGTCCCGGAAGCCCAAGCTCCAGGACACGGCCGAACTTGAGGTGGCGATCGCCGTCGCACCCGCTTCCTGAACCACCCGCGCGGAAGCCGCGTCCCAGACGTTGACCAACACCAGGGGAGTCGGTCCGGCGTCGTGGAGTTTATGGAAATGTTGGGCTTTGGTCACGGATCCCCGGTGCGCTGTCATAGCTACATTCCAACCGCTGCCGCCCGTGCCGTAAAGCATGCGCGGAAAAACGTATTAGATTTGAAAACAAGTGTTGCCTCACTAGCAACATCGAGGAGTATCCTGTGACTGTGACCCACGAAACACTGGATGCCGGCGCAACGCTGCCCGCTGAAGCCATCGACGCCATTGAGCGGGCCGCCACGGCCGCTCACCCGCACGAGGAATTGTTCTCTGCGCGGGCCGCCAACATCAAGCAATCCGCTGTCCGGGATGTCTTCGACATCTCCATGCAGCCGGGGCTTGTCTCTTTGGCCGGAGGCAATCCCTACCTTCAGTCCCTGCCCTTGGAAAAGCTCGGCCAGACCGCCGCGCGGATCATCGCCGAAGAAGGCATGACCGCGCTGCAATACGGCGGGGGCCAGGGGACGGAAGAACTGCGCGCGCAGATCTGCGAAATCATGGCCGCCGAGGGAATCACCAACGCCCTTCCCGAGAACATCGTCATCACCGCGGGATCCCAGTCGGCACAGGACGTCGCCACCAAGGTCTTCTGCAACCCCGGCGACGTCGTGCTGGTCGAAAATCCCACCTACGTGGGCGCCTTGAACACGTTCGAGGCCTACCAGGTGCAGGTGGAACCGGTGGAAATGGACGACGACGGCCTGGTACCTGAGCTTCTTGAGGCCAGGATCGCGGCGCTCCAGTCAGAGGGCAAGAACATCAAGTTCCTCTACACAATCCCGAACTTCAACAACCCTTCCGGAATTACCTTGGCGGAGGAGCGCCGCCAACGGATCGTCGATATATGCCGTAGCGCGAATATTATTGTGCTCGAGGACAACCCCTACGGGCTCCTTCGGTTCGATGGCCACCCGATCACTCCCATGCGCGCGGACAACCCGGACGATGTGATCTACTTGGGCTCCTTCTCCAAGATTTTTGCTCCCGGTCTCCGCATCGGCTGGGCCCTGGTGCCCGCCCATCTGCAACGGCGCTTCTACTTGGCTTCCGAAGCCGTGACGCTGTGCCCGCCACCCTTGAACCAGATGCTCGTCTCGGCATATCTCCGCGACTTCGACTGGAAAGGCCAAATCGATACCTACCGAACCTTGTACGCCGAGCGTTGCGAGGCCCTTCTGTCGGCGCTTGAGGAGTACATGCCTGCGGGCCTTACGTGGACCAGGCCTGCCGGCGGGTTCTTCGTCTGGGTCACCTTGCCCGAAGACGTGGATACTTATCCGCTGCTCGGGAAGGCCATCGACGCCGGCGTCGTCTTCATCCCGGGCGCGGCTTTCTCGCCCGCCGACGGTCCCTCCAACAAACTACGCCTGGCTTTCAGTGCCGTGCCGCCGGATACGATTGCCGAAGGCGTGCGACGCCTGGCGCCTGTCCTGGCAGAAGCCATCCAAGCCACCAGTGAAGGAGCAGCACAATGACCGGAGTTGTGATTGTCGGAGTCGACGGCAGCGAGACAGCGATGAGGGCGGCACAGGCAGCGCAACAGCTGGCCCTTGGACTGGGAGCGAGCCTGCGGGTTGTCAGCGCCTTCGACAGCAACCGTACGGAGGTAGTCGAGATCGGCACGGACAAGTGGATCGTCTCCGATGCCGCGGAAGCCGAAACCGTTGCCCGCACCGTTGCCGAGCGCCTCGCGCATGAGGGCCTCGAAGTGACCTATTCGGCAGCGCGCGGCAAGCCAGGCGAAGCCTTGGTCAAAGAAGCCGAAGTCCATGATGCCCGGCTGATCGTGGTGGGCAACCGACGCATGCAGGGACTGGGGCGCGTCCTTGGCAGCGTGGCGAACACCGTTGCGCATACCGCCCCCTGCGACGTCTACATTGCCAAGACGGACCAGCCGTAAAGCGAGCTGAATCACGCGGCCGGGTGGGGAGACTCACCCGGCTTTCGGCGTTCTGCGGCCCAAGCCCCTGATGCCATCGTTATAAAATTGAGATGCCCCCAATGGCGTGCGCCACCTTCACATCTCACTTTCAGGGGAACATTCTTGCTTACTTTGCAGCCTCGCCAGCGCGTGGGCCACGACATCCTGCTTGCCCGTCACGGCAACAACATCAGCACCATGCGCTACGACCGCGCCAACAACCGGATCATCGCAATGCTGGACGACGGGTCCTGGGACAGCGCTCCCAACATGATCACGCCGGGCTTGCAGATGCCGGAAACCATAGGCAGCGTATTCCGCAAGGATTGGCGCTTCCTCTCCCTGGCGTGCGTAGCCATGGTCACGGTGGCCGCAGTCGCGATGGGCATCAGCGTAGAGCTGGCCAACAATATGTCCACCACCGAACTCCAGGCGCTGTTGGTCAACTACCCGGCGTTCTAGCCGAAGTCCAGGGTCTGCTGGCCGCCCGTGCGCCGCCGGCGGACGAGGAAAACGACGAGTCCCACAACAAGCCATGCAGCACCCAGCAGGTACGTAAACCAAGCCAGGGACGTCCATAGCCAGGCAACGGACGCGAACCCAAGGACAGGCAGGACCAGATTCCGTGCCGTTCCCCGGAACCCCCGCCTTCCCAGGTCGAAGAACAGGACCTTGATGGTGGCAAGGTTCACCACAGCGAAGGCGATCAACGCTCCGAAGTTGATCATGTAGACCGCTTGTTCCAGCGTGATGAACAACGCCACCAGCGACACCGCGGAAACCAGCAGGGCCGCGACGAAGGGCGTACGGAAACGCGGCTGGAGTTTTGCAAGCACACCGGGCAGGATGCGGTCCCTGCCCATGGCGTAGATGACCCGGCTGACGCTCATTTGGGCCGCCGTGCCGCAGAGCACCAAGCCACCGAGGTTCACCAGCACGAACACCACCATCAGGACATCTCCCCCGGCACGCTGCATGAGTTCGGTCCCCGCCGCGTCGAGATTCGCAATCGACCGCCAGTCCGGGGCGATCAGGCTGCCCGCCACCGAAAACAACGTGTAGCCCAAGCCGGCGAAAAGCGTGGACAAGATGATGCCCCGCGGAACGTCCCGCTTGGGATGGCGCGTTTCCTCCGAGAGTGTGGAAACGCCGTCGAACCCCAGAAAAGCAAAGGCGACGATAGCGGCCGCGGCCATAACAGGCGCAATCCCGCCCTCGCCAGGAGTCAAGGGCCGAACGAGGCTTTCCACCGAGAGTTCCGGGGCATTTAGGACCGCCAGAACAACAAAGGCCAGGATGACCAGGACCGAAGCGCCCACCACGACGAGATTCATCTTCTTGATCCACCCGACGCCAATCACGCTGAAGAGTCCAACGACCAGCAGACACGCCAGGACTGCGAGCTGGGGCGGGATGCCTGGTACCAGGCTGTTGAGATAGAGGCCGAACAACAGGAAGTTCACCATCGGCAGGAACAAGTAATCCAGCATCATGGCCCACCCCACCAGGAAGCCGACCGGCTTGCCGAAAGCACTGGACGCATACGCATAAGCCCCGCCGGTCACAGGAACATGGCGCGCCATCTGGCCGTAGCTGTGCGCGGTGAACAGCATCGCGACCAAGGCGGCGACGTAGGCGGCAGGCAGATGACCGTCACTGATCTCGGTTCCTGCTCCATACACCGCCACCACGGACAGGATGCCCATGGAGGTCAGGCCGAAGGCAACAAGCGACGGCAGCCCGAGAACGCGCCTCAGCGCAGGTTCCGTCGTCGGAGCCTCCGGGACGGCTGTTGGGGTGGGATACATGGCGCCTCCTTGATGCGATCCGCATCACATAAATGAATGATGTTCATTAGATTAGGGCGCGGAGAGCGCGATGTACATAGTTTGGTATTCCAAAATTGGGTTCGTGACGCGGGTGAGCGCGCTCTGGCGCTGCGGAGCGGCTTGAGATTCTGGATAGAGGTCAGCTCGGACCTCCACTGGTATACCATCAAGCACAGAAGGGACATCGATGACTACACTCTCGCGGCTCAGCCCAACCCACGCACAACCCGGCCATGGGCAAAACGTTCTGCACACTCCAGGCTTCGTGGATGCGCATATCCACCCCGACAAGACCTCGTGGGGCAGTCCTTGGCTGTCCAGGCAAACAGCGCACAGCCTCAGGGACTTCATAGATAATGACCTCCGCACCCAGCTCGCGTTCCAGACCACCGTTGAGGAACGCGCTCTTGCCCTGATGAAGCAGGCCGTCATGAATGGGACCATGGCGATGCGCGCCCACGTGGACATTGCTCCGCAGATCGGCCTGCGTAACGTCCACGGCGTGCGGGCCGCAGCCGAGCAACTGGCCCCCTACCTGGATGTACAGATCGTTGCGTTTCCGCAGTTCGGCCTGCTCAGCAACCCGGGCACACTGGAACTCATGGAAGCCTCCCTGACTGAGGGGGCGGACCTTGTGGGCGGGATTGATCCCCTGTCACTGGACGGAGACCTGGAGGGTCACCTGGACGCCGTCTTTGGACTCGCAGGCAAATACGGAAGGGACCTGGATATACACCTTCACGACGGCGGCCAGGAGGGCCTGTCCCAGATCCGGACGATCGCCGAACGCACCGTGGCGGAAGGAATGCAGGGGCGGGCTACCGTCGGCCACGGCTTTGCGCTCTGCGAGACCTCGCAAGCAGAACTTGGGGCAACGCTTGACGCAATGGCAACCGCCGGGATGTGGATGGCCACCTGCGCGCTTGGAGCCGACCCCGTTCCCGCCCTGGACCTGCTGGAAAAATACGGTGTCCGGGTTGCCCTGGGGTCGGACGGTGTTCGCGATGCCTGGTCGCCCTTCGGGTCAGGAAGCATGATGGATCGCGCTCACCTGCTGGGTTACCGGACTGGAGCCATGACTGACGCGGAATTGGAGCGGTGCTTCCGGATCGCTACAGCAGCCGGGGCAGAACTTGTTGGCTCGGCGGCAGTTGCCGGCTTCTCCAGGCCTGGAAGCTCCGACCGGCTGGAATTCGCTGCCCACTCAATACCCCAGTTGGTGGTGGACCGGCCGTCACCGATCAAGGTGGTCCGGGCAGGTCAGGCGGTGGCCTTCTAGGCCGGTCGCTCCTACAGCATCAGCTCCCGCAGCAGCCACCACAGTCCTGCGATGACGATGCCGCCAAAGAGGGACCCTGCGATGACCTGGGCCAGGGTGTGGGCGCGAAGGACCAAACGGGACCACCCCACAGCCGGGACGAGGACGAACAGTGGAAGCCACGCTGGACCGAACATGAGGACAGCGATAACCACCGCCGCCGCGAGGGCGGAGGCGTGCCCGCTCATCTTCCAGAAGGCGCTGACTACGGCCAAAACCGCAATGCCGCCGATCAGCGCGATGATCATCACCGACACGCTCACCGGCGCGCCGAGCAACTGCAGCACCACCAAACCCGCCACGACAGAGACCAGCGTCATCAAGAGCAGCGCCGGCCTTTGCCTTCGGTCGCTGACATGGTGGTCCGAAATCCGGCCCAGCTTCACCATCACCAGCACATAGGCAAGCGGAAGGATGCACACGAAGAAGGCACCCAGCAGCCCGAAACCCATGGTGCGTGGAAAGCCGGGTTCGATCGCAGGGCTTATCAAGAGCAGGACCAACACAACAACCGGCGGCTGGAAAACCTCAGTCAGAATCCGCGCGAAGGTTCGCCACGGTCCTGTCAGCAGCTGCGGAGGTGTGTGAACCGGTTCTGCCTTCTGGTCAATCAAGCAACAGCGCCGGTTCTTCGAGAATGGCCGCGACATCTGCCATGAAGCGTGCCGAGAGGTCGCCGTCCACCACGCGGTGGTCGAAGGAACCGCCCAAGGTGGTGATCCAGCGCGGAATTACTTCGCCGTCCAGCACCCACGGCTTCTGCTTGATGGTTCCAAACGCAATGATGGCCACCTCGCCCGGATTGATGATCGGAGTGCCCGTATCAATGCCCAGGGCGCCGATGTTGGTGATGGTCAGCGTTCCGCCCTGCATCTCGGCGGGCTGCGTCTTGCCTGCCCGGGCCTTGGTAGCCAGCTCATTAAGTGCCAGGGCCAGCTCCTTGAGGGAAAGGTCCTGGGCATCCTTGATGTTGGGAACCATGAGCCCACGCGGGGTTGCTGCGGCGATGCCCAGATTCATGAAGTGCTTGATCTGGATCTCGGCACCACCCTTGCCATCAGCGTCCTCCACCCACGTGGCGTTGACGCTCGGGTTGCGGGCGGCTGCCCAGATGACCGCCTTGGCGAGGATGAGCAGCGGCGAGATCTTGATGCCCTCGAAATCGCGGGAAACCTTGAGCCGCTTGACGAACTCCATGGTCCGGCTGGCATCAACATCCACAAAAATGCTCACATGAGGTGCGGAGAATGCGGAGTCCACCATGGCCTTGGCGGTGGCTTTGCGCACGCCCTTGACCGTCAAGCGCTCCACCCGCTGGTCCTGCGGCTTCCTCGAAGCACCCCAGAAAGTGTCTGCCTGATCGTGTTCGGCATCGCGCTGGGCTTGGTAGCTCACCAGGTCCTCCCTGGTCACCTCGCCGCGCTGCCCGGTGGCGACGACGTCAGCAAGGTCGATGCCAAGATCACGGGCAAACTTCCTTACCGGCGGCTTGGCGAGGACCTTGTTGACCAACCCGCTGATGGTGCCGCTAATGGCGGCACCGCGGGTCGCGGCCGGCTGCTGTACAGCCGGGGTTGTCGCCGCCTGCTGTACGGGTTCAACGACGGCGCGTGCCGCCGTCGGACGATGCGGAACCGGCGTCTCGGCTGCTTTTGCTGCCAGGACCGCCTGGTTGTCCTGAACGGCTCCTTCGGCATTTTCGGCGACCCCGGAAGCCTCAACCACTGCGCCGGCCGGCCTTTTGCGGGCACGGCGTTTCACGGCGTCGGCCTTGGGCCCCGAACCGACCAACGGACCGCCGGCGGGCTGCTCCCCGGCCTCTGCGGTGAGCTTGCCGTAGACGGGGGTGAAGACCTCCCCGGCGGCGCCTTCCTGGGCGGCGGGAGCCTGCGGCGCGGCGCTGGGGGCGCCTTCCTGGCCCTCCGAAACGGCGATGATCGCCGTGCCCACCTCGACCGTGATGCCTTCCTCCACCAACAACTCAGTGACCGTGCCGGCAAAGGGGGACGGCAACTCGACGAGGGACTTGGCGGTCTCGATCTCGCAGAGGACGTCGTTGATGGCAACGGTGTCGCCGGGCTTGACCTTCCAGGCGACTACCTCGGCCTCGGTCAGGCCTTCTCCGACATCCGGCAGGTTGAATTTCTTTACAGTCACAGTGGTCCTCGATTTCCGGTTACCAGGCAGCGAAGCCGGGCAGGATCAGGGCGGGTTCTAGTAGGCCAGGGAGCGGTCCAGGGCTTCAAGGATCTTGTCGATGTCCGGCAAGTAGTCCTCCTCCACCTTGGCGACCGGATAAGGCATGTGGAAGCCGCCCACACGGATTACCGGCGCTTCGAGGTGCAGGAACGCCCTCTCGCTGATGCGGGCCGCGATCTCACCGCCGATCCCGCCGAAAGTTGGGGCCTCGTGGGCGACAATCAACCGGCCGGTCTTCTTGACCGAGGCTTCCACCGTGTCGAAATCCAAGGGGGAAATGGAGCGGAGATCGATGACCTCGATGCTCCGTCCATCCTCAGTGGCGGCATTTGCTGCAGCCAACGCAACCGGTACCAACGGGCCGTACGCAACGATGGTGGCGTCGGTACCTTCACGGACGACGTGGGCCTTGAACGGGTCCTCGGAAAGGCCCGGGCTCTCGACATCGACCTCGCCCTTGAGCCAATACCGGCGCTTTGGTTCGAAGAAGATCACCGGGTCCTGGCACTCCACGGCCTTCTGGATCATCCAGTAAGCGTCATGGGCATTGGAAGGGCTGATGATGCGCAGGCCTGCGGTGTGGGCAAACAGTGCTTCCGGCGACTCGGAGTGGTGCTCGATGGAGCCGATGCCTCCGCCGTACGGAATTCGGATGACAACAGGAACAGTCAGCTTGCCCAGGCTCCGGGCATGGATTTTTGCAAGCTGGGTGGTGATCTGGTTGAAGGCCGGGTAGACGAAGCCGTCGAACTGGATCTCACACACTGGCGAGTATCCCCGTAGGGCAAGTCCGATGGCAGTGCCCACGATGCCGGACTCAGCCAGTGGGGTGTCAAGGACGCGGTCGTCGCCGAATTCCTTGATGAGGCCATCGGTCACCCGGTAGACGCCACCCAGGTGGCCGATGTCCTCGCCCATCAGGAGCGACTTGGGGTTCTTCGTCAGGGTTGCGCGGAGGCCCTCATTGACGGCCTTGGCAATGGTCATTGTCGCCATCAGTTGGCTGCCTCCTGGTCGCTCTCGAAGCCCGCCGAGTACTCCTCGAACCAGGCCAATTCCTCTGCAATCAGCGGATGCTGCTCGGCGTAGACACTGGCAAACGCTTGGCGGATGTCCGGAACTTCCAGCCCGTGCGTGGTGCTGCGAACGTACTTGGCCAATTCGTCGCCGTCGGCCTTGACCTGGTCGAAGAACGCGTCGTCGGCAAGACCTTCGGCACGAAGGTACTTTTCCAGGCGGTCCAGCGGATCCTTCTCGCGCCAGGCAGCTTCTTCGGCAGATTCCCTGTACTTGGTGGGATCATCCGCCGTGGTGTGTGCGCCAACCCGGTAGGTGTAGGCCTCAATCAGGACCGGGCCCCGCCCTTCGCGAGCGTGCTCGAGGGCCCACTCAGTGACTGCATGGACAGCTATGACATCGTTGCCGTCCACACGAATACCGGGGAAACCATAGCCCTTGGCGCGGTTGGACAGCGGGACCTTGGTTTGGACCTCAGTGGGTACCGAGATTGCCCAGTGGTTGTTTTGGCAGAAGAACACAACCGGTGCGTTGTAGGAGGCTGCGAACACCATGGACTCGTGGACATCGCCCTCGGAGCTGGCGCCATCGCCGAAGTAGGCCATGACGGCGGCTTTGGGGTCGGTTGAATCCGCAGCTGCCGCTGATTTCTGGTCGCGCTGGACGCCCATGGCATAGCCCACGGCGTGAAGCGTTTGCGCTGCGAGTACCAGCGTGTACAGGTGAAAGTTGTTTTCGCGCGGATCCCAGCCGCCGTTGGACACGCCACGGAACTGCTTCAACAACTCCGCCAGGTCCACGTTGCGGACGAGGGCCACTCCGTGCTCACGGTACGTGGGGAAAATGTAGTCCTGCGGTTGACTGGCATGACCGGAGCCGATCTGCGCGGCTTCCTGGCCCGTCAGAGGAACCCAAAGGGCGAGCTCGCCCTGGCGCTGGAGCGCGGTGGATTCCTGGTCGAAGCGACGGATCTTTGCCATGTCCGTATAGAAGACGCGGAGCTTTTCCGGATCGATCCGCTTGGCGTAGTCAGAGAAGATTGGGTCCGAGCCCAACGTCCCGTCGGGTCCGAGCAACTGCACCATGTCCGTAGCTTCGCCTGGCGCGGCTGCCAACGCGGTGGTGGCCGCGAGAGATTCTTCCGTCCCGGGGGGCAGTTGTGTCGAGCCCATTCCGTCTCCTTGCTTTGCCATGGCTGGCCGCCGGGCAATGTCTGTCGCTGGGATATATGCCCGTTCCGGAATGCATTCCGGAACGGGCATACTTTTGGCTTTCGTCCCTTACTTTATCGGCAGTAAGTTCGGATTCCGCATTTGTTAACCGCTAGGAACCCAGCGGCGCCTTTGTATAACCTGCACAGAGATTCAGGAATCGGGTGTTGGCTTCCACCTCACCGATGCTGACACGGACCCCCTCATTGGCGAAGGCACGCACAGACAACGCCTGCTCAGCAGCCAAGGCTGCAAACTCGGCACTGTTTTCACCCAGATTCAACCAAATGAAGTTGCCTTGGGCCTCGGGGACAAACCATCCCAGGTCCCGCAACCCAGCCGTTACCCGATCCCGTTCAGTCACGAGGCTTTGTACCCTTTCCACAACCTGGTCGAAATTCTCGATCGAGGTAACAGCGGCGCGTTCCGCGATTTGCGATACCGCAAAGGGCGTAGCCGTCACCCGGAGGTGTTGGGTGAGAGCCGGGCCTGACACGCTGTATCCCACGCGCAGCCCAGCAAGCCCGTGGGCCTTGGAAAATGTCCGCAGAACTATCACGTTGGGGTATTTCCGGTACAGCTTAATGCCGTCCACAGCTTCAGGGTCACGGACGAATTCCTGATAGGCCTCGTCGATAACCACCACCACATGCGGCGGAACGGAGCGGATAAAGCGCTCCGTTTCCTCAGCGGCGAGGATGGGCCCGGTGGGATTGTTGGGCGTACACAGGAGGATCACCTTTGTGCGGACAGTAACTGCCGCTGCCATGGTGTCGAGATCGTGCCGGCCGTCTGCCAGCAACGGAATCTGCACGCTGGCAGCGCCTGCGAGGCCTACACAGATGGGGTAAGCCTCGAACGAACGCCAGGCATAGATCACTTCATCGGCTTTGCCATCGTCATTTTGACCGGCGAACGTGGCAAGGATCTGGTTCAGTGCCCCGAGGCTACCGGCGCCGGTGACGACATCGTCAGCCGGGACATCCAGAAATCCTGCAAGGGCGGTCCTGAGCTTCGTCGCCAAGGGGTCGGGGTAGCGGTTGATATCGGACTGGTCCGCGATTGCCTGCAACACTGCAGGAATCGGGGGCAGCGGGTTTTCATTGGACGACAATTTGTAGCTGGTGAGGCCTTCGATGGCTGCTGGCGGTTTACCTGCAGCGTATTTGGGAAGCCTGTCCACGACCGGTCGAGGGAGTACGCCCTCCGGTGCGTTGTCAGTAGTAGTCATGGCTTCAAGCCTACTTGTACCCTTGCCGCCAGCGGAGTGGCCTGCAAAGCCGCCCAGCCACGGCACAGGTGCATGTGGAACGATGGACCCATGGGTTCATTCATCATCCGCGTCCTCATTAATGGGCTGGCTCTCTGGGTTGCTACCTGGTTGCTGCAGGGCATGGACATTACTACCAGCGCCACGGAGTCAGCCGCGGCAAATGCAGGGCTCACGCAGGGCGCCGACACCGCCGGCATCATTTTGGCGTATTTGTTCATCGGGCTCATTTTCGGCGTGGTCAACGCATTCGTTCGCCCCTTGGTGAAGATTCTTTCGCTGCCGGTGACGATCCTGACCTTGGGCCTTTTTACGATCGTGATCAACGCGGCAATGTTGTACCTCACTGCATGGTTGAGCAGTTTCACACCGGTGCACCTGACCCTTGACTCCTTCTTCTGGACTGCGATCCTGGCATCGATCATCATCAGCATCATCTCCATGGTGGCGGGACTCATTCCGGGCGCACGCAAGCGGTAGGAATCATCGGGAACCAGCCGTAGACCGTGATTCGGGAAGGCCGGGCACCGTCATGCTGTTCCGGCGATCAGGGAGCGGATCTCGGGTGAGCTTGAACCTGGTGACCTTCGCTGCGCCGCCAACTCCGACCACGCCGGCGAACGCCGCAGTGGATGCAACCAACGATGGATCGTCGCTGGCCGCGACCAGTTCGGCTCCCTTCGCATAGTTCTCTTGGTTGTGCCCAGGGCCCAAGCCTGGTCCTTCCCCTTCAGGCGTCTGAACGTGCTCGGTCAGCGTTACCGTCACCCGGTCCTTGGTGTCCGGGTTCATGTGGCCATCTGTTCCCGGGACCCAGTCCTGCACGTGCTCCAAGTGAAGGGAACTGATGCCGGGCTCTGGAACGATGCCCCCAACCGGCGCCCCCGCAGTAAGAACAAATTTGAGGTCGAACTCACTGAGAAACGCCTTGTCCCGGCTCAAGTTCATGGCGTGTACGCCGCCTTGGCTGTGCCCTACCGCCACCACCTGGTCCCCTGCCTCCGCCCCCGCTTCACGCAAGGCCTGCGCCACGGCAGGAGCGACATCCGCGGAGCGATAGCCGACTGCTTCGCCGATTCCCTGGATGTCGAAAGGATTGCTTGAGGGCGTATTGGGTTGCGTGCCCGGAATCAGGACCATCCAGGAAGATGAACCGCTGTTGTCGAACCCAATAACCTCAATCTCACCGTTGTTCCTGTCGTAGACCTTCTCAAGGCGGCGGAGACTCCCGGCCATGGAAGGCTGCACGTCCTCGGCGGTTTCTCCGACCTTCGTCACGCTGACTGGACGGGGCTGAAAAGCTGCCAGCAACGGCGAGCCCACCATCAGGCCGAGTACTTGCTCCGCTTCAAGACCCGGGCTGACTAAAAGGTTCAAGATGTCCTCAGTGAGGTCACGTCCGAGGGGGAAGAGGTGACCCGGGTCCGGGAACATCATCGCCCCTGGCCCAAGAAGATGGAGTCGTGTGTTCCCCGCTTCAGTTTCCGCATAATCCCGGTGGCTGGCCCGTACGCTTGCGCTGACGTCGCCCAGGGCCTGGCGCAACCGGCCTGCGTCTTTGCGGCTTTCGGCTACCTCGTCGATGGCGAGACAGCCTGAATCGAAGGAATCGGAGAGATACGGCATGAGTGCATCCTGAACGCGACGTGCCTCTTCTTCGATATCCAGCAGCTGCCCTGCCATGGCGTCGAGCTGATCTGCTCCGCGCACCAGTTCTTCCAGCTGGAAAGAGATGCCGCCCACTCCCCCCTGAATACGGAGGCTGCCGTCCGGCGGCGGCGGTGAAGGCCTCGGCGCTGCTCCAGCCCCAATGGGAGCTGCGTCAGCCATCACTTCCCCCTCTCACCGGAGACGGAGACATTCTGCGAATGCCGCAGGACCGCAGCTGCTGCGCCGTCAAGCCCTTCCCTGGTCCGCATCAGCGCGGAGGCATGGACGGCAACCGTGGTCCGGAAAGCCCGTCCGGCCGGGGACTGCCATTCGTCCAGCTGCAGCTTCCGCAGGGATGCGAGGACACTGTCTGCCTGGTCAACACAAGCCTTCATTCGCCATGCGAGCCTCTGGACTTCGTGGCTGCGGGAGGCGCATTCCGAAGGATCGAAAGTTGGTGGGGTGGCGGCAGGCATCAAGCCGAAGCTCATGGCGGGTGTACTCCAGTGGTCGTTCTGCTGATTGGTACCCAAAACGCTACGGATGGGCAGAGACGGAAGGAAGGAACGAAGTTGCGTATGTGGATAACCTGACGGTCATCCACATAGCGCCGTCATCGACCCCGGCCTCTGCGCCGAGCATGAAAGAATAGGGACCATGGCTGAATCCCCTCGTGTGTCCCTCGCTTCCGAACCCCTGGCCCTTGGCGCCCTTGATGGCCGCTACCGTGCCGCCGTCGCACCTCTCGTTGACTACTTGTCCGAGGCCGCGCTGAACCGCGATCGCGTTCATGTCGAAGTTGAGTGGCTCATCCACCTGACCAGCCAGTCCGTTCTTCCGGGCGCCGGCCCGCTCTCCGAGTCGCAGATTGCGCAGCTGCGGGCCATCGTCACGGAATTCGATGCTTCGTCGGTCAATGAGCTCGCCGAGATCGAGGCTGTCACGGTTCACGACGTCAAGGCCGTCGAGTACTACATCGCCCGCCGCCTGCCGGCGATTGGCATCGAGAACCTGACTGCCATGGTCCACTTCGGGTGCACCTCCGAGGACATCAACAACCTCTCCTACGCCGTGGGAATCAAGGGTGCCGTGGAGGACGTCTGGTTGCCCAACGCCACTGCATTGGTGAAGCAGATCGAGGCCATGGCGGAAGAAAACCGCTCAGTGCCCATGTTGTCCCGTACGCACGGCCAGCCCGCCACCCCCACCACGCTCGGCAAAGAACTGGCCGTCATCGCGCACCGCTTGAACCGCCAGCTCTCACGCATTGCCAAGACCGAGTTCCTTGGCAAGATCAACGGAGCCACCGGCACCTACGCCGCCCACGTCGCATCCGTGCCGGGCGCTGATTGGGAAGCTGTGGCAAAGTCCTTCGTTGAAGGCTTGGGCCTCACCTGGAACCCGCTGACCACGCAGATCGAAAGCCACGACTGGCAGGCCGAACTGTACGCCGACATCGCCCGCTTCAACCGCATCCTGCACAACGTCTGCACAGACATTTGGAGCTACATCTCCATCGGCTACTTCCGCCAGATCCCGGTCGCCGGCGCCACGGGTTCCTCCACCATGCCGCACAAGGTGAACCCGATCCGCTTCGAGAACGCCGAAGCCAACCTGGAGATCTCCAACGGCCTTCTGGACACATTGGCGGCAACGCTGGTGACTTCCCGCTGGCAGCGCGACCTGACCGACTCTTCCTCCCAGCGCAACATCGGTGTGGCTTTCGGCCACTCACTGCTTGCCATCTCCAACGTCGCCAAGGGCCTCAAGGCACTGGACGTAGCCGAGGAAGTCCTGGCAGGCGACCTCGATACCAACTGGGAAGTCCTGGGCGAAGCCATCCAGATGGTCATGCGCGCCGAAGCCATTGCCGGCGTCGAAGGCATGGAGAACCCGTACGAACGCCTCAAGGACCTCACCCGTGGGCAGCGCGTGGACGGCGCCCGCATGCAGGAATTCGTCCAGAGCCTCGGGCTTTCCGCTGACGCCGAGGCACGCTTGCTTGCGCTGACCCCGGGCAAGTACACGGGCATCGCCGACAAGCTGGTGGACCACCTGAAGTAAACACGCTTCAGCGACAAACGCTCGACGACGGCGGGCGGGGCCAGGTGCCCCGCCCGCCGTCGTGCTTTAACCGGGCCGTGGTAGCTCGAAGGCTTCCACGGTTAGCGGCCGGGTCTCCCGATGTCTTGGCTCAAGGGCTCTCGTCACGAGGCTGAGGACACGGCGTGTCGGGCTGTTTCAGGACCCCGGCGGCTGATTGGCTGGAGACTACCGGGCAGAAAAGAAGCAGCACCGGGAAGAAGCATCCCCAAAGGAACAACGTTAGGAGCGGAGCACCATGAAGCTCCTGTTGATCAGGCACGGACAAACCCCCGGCAACGTCGCAGGTGAGCTGGACACGGCCTTTCCCGGTCCAGGGTTGACTGCGCTCGGGGAACGCCAGGCGGCCGCGCTGCCGGAAGCGCTGGCAGATGAAACCATCGATGCCTTGTACACCTCTATTCTCCTCCGCACCCAGCGCACTGTGCTTCCGCTGGCAAAAGCGACCGGCCTGCACCCAACCATTCTGGCCGGAGTCCACGAGATTGAGGCCGGCAGCCTGGAGAAGAAGACAGATCACGAGTCGCACCTGCGCTACATGAACACTGTTTTCGCCTGGACTGACGGCGACTTGGACGTGCGAATGCCCGGAGCTTTCAACGGTCACGACTTCTTCGCCCGCTTCGACGCATCGGTAGAGGAGGTGGTGGCCGCCGGACACCGGACGGCGGTGATCGTCAGTCACGGCGCCGCCATCCGTTGCTGGGCCGGACGAAGGGCGACTGACATCGACACCGTATTCGCCCAAACGCACCAATTACCCAACACCGGAATCGTGGCGTTGGAAGGCGACACCAAAAACGGCTGGAAGGTGCTGCACTGGGACCAGATCCCCGTGGGCGGGATGGCTTTGGTGGACCAAACCGCCGAGGACCCCACGGGCGAGGCACTGTAGGCCAACGCTGCGAGGCCCGCTCTGCGCCCCAAACGCACGGGAAGCCCCGCAAAGCAGGCCCCACAACGCACGGGAAGCCCGCATTTCTCCGGACGCTTACGCGAAGGAAACACCACGGTAACCCCGCCTGCCTAGGGTTAAGACGCATAGACACCTCCCCGAAACCCGGCGAATCGAGGCACAAATGCAGACCAACCCCCGGCTCAATATCCGGCAGGTCACGTGGGCCAACCCCGTGGGCGCCGACCTCCGGGCCGCGCAGCAGGCAGAACTGGATACGCGCTTCGGAAGCACTGACCATGAGCCCGGGCCGCCGCCGTCGGAAGCTGACACCGCAGTCTTTGTGGTGGCGTACGAAAAATGCTCGGGCCAGCCTCTCGGCTGTGGCGGTTTGAGGATGCTTGACGAAAAGACGGCTGAGATCAAGCGCTTGTACGTGGTGCCGTATGCCCGTGGATCGGGAGTCGCGAGCTCCATCCTGGCAGCGCTTGAAGCCCAGGCCCATTCACACGGCTTCAGCGTGATCGCAGCCGAGGCGGGGTCGGCCCAGTCGGACGGACGCAGCTTCTATGAGAGCGCGGGTTTTGCTGCGGTGCCCAACTTTGGTCCCTACGTTGGCGTCGAGGAATCGTATTGCTATTCGAAGCGGCTCGATTCACACAGCGCAGCGCACACCGCAATGGCCTAGGTAAGGATCTCCGGCGCAACATCCAGCGGGGAGTTGCGCCGGTTCGATAATCTCGGATTATGGAAAAAGCAGACATCACCTTCCGCACCCGCAAATGGGTGCGGCCCGAGGACCTTAACGCCAATGGCACACTCTTCGGCGGCAGCCTGCTGAAGTGGATCGATGAAGAGGCCGCGATCTACGCCATCCTCCAATTGGGCAACGGCCGCGCGGTCACCAAGTACATCTCCGAAATCAACTTCGTGAGCTCGGCCGTCCAGGGTGACCTCATTGAGATGGGATTGACAGCCAAGCGATTCGGCCGGACGTCCCTGACCATGCGCGCAGAGGTCCGGAACATGATCACCCGGCAAGCCATCCTCACCATCGACGAGATCGTGTTCGTCAACCTTGGCTCCGACGGGCGACCCCAGCCCCATGGTTACACCGAGATCACGTACGACCGCGACCGGATCCCGACGCATCACCTGACCGAAACGCTGGACCAAGACTGAACCAGCCGCCGTCGTCATCCCGGCGAATACACATCTTAAACGGGTGCTGGCGGCCGCGAATACGCGGCCGCCAGCTTGTATTTCCGGCGACGGGAGTGAGTGCCGCCGGAACCTAAGGGGCGCGGGACCAGAAGAGGTCAGCGCCGGTCGAACACCAGACCGCCGGGGACCTGGAACGTCGGCATGAGTTCGAGCATTCCAACGTTGACGTGCCGCGGAGTTTCGATCGCGTAGTCCAGGGCGTTGACGATGTCGTCCGTGGTAAGGGATTCGTAGCCTTCGTAGTAGGTCTTCCACGCTTCTTCCATGGCCTCCGGCGTGCCGCCGAGGTTGCGGCCGAAGATCTCCGTCTCCACGCGGCCCGGGCAGATCTCCGTGACGCGGATCCGCTTGCCGACGGTGTCGTTGCGGAGCTGCCGGGAAATCTGGTGCACAGCCGCCTTGGTGGCGTGGTAAACGGTGTGGCCGTAGAAGTTGTACACGCCGGCAATCGAGCTGATGTTGATCACGTGGCCAAGGTCGCGCTCCACCATGCCGGGGAGGACCAGGCGGGTCAGCTGCAGCAGTCCCCGGAGGTTCACGTCCACCAGCTCGTCAATGTCGGCTTCCGAGGAATCCAGGATATTGCCCGGGCGGGAAACGCCGGCACAGTTCACCAGGACATCCACCTTGAGTTCACTCACGACGGCGGCCAGCGCGGCTGTGTCGGTCAGGTCCACCACATGCGGGACTGCTCCGGTACGGTCGGCAAGTTCAGTGAGGCGTTCGGCGTTGCGTGCCACGGCGTGGACGGTGAGTCCGCGCTTTGCCAGGCGCTCCGCGATGGCTGCACCCATGCCGGTGGAAGCTCCGGTAACGAGGGCGGTGGTGTAGTCGGAAAAAGACATTGGTCCTCCAAAGTGGGGAATTGGGCGGGCGCAATCCGAGTGGACTGCGCCCGCCGGTGGTCGGTGCTTCAGGCGTCGCGGAGCGGTTCGTGGGCACGGTCCTTGACGGTGCTCACCGCGATGAGCGTGCCGAGGGCGGTAATGACTGCGTAGAACGCCGGCATGTAGATGTTGTTGGTGCTGCTGATCAGCCAGGTCATGAGCAGCGGGGCGGTACCGCCGAACAGGGCCGAGGAGATGTTGTAGCCCAGGCCATAGGCGGAGTAACGGACGCGGGTGGGGAAGAGCTCCACGATCAGGATGTGGATCACCGCGGTGTGGCCGGCGAAGACGATGGCCATGATGCTGGCGCCAAGGATGGCCAGGCCCATCTCACCGGTAGCGATGAGGGCGTAGGAGGGAATTCCTAGAACAGCCATGGCGATGGCGGAACCGGCGATGACCTTCTTCCGGCCAATGCGATCGGACAGGGCACCCATGAAGGGGATGGCGATGCAAATGACAACCAGGCTGCAGGCCGTGACAAGCAGTGCCTCACCGATGGTGAAGTTGAGCTGCTTACCCTTGAGGAACGTGGGCATGTAGGAAAACAGGACGTAGTAGCCGGAGCCGTTCATCAGCGGGATGAAGAGGGCCAACAGCATGGCGCGGCGGTGTTCCTTGGACTGGAAGGCTTCCTTGAGCGGGTTCTTGGAGAGACCGCCCTCTTCCTTCAGCTTCTCGAAGTTGGGGGTATCGCTGATTGCTTTACGGATGTACCAGCCGATGATGCCCATGGGGATGGCGACCAGGAACGGAATGCGCCATGCGAACGAACCGAAGCCGCCGCCGTCGATCGCTGCCTGGGTGAGCCAGGGCGACATGGAGTAGGCCACCAAAGTACCGGTGAGCAGCGCCGCGAAGGAGGCGATCTGTGCGTAGGAGGTGATGATGCCGCGCTTGCCTTCGGGAGCGTGCTCAGCGAGGAACGTCATGGCGCCGGCAGCTTCGCCGCCAACGGAGAAGCCCTGAAGCAACCGCAGGAAGACCAGGAGAATTGGTGCGGCAATGCCAATGGCGGCGTAAGGGGGCAGCAGGCCGATGCCGGCCGTCGCAACGCTGATCAGCAGGATCACAAAGACCAGTAGCTTCTGCCTGCCGATCCGGTCGCCGAGGTAGCCGCAGACCACTGCACCCAGCGGGCGGACGAAGAACGAGACCGCATATCCGGCGAACACGAAAAGCAGGGCGTTGTCCGGGTTTCCAGGGGCCAGGAAGACGAGCGCCAGGGTTCCCGCCATGAAGGCGAAAATGCCGTTGTCGTACAGTTCCACGAAGATGCCCACACAACCCGCGGTGACAACTTTGCGGGTTTGGCGGCCCGTGAGCCGCTCATGCTGCGTTGGCGCAGCGTTGGTGCTTGCGGTCATGACTTTTCCTTACTGGGATGAGCGTAGCAACGCCTACGAGGTATTACGACAGGTTCTTTAGCTGCATGCCGCAACTGGCAGGTCCTGCCATTGGGGACGGCATCCGATGCCGAGGAGTCCGAAGACGGTGTTGACGGATTCGCGGAGGGTTTCAAGCTGGGCCCGCGAGCGCCGGTGGGCGGCAGTTGCTTCTGCCACTGTGGTTTTCCGAAAACGGACTTTGTCCCCTGGCCGCGCCTGGGCCAGGACATCCAGTCCGGTGCTGGTGACTACTGCGAGCACGGGATACCCGGCGGTGACGCCGCGTCCCCGGTGCAGTACCAGCAGTTCTTCCCTTGAGGGGA
Source organism: Paenarthrobacter sp. NPDC057355 (assembly GCF_042667405.1). Taxonomy (NCBI): domain Bacteria; kingdom Bacillati; phylum Actinomycetota; class Actinomycetes; order Micrococcales; family Micrococcaceae; genus Paenarthrobacter; species Paenarthrobacter sp. NPDC057355. The sequence goes on along the minus strand of NZ_JBHVAL010000017.1, from coordinate 42,631 downwards.
CCTCGACGGCGCCCACTGGCACGCCGCGGGAAAGCACCTCACCGCTGGAGGTTCTTTCCGGTAGTTCCCCTCCGAGCCGCAGGCCGATGTGGTTGCTGCGTCCGCTGACGGTGTACTCGGAAGTGAAGAGCAGATCACCGGAGGTGCCGAACTCGGCAACGTCCGGCCCGTCGGTCACATCGACCGACAAGTCTGAACCCATGCTCGGCCGTTCAAGGCCGAGCCGGAAAAGGGGAAGGTCGAAGTACGGCTGGCGTACGGGGACGACGCTGCGCCGGGTGGCCAAGGTACTGCCCTCCCTCAGCTGAAGCCCGAAGCCCACCACTGTGTCCGGGGCTGCGCTGCCCAAAAGCGTCTCCGCCTCGAGGGAGCCATGGACGGCCAGATAGGCACGAAGGCCGCGGTTGATTCCCCGGATGGAAACCGACTCGCCTGCACGTACGGAGACCGGTTCCCACTGGCTGCAGGGCCGTCCACCCACCGTAAGGGTAAGGGGCGCACCCGTCACGGCGATCAGGAGGTCGGTGTTTGCTTTCATGCGGAAATCGAGCGCGGTGATTTCCACCAAGGGGTCATTGTCCAGGTTTCCGGCCAGGATGTTGGCTGCCCTGGCGGAGTACTGGTCGAGCGCACCGTTGACGGGGAGGCCGAAGCGTGGGCCACGGGTCCTGCCGAGGTCCGTGACCACTGCGTTCCCAGGCTGCTGAACCAGGATCCCGGCGCTCATGGCTGGCGCTCCAGGCTTTCCAGGGACCGCGGCTCCAGATCCCTGCCGACGTAGGCACTGAAGTCCTCCACGCTGATCTGCCTGAACCTGACGATGTCGCCCGGCTTATACGGGACCAGGGGTTCACGCCGGATGTTCAGGACGGACAAGGGTGTCTGGCCAATGACGCACCAACCGCCGGGGGCGACCGCGGGGGCGATGACCGCCTGTCGGCCGGCCACGGCCACCGCACCCGCCGGAACGCTGAGGCGGGGATCCTTCAGCCTGGGTACTGGCTTGGGGAAGGCTGGCCCGTCCATCATGGGTGAGCCCGCCGGGGCGCCAAGGCAGCGCACGGTGTACGTTTTTTCGCTATGGAGCCGTATGACTTCCTCGACGGAGATTCCCTGGTGCTCAGCGACGCGTTCCAGGTCCGGACCGTACTGGCCTCCGTAGACCACGGGAACATCGAACTCCCGGGGTGCTTGTGTCGTCTCATCTGCGTGGGCGAGTTCAAGGAGCCCGAGTTTGACGAAGGCGCGGACCTGGCGGGCCGATACCAGGACGGGATCGAACTCCACCAGGACGGAATCGTACGTTGGCACGGCACCGTGAAGACCTTCCGCGCCACAGCCTTCCAGCCAGTCAGCCAGGCGGTGGACTGTCAGCCAATTGGCTTCGCTGGCCTCGGAGATGGCCACCACGCGAAGTGCCGAGTCACCGGATTCGTACACTTCAGTGGGGGCCGTTGAGAGCACGGACATGTCAGGCCGCCTTCTTCTTCGCGTCCATGACCTGGGCAAGTGGGGCGATACGCACACCGGCGGAGGTGAGTTCCGTTCGGATCCGACGAGCCAGTTCAACAGCGCCCGGGTTGTCTCCGTGCAGGAGGAGGGTGTCGACGTCGATATCCATATCCATGCCGTTGGCGCAGCGGAGCTTGCCGTCAACCACCATGCGCAAGGTACGGTCGACGATTTCCGCGGGATCGTGCAGGACGGCGCCGGGCTGGCTGCGGGGAACCAGCGTGCCATCTTCCTGGTAGGCGCGGTCCACGATGCCCACGATCGCTACGTCCAGCCCTGCTTCCCGTGAAGCTGTGGCAAGTTCGCCGTCCTGGGCCACGACAATCAGCTCACGATCCACGCGCGCCGCGGCTTCGGCTACTGCCTTTGCGTAGTCGGGTCGAACAGCGACGAGGTTCCCGAGCCTGCCATGGGGAGCAAGGTGCGTGACCTTGGTGCCGTGGAAGCCGGCAAAGCCATTCAGTGCACCCAGCTGGTACAGGACATCGTTTTGGACTTCGCCTGCAGAAAGGCCCATGTCCCGGCGGCCAAATCCGCGCAGATCGGGGAAGCTGGGGTGGACCCCAATGCCTACTCCGCGTCGAACGCATTCAGCGACAGTGGCCGCCATGATGTCCGGATCGCCGGCATGGAACCCGCAGGCGATATTCGCACTTGTGACGATCTCCAGGAGTTCGGAATCGTCGCCAATGGTGTAGGCGCCAAATCCCTCTCCCAGATCCGCTACAAGATCAATTATCGCATTCACGTGCTTCTCTTTCCATGGATTATTCAGGGGAATTGAATTCCGGGTAAATGGCAAACGCCTGATGATTCCAAAGCGTTTCCTGAAGTTCTATCCAAAAGTCTCGCACCGTTCATCCATGTGGCACAAAGACCTATTAGCTATCCCGTAATAGCTCTCCGTTATGACCTGCGCCACCATGTACTGTGGCAGGGGTCGCACCCACCGCGCGACTAGAATTTTCCTACGCACGCCACCCGGGGACGTGGCTCTCCAGGAAGGCAGAAGCATGGACACTCGAAAGCTCGCATACTTTGTCCAGATCGTCGATTCGGGAAGTATCACCAAGGCTGCCGCGACGCTCCACGTAGCGCAGCCGGCACTGAGCCAGCAGGTCTCCGCACTTGAGAATGACCTCAAGCAGCGGCTCCTCATCCGCAGCAAGCAGGGCGTCGAACCCACCGCCGCGGGGCACACCTTGTACCGGCACGCGCAGTCGATCCTGCGATTGGTGGAGCAGGCACGGCAGGACGTCGCGAGCTCCGGTGCCGCACCATCCGGGCGGGTGTCCATCGCCATCGCGCCCTACAGCATGGCATCCAGCCTCACACCCCAGATCATCAGGGAAGTGGGTCGCCGCTACCCGGACATCGTGGTCCACCTGACAGAGATTTTTGGCGGTGTCCTCAGCGAAGCCATCAAGAACGGGCGCTTGGACATGGCGCTGATCTATGAGCCCGGAAAGATCCGGGGAGTGCAGTTCACCACCATGATCGTGGAGGACCTGCACTTGGTGGTCCATCCGGACCTCGATGTGAACCACGGCAAGGACACAGTCACCCTTGCCGAAGCGAGCAGCGTGGGACTCTTCCTCCCCGAGAAGAACCACACGCTGCGCCAGATCATCGAAAAGGGTCTCGCAGACCAGGACCTTCCGCTCAAACTGGTGGGCGAGGTGGAGTCCGTACCTTCTTTGACCAGGCTCATCCGCGCCAACCTCGGCGGCACGGTGCTGCCCAAGTCCGCTGCCGACGCCCTCTTCCCGGATCAGGACTTCAAAGTGCTCCGGATCGTCGAGCCCGGGTTGCAGAGCAAGATCGCCCTCTGCACCCCGGACCACGAGCCCCTGTCGGAGGCAGCCTCGGCCGTGCTCCTGGTAGTCAAGGAAATGCTGCACCAACAGCTGATCTCAAAGTACGGAACGGACCCTGTGCAGCTGCCGGCGCATCCATAAAGAAGTCTTATCCGGACAGACAGCTTTGGTCTTATTCAAAGCCGTTTTAGTTTCCTAATATCGAATTAAGAAGAAATTCGAAATACGGCCCGCGGGACACAGCGGGCCTGTTCAAAGGATAAAACGGTGAAAAAGATCAGCACCTCCGGATGGGTCTCGAATCCAACCCGCGGAACAGTCAGCGCACGTACCGGCTTCCACTGCCCCCGGAATGGCTTCTGGCGTCCGGTCGGCGGCATTGGTGAACCGCTGTTCGTGTTCGAAGGAAGTCTGATGCCGGCACACTCCGGGAACAGCATCGAGTGGCACCTGGTGGACACCCGCCCCGGGCACCCGGGCCTCGACTGACCTGCACCCCACCAGTGGCGAAGGGACCACGCAACCCGGCTCGCCGCCGTCGTACATTTACCCAAGCCGCAGCACCCCAAGGCGCCCAGCCCTCGTAGCAACCACACGAGGCAAGGCGCCTTTTGTTTTCCCCAACGGATCACGCCAAAGGGCCGGCGGCACGCCTTTTGCAGACGCACGGCCGGCCCTCAGCGAGGGGACTAGTCCTCCACAAGGAGGCCTTTCTCCTTCAGCTTCTCGGTCAGGCCGCAGAGCTCAATGGTGTTTCCGCCGTCGTGGTAGAGCTTGATGAGTTCGCGCTCGTGGTCGTCGCGCGCCTGGGACAGGGCAATGACTTCCTCGGCTTCTTCGCGGCGGACGACGACGACGCCGTCAGCGTCGCCGCGCAGGATGTCGCCCGGGTAGATGATCTCGTCGCCGAATACGATCGGGTGGTTGATCGGGCCGAGGGTTTCCTTGACCGTTCCCTTGATGGAAACGCTGCCGGAGAAGACGGGCAGGCCGAGCTCAATCAGGTCCTGGGTGTCGCGAACGCCGGAGTCGGTAACCATGGCAGCGATGCCTTTGGCCTTCATGGCGTTACCCAGGACGTCGCCGAACGTGCCTGCCTCCGCCATTTCCTGCGCACCAACCAGCACGACGTCGCCTTCTTGGGCGTAGTGGATGGCAACCTGGAGCATGAGGTTGTCCTGCGGCGCACAGGCCACGGTGACGGCAGGTCCGCAGAAGGACATGGAGCGGTCAATCGGCTTGATTTTGGAGCTCAACGCGCCGCGGCGGCCCTGGGCCTCGTGGATCGTAGCGGAGGAAAAGGCGGCGAGGCGCGCGACGACGTCTGCGTCCGGGCGCTCGAATTTGGTTTTGACGTGGATCATTTCCGGTTCCTTCTGTGAGGGCTTAGGAGAGGGCGTTGACGGCGTCGCGGATGGAGTCCACGCCGTCGTTGATGGTCTCCAGCGAGGTGGCGAAGGAGATCCTGAAGTACGGGCCCAGACCGTAGGCCGAACCCTGGATGACAGCGACGCGCGCGGCGTCCAGCAGGTAAAGGGTGAAGTCTTGGTCGTTTTCGATGACCCGGCCGTCCGGCGCGGTCTTGCCGATGACGCCTGCGCAGTTCACGTAGGCGTAGAACGCGCCTTCCGCCGGGGCCACGGACAGTCCGTCGATGGAGTTCAAACCCTCGACGGCGGCATCCCGACGCTTGCGGTAGACCTCCACGCTGTCGCGGACGAAGGACTGGTCACCGTTCAGAGCGGCGGCGGCAGCAGCCTGGCTGATCGACGACGGGCAGGACGAAGTCTGCGACTGCAGCTTGTTCATCGCCGCGACGAGCGGGGCTGGGCCCACGCCGTAACCGAGGCGCCAACCTGTCATGGCGTAGGCCTTGGAGACGCCGTTGACCAGCAGGATCCGCTCCTTCAGGGCCGGGACTGCGGTGACCAGGCTGGTTACGCGGCCTTCTCCGAAATAGACCTCGTCATAGATTTCATCGGTGAGGACGAAGACCTGCGGGTATTCTTCCAGCACGGCGCCCAGGGCCTGGAGTTCCTCGCGGGAGTAGACGGCTCCCGTGGGGTTGGATGGCGCATTGAGGATCAGCCACTTGGTCTTGGAGGTGATGGCTTGTTCAAGAGCCGCGGGGGTGAGTTTGAAACCTGTGTCTTCCGTGGTTTCGACGATCACTGGAGTGCCGTCGTTCGCCAGGACCATGTCCGGGTAGGACACCCAGTACGGGGCCGGGACAATGACTTCGTCGCCTTCATTAAGCGAGGCCATGAGTGCCACGTACAGGACCTGCTTGGCGCCGCCACCGATAGTCAGTTGATTGGCTCCATAAACGTGGCCGGTGTCGCGCTCGATCTTGGTCAGGATCGCGGCCTGCAGCTCAGGAGTGCCCGTGACTGAGGTGTACTTGGTCTCGCCGGCCTTGATCGCCTCGATGGCCGCTGCCTTGATGTGGTCCGGGGTGTCGAAGTCCGGCTCTCCGACGGTGAGGTCGATGATCCGGACACCTTCAGCTTTCAGTTCGCGGACGCGGGCGGCCGCGGCGACGCTGGCTGAGGCTTTGATGCGGGTAACCCTCGACGCCGGCAGGAACTCGGACATGTCTCCTCCAGGAATGTGGAACTCAGGACGCGCGGATTCGCGGATCCCTTTGTTCGAGACTAAGTAGGGCCGGGGTGCTCTGGATAAGACCTAATGTGCGTGGATCCATAAGGGGGTCTTATGGCTTAGGTTCAACTCATCCCGGATGGGCCCTGCAAGAAGGCTTTTGGAGGACCATCCATGCGCTTTGCTTATGGGTTCACCCGGTTTTGGTATTTCCACGGCCACCCGAACGATGCCTAGATTCGAGTGAACAGCGGTGCCCATCCGAACCGAAAGGGAGCCAATGCAAACCCGGTCAGCCACTGGACGGTACGCGTACCGGGCCAACTCCCCCACACGCCCCGCCGCGCCCTCGGACGGAGAGCACGCGAAACTGGTCCACGCCCTCGGTGTTCATCGCCAACTCCTCACCCACGCCGCCAGCTCCATCAGAACCTTGACCGCGGCAAGGAACGACCTGATCGCCCAGGCCGTGGAAGACGGGCTCACGTTGGCCACCATCGCGGCGGTAACCGGCGAGAACCTCCGCACAGTCCGAACCATCGCTTTGGCTTATGACGATCTCCATCTGAGCGGGCTCCCCCGGCAGGCACAGTTGGACGCGTTGAAGGCCAAGAGTGAAGAGCTGAAAGCCGCGGAACGGCATCGCGGGCAGATCACCGAACGCCGGGAGTCGCTCATCGTCATGGCCCTGCGGGCGCAGGTCTGCGATGATCTGGAGCTCGCATCCCTGACCGGCCTCACCCCGGAGCACATCCGCCATGCAGGCCGCGGCCACCGTTGAACCCACACCCAGCGCACGGTAGAACGGGTACATGACCAACGACGTGAACGCCTGGATGGACAACTACGAACGCGCGTGGACCTCGAACCGGCCAGAGGACATCCGTGCGTTGTTCACGGAGGACGCCGTCTACAACACCCGCCCGGACGATCCCGAAGCCTGGCACGGGCATGAGGAGATCGTAAAGGAATGGTCCGGCGATTCCTCCGACAAACCCGAAGACTGGACCTTCGAGTGGACGCTCCTGGGCAGGGATGGCGACACCGCGTTCGTGCAGGGACTCACCACGTACCTCAACGGCCAGCCCACGTACGACAACCTGTGGGTCATCCGCTTCGCCGAGGACGGCAGGGCCCGCGAATTCACGGAGTGGTACATGGCCCGGAAGGACACGCCTGCCTAGCGCGAAGCCTTGCTGATCAGCACATTGTCATGGATCTTGGTCAGGCCCTTGAACTCCGGCCGTGAGGTGTCGGCGCCGTCGTTGACCAACGTCGACTCTGAACCGTCCACACTGGTGACAGTAACGATCCGTTCACTCAACCCGGCAGCAGCGCATCCGGTCACCCATCGCTCCGGCAGTCCCTCGGGCACCACGATCAAGCAGGCGGTCCCCGCAGTGGTACTCCTGGCCGCGAAGTACTTCACGTCGTCGTACTTCGTCAGCAACCGGGCGCTCCCGGGTTCAACCTGTACGTCGACGCCGCCAAGGTTCAGGGACGCCGGAAGCGTATCTTCCGCCGTCGCCTCGCGGTCCAGGACCTTCGGGCCTGCGGGCTGCGGAGTACAGGCAACCAGGGCCCCCAGCAACGCGACCACAACCAACACACGGATCTTCATAGCTCTGCCCCCTCAGGCTGTAGATCAATCGATCCTAACGGAGGATCAGTAGCTCTCCCGCTCCGCCTTCTCCGACACCGCGATGAACTTCTCCGCGAAAGCCTCCGAAGCCCTCGCCAGCACCACCACGTCCGCCCCCACCAGCGCAAAGGCCGCACCGGCGTCGAGATAAGCCCTTGCGATCTCCTCGTTAAAGGCGTTTACGCCTGCGGGCTTGCCGGCGACGCCCGCAGCCGCGAGGCAGTGCTCGACGACGGCGCGCACCAAGGGATTCTCGTGCTGTCCCAGCAGGCCCATGGAGGCGGCAAGGTCCGCCGGGCCGAGGAAGATGCCGTCGACTCCGTCCACGGCGAGGATTTCCTCGACCGCTGCGGCTGCCGCTTCGGATTCCACTTGGACGGTAACACTCACGGTTTCGTCGGCCTGGGCGAGGTAGTCGGGGATCCGGTTCCAACGTGAGGCACGCGCCAAGGCCGAGCCAACACCACGGACACCCAACGGCGGGTACCGGACGGCTGCTACCGCTGCTTCGGCCTCCAACGCCGAATTGACCATGGGCACCAGCAGGTTCTGCACGCCCAAATCCAGGTATTGCTTAATCACCACAGGATCGTTGACCGGCGGCCGGACCATGATCTGTACCGGGTAGCCACTGACACTGTGCAGCTGGCCAAGGATCGACTCGATGCCGTTGGGACTGTGCTCAGCGTCGATCAGCAACCAGTCCAGCCCCGAGCCCGCACAGATCTCCGCCACCAGTGGGCTCCCCGAGCAGACCCACATACCCACCAGCGGTCTTGCTTCGGTTTCCAGCACTGAATAGAAAGTGGGATGTGGCACTGGCCGGATCGACATCGCTCAGCTCCCGTAGTCCGAAACCCGCAAGGTGATACCACTGTTGTACCCCTTTGCAGGCTGGCATAACAGACCGGAGCCCAGCGCTTAGTAGCTCTGTTTCACGGGCCCATCGACGGGCCGGACGAACTCGGACGCCAGCGCTTCCGAGGCCCGGGCCAGCACGGCGACATCCGCGCCAACCAGCACGAAGGAGGCACCGGCGTCGAGATACGCGCGGGCAGTTCCGGGGTTGAAGGCGTTGACGCCGGCTGGCTTGCCTGCTGCTGAGGCGGCCTGAATACAGCGTTCGACGGCGGCCCTCACCTCAGGGTGTTCCTGTTGTCCCAGCAAGCCCATCGAGGCAGCGAGGTCCGAGGGGCCGAGGAAGATGCCGTCCACGCCATCGACAGCCAGGATCTCCTCAACGGCCTCGACTGCTGCGGTGGATTCGATCTGGACGGTGACGCTGACGGTTTCACCCGCCGTCGCAAGGTAGTCCGGGACCCGGTTCCAGCGCGATGCCCTGGCCAGCGCCGAGCCGACACCCCGCACCCCGTGCGGCGGGTAGCGGACGGCGGAGACCGCAGCGGCCGCTTCCCCGGCAGAGTTGACCATCGGAATCAGCAGGTTCTGCACGCCGAGGTCCAGGTACTGCTTGATGACCACGGTGTCGTTGACCGGCGGCCGGACCATGGCTTGGACCGGATAGCCGTGCATCGCCTGGAGTTGGGCGAGGATCGATTCGAGGCCGTTGGGGCTGTGTTCGGCGTCGATCAGTACCCAGTCCAGGCCCGAACCAGCGCAGATTTCCGCCACGAGCGGGCTGCCGGAACACACCCACATGCCAGCCAATGGGCGGTTCCCCTCCCTGAGGGCGGTGTAGAACGTCGGTTCTAGTTGAAGTGGCATGTCACAACTCCCAACGGTCCGTAGTCCGCGTGGACGGTGTCGCCCTTGTAGACCCACAAGGGCCGGGTGAAGGAGCCGGCCAGGATGATGTCTCCGGCCTTCATCGAATCCCGGTGCGCTGCGATCTTGTTGGCCAGCCAGTGCACGCCGTTGGCCGGATGATCGAGGACGCCGGCGGCCACCCCGGTCTCCTCCACGGTCTGGTTCTTGTACAGGATCGCGGAGACCCAGCGGAGGTCGACGGCGTCCGGCTTCACCGGCCGTCCGCCGATCACCATGGCACCCATCGCGGCATTGTCCGAGATCGTGTCCACGATGGTCCGGCCCTCCATTTCGATCCTGGAGTCCAGGATCTCGAGGGCCGGAACTACGTAGTCGGTGGCGTTGAGGACGTCGAAAATAGTGCAGCCTGGGCCCTTCAGCCCCTCCTTGAGCACGAACGCGAGTTCCACTTCGACCCGGGGGTGGGTGTACTGGTCCCACTCCACGGAGCAGCCGGTTTCCAGGACCATGTCGTCGAAAATCGCGCCATAGTCCGGCTCCGTGATGCCCGTGGCGGCCTGCATGGCTTTGGACGTGAGGCCGATCTTCCGCCCCACCAACGTGCGTCCGGCTTCCTCGTTCCGCTGCCGCCACAACTGCTGCACGGCGTAGGAATCCTCCACCGTCATGTCCGGGTAGCGGGCGGTCAGGCGCGGCACCGGTTTGCGGTTCCGGTGGGCTTCAAGGAGTTCGTCGGCAATGGCTTCGATCGTCTTCGCGTCCAGCATTGTTTTAGACCTGCGCTCCCAGTTTGAAGCCGTCAGCTGCCGCCCCTTCGGTTGGGCGGGTGTAGGAGAAGCCGTCCGCGCCGACGGTGACAGCCATTTCGGATTTGTCTTCGCGTTCGATCACCGGCTGGGGGTTGCCGTCGAGGTCCAGGACCAGGGAGGCCTCGGTGTACCAGGACGGGACGACGGGGTTGCCCCACCAGTCGCGGCGCTGGTTGTCGTGGACGTCCCAGGTGACGGTGGGGTTGTCGGGGTCGCCGGTGTAGTAGTCCTGGGTGTAGATCTCCACGCGGTGGCCGTCCGGGTCCAGGATGTAGAGGTAGAACGCGTTGGAGACGCCGTGGCGTCCGGGCCCGCGTTCGATGCGGTCGGAGATGCGCAGGGCGCCCATCTTGTCGCAGATCTGGATGATGTTGTGCTTCTCGTGGGTGGAGAACGCGATGTGGTGCAGGCGCGGGCCGTTGCCGCCGGTCAGGGCTGTGTCGTGCACGGTCTGCTTGCGGTGCATCCACGCGGCGTAAGTGACGCCGTCGGAATCCTTGATGTCTTCGGAGACGCGGAAGCCGAGGTCCTCGAGGTACTTGCGGCCGCGCGGGACGTCCGGGGTGACCTGGTTGAAGTGGTCCAGGCGGACCAGCTCGCCGGCGGAGTAGAGGTCGTAGCGCTGGGTGAGGCGTTCGACGTGTTCGACGTCGTAGAAGAACTCGTAGGGGAAGCCCAGCGGGTCCTCGACGCGTACAGTATCGCCCACGCCCTTGGTGAAGCCTTCCTTGCGGCGCTCCACCCGGCAGCCGAGTTCGCGGTAGTAGGCCTCGGCGGCGTCGACCTCTGCCGGGGACTTCACCCGGTACGCGAAGGCAGCGGCTGCGGCGACCGGGCCCTTGCGGAGCACCAGGTTGTGGTGGATGAACTCCTCAAACGAGCGCAGGTAGATGGTGTTCTCATCCTCTTCGGTCACGTGCAGGCCCAGGAGGTCCACGTAGAACGCGCGGGACTTTTCCAGGTCAGTGACCACGAGTTCCAGGTACGCGCAGCGGACAATGTCCGGAGCCGGAACGCTCGGGGTAGGGATGGGGCCGGTGAAGTTGCTCATGATGGTCTCTCTTCGTCGAAAGCTGGGAGTTTTTGTACAGCAGATGCCCTTAAGAGGGGTTCTTAAGCTCGTTATGTGTACAAAAACTCGGGGGGGGTTAGGCGCCGAATTTGGGGGTGTGGACGGATCCGAGGGTGATGTGCACGGCCTGCTGGTCGGTGTAGAAGTCGATCGAGCGGTAGCCGCCCTCGTGGCCCAGGCCGGAAGCCTTGACTCCGCCAAATGGGGTGCGGAGGTCGCGGACGTTGTGGCTGTTGAGCCACACCATGCCGGCCTCGACGTTCTGCGAGAAGTTGTGGGCCCGGGTCAGGTTCTGGGTCCAGATGTAGGCCGCCAGGCCGTACTTGGTGTTGTTCGCCAAGGCGAGGGCCTCGTCGTCGTTCTCAAACGGCGTGATGGCTACGACGGGACCGAAGATTTCCTCCTGGAAGATCCGCGCGTCAGGTTCGACGTCGGCAAACACCGTGGGTGCGATGTAGTTGCCTTCGGGGAGGTGGTCGGGTCGGCCGCCGCCGGCCAGGAGCCGGCCTTCGGACTTGCCGATCTCCACGTAGGACGCGACCTTGGCGTAGTGCTCGGGGTGGACCAGGGCGCCTACCTGGGTCTTGGGGTCGTGGGGATCGCCCACCACGATGTTCTTGGCCCGGGCGGCGTACTTCTCGCAGAACTCGTCGTAGATGGCGCGCTCGACGAGGATGCGCGAACCGGCCGTGCAACGTTCGCCGTTGAGGGAGAACACTCCGAACAGGGCCGAATCGATCGCTGCATCCAGGTCGGCGTCGGCGAACACGACGCACGGGGACTTGCCGCCGAGCTCCATGGACAGGCCCTTGAGGTTGGCTGCGGCGTTGCGGAAGATCGTCTGGCCCGTGGTGGTCTCGCCGGTGAAGGAGATCAGCGGAACATCCGGGTGTTTCACCAGGGCATCGCCGGCTTCTTCGCCAAGGCCGTTGACCAGGTTGAACACGCCGTCGGGCAGGCCGGCGTCCTTGAAGATCTGCGCCCACAGGGAAGCGGAGAGCGGCGTAAATTCGGCCGGCTTGAGGACCACGGTGTTGCCGGTGGCCAGGGCCGGGGCCAGCTTCCAGGACTCGAGCATGAACGGGGTGTTCCACGGCGTGATCAAACCGGCGACGCCGATCGGCTTGCGGTTCACATAGTTGATCTGCGAACCCGGGACCTTCATGGCGTCGTCGAACTGGGCCACGATCAAGTCCGCGAAGAAGCGGAAGTTCTCGGCCGCGCGGAGGGCCTGACCCTTGGCCTGGGTGATCGGCAGGCCGGTATCGAAGGTTTCGAGTTCGGCCAGGCGCGCTTCCTGGGCCTCAACGGCGTCGGCGATCTTGTTCAGGACCCGTGCACGCTCACGCGGCTTCATCTTCGGCCAAGGGCCGTTGACGAACGCTTCGCGGGCTGCGGCGACGGCGAGATCGATGTCTTCCTTCTGGCCAGCAGCTGCGGTGGCGTAGTTGCCGTTCGATACCGGGTCCAGCACGTCAAAGGTCTTACCGGAGACCGAGTCAACGAACTCGCCGTTGATGTAGTGCTGGATGTGCGTGGGCAGATCCTCTGGGACGTAATGCTTGGTGGTTTCTACGGAGGTCGTCATCTTTGAGTTCCTTTAGTTGGTGGTTGCCAGGTAGGCGTCGAGGGTGGCGGCGCGGTGTTGGCGGGCTGCTTTTTCGATGGTGTCGGCGTCTGCCCCGGTCTCGATGAGTTGGAGCAGTGCCTCGTGTTCGCGCACGGATTCCTGGGCCCTGCCGGGAACGAAGCGGAACGTGGACGAGCGAAGGGACGCCAGCCGGTTCCAGCCCCGGTGCACGAGGTCGAGGATGTGCGGATTGGGGCAGTGCTCAAAGAGGACGCTGTGGAAGTCCTGGTTCAGGGCAGTAAAGCGCACGGGATCGAAATGTTCCAAGCACTCCCGCATTTCGGCGTTCACCGCACGGGCCCGGGCAATGGTGGCCCGATCGATCAGCGGGGCGGACAACGCGGTAGCCGCGCCCTCGACGATGCTCAGGGTCTGCATCGTGTACAGGTACTCGGTGGGGTCGATCCCGGACACCGTCGCGCCAACATTGCGTTCGAACTTCACCAAGCCTTCGGCCTCCAGGCGGCGGATCGCTTCGCGGACGGGCACCACGCTGAAGCCAAGGTCCTCGGCGATCTTGGCCAGCACCAGCCGGTAACCCGGCGTGTAGGTGCCCTCCACGATCCGCGCCTTCACGGCCTCATAGGCCTGCTGGGACTTGCTTTGGGCGACGCTCCCGACGGCGGTTTCAGTCACCGTTGGCTCCTTCCGTGGCTTCCCATACCTTGTAGCGTTCCTGCCATTCCTTGTTCATGGGATAAAGGCCATCCACGCTGTTGCCTTCCTGGACCATCTGGAAGATGAACATCTCCTCTTTCTCCTGGGCGATGCAGTCGTCCACGAGTTCCTCGGCAATGGCCGGCGGGATCACCAGGATGCCGTCGGAATCGGCCACGATAATGTCGCCGGGCTGCACGGTGGCCCCGCCGCACGCGATGGTGATGTCCGTGTCCCAGGGAATGTGCCTCCGCCCCAGCACGGCAGGGTGCGGGTTGGCGAAGTAGGTGGGCATCTCCAGATCGGCCACGGCCGAGTAGTCGCGGACGCCGCCGTCGGTAATAATGGCTGCGGCACCGCGGACCTGGGCGCGCAGGGCCAGGATGTCACCCACCGTGCCTGTCCCCTTTTCGCCACGGGCTTCCATCACCAGGATTTCGCCCTCGTTCAACGAGTCGATCGCACGCTTTTGGGCATTGAAGCCGCCGCCGTGGGTCTTGAAAAGGTCCTCACGGTTGGGCACGTAGCGAAGGGTCCGCGCCAGGCCCACCACTTTGCGCTCCGGGCGGGTGGCCTGCAGCCCGTCGATACTGACGTTGTTCAGCCCACGCTTGCGGAGCTGGGAGGACAGGGTCGCTGTGGCAACGGACTCGAGCTTGGCCTTCAGCCCAGGCGACAAACCCGGGGAAGCGGGTGCCAGGCCAGCGGCTTCGCGGGAACCGTACGCCTCTTCACGCTGCGTGTCATCAGTCTTGGGTTGGGCACCAAAGTCCGCGAACGGCGTCGTACCTTCCGTCACTTTGGTGGTGAGGCGGCCGGTGCTGAAATCACCGCCGGTGACTTCAATTTCGACGACGTCCCCCGGCTTGGCGACGGACGCGCCCGCCGGGGTGCCGGTGAGGATGATGTCGCCCTCTTCCAGGGTCAACAGTTGCGACAGATCGGCGACGAGCTGGGCGAAGGGGAAGAGCAGGTCTTCGGTGGTGTCGTCCTGGACCAGTTCGCCGTTATGCCAAGTGCGGATCCGCAGCTGCGTGGGATCGACGGCGTCGGCGGGGAGCAAGACCGGCCCCACCGGAGTGAAGCCGTCGCCGCCCTTGGAGCGGACGTTCGAGCCCTTGTCCGCGTAGCGGAGATCGTAAACGCCGAGATCGTTCGAAGCGGTGACCCACTCAACGTGGCTCCACGCATCCTCCAAGCCAACCCGACGGGCCGCCTTGCCGATCACCAGCGCGATCTCACCCTCATAGCCGAGCAGCTCGCAGCCTGCGGGACGTTCCACCGTGCCAGGAGCCTCGGCCGAACCCAGAGCAAGGGACGACGAGGGCTTCAGGAAGTAGGACGGCTGAGCCGGAGTGCGCCCGCGCTGGGCGGCCCGGCTGGGGTAGTTGATGTGGACCGCAATGACCTTGCGCGTCCGGTCCAGTACATCCTGGCCAAGCTCCTGCGGTCGGAACTCCAGTGTCACGAGCCGCTCCCTCCTGAATAAACCCTGATATCTGATCGCCCAGCTATCGAGTACGAAATCGTATACGAAAACTATGACTCGTGAAGTGGCGTCCGTCAACCCCTTCCCCCAAATCAACCCATCTGACTGGCAGTAGTGGTTGATATGAGCGCCCAGAACAACCGCTACTGCCAGTCAGTTGGGCCCTTACATTCTGTCGGGGGGCTCCCGTAGGGTACCGGCATGGACATCATCCTGGTACCCGGTTTCTGGTTGGACGCTTCGTCATGGGAGGAGGTAACGCCGGCACTGGCGGAGGCAGGCCACACGGTTCACCCGCTCACACTTCCCGGACTTGAATCACGGGAGAGCCCGCGCGCGGGAATAGGCCTCCGGACGCACATCGACGCCGTCATTGAAAAGGTCGATTCCCTGGAGGGCAAGGTGGTCCTGGTGGGCCACTCCGGCGGCGGCGCCATCATCCACGGCGTGGTTGATTCACGGCCCGATCGGATTGCCCGTACGGTCTACGTGGACAGTGGGCCGCTGGGTGAAGGCGGCGTGATTAACGATGAATTGCCCGACGACGGCGACGACATCCCTTTGCCACCCTGGGAAGCATTCGAGGAGGCCGACCTGGTGGATCTGACGGAGGAATTGCGGGAGAAGTTCCGCGCCCGCGCCATCCCCGAACCCAAGGGCGTCGCCTACGACCAGCAGCACCTCAACAATGTCCGGCGGTACGACGTTCCAGCGACGGTCATCGCTTGCGAATTTCCGTCGTCGATGCTCAACGAGATGATGGATGCCGGCCACCCGTTCACCGAGGAATTGGCGCGCATCAAGGATGTGGAGCTCGTGGATCTCCCCACGGGTCATTGGCCGCAGTTCACCAAACCGACCGAACTCGGCGAGGCGATCCTCGCCGCCGTCGGCCGCACGGCTTAAGTGGCGGCCCGGCGTCGAGCACTAATGCCCGACGCCGGCCGCACCACGCGTGGAACGCCTACGTCACGCCTTTGGCGGCGTGTTGGTTGCGGGGCCTTCGGGGGCAGCCCCGCCTTCGCTGGTCCAATCCGTGCCCGTGGTGTCGTCATGGGCGGGATCGGACACGACGTCACCCTTAACCGTGGACACGGTTGCAGGACGCTCGTGGCCGTTGTTGGAATCCTGCCCGTTCTTCGAATCCAGGATGCCCGGAAGCGCAGCCTCGGCTTTTTCCAGGAGTTTCTTTCCTGCGGCGAAGAGATTGTCGAGGATGTCCGGAACGGATTCCTGGACCGCATCGGCAGCCTGATGGACATTTTCCTTAACCTCAGGGTTCTTCAGAACCTTCTCGGTGCCGCCGCGGATCCGCCGATAAACCTCCGGCCAGGACTTTGACCCCCACACGTAGCCAACTGCCACGCCAACGGCGAACAATGCCTTTCCTTTCACGCCACTCACTCCTTCCGAGGTGTTTGCATTCGACCCTAGTCCCGCGCGCCGGGCCCTGTCACGCGGACAGGAAAGAGCGTCGGCGAGCCGGATCCGATAATAGTCAGGTTACTTGCTACTTGCCCTGGGAACAGCTAGCGTTGCAGATGTAGTACCGGGACCGACCCAATCGGCAGGAGTGCTTTATTGGCTGTCTATAACAAAACAACGGAGTCGAATGATTAGTTCCTCCTCCCACATTCCATAGGGCCTCCGGGGCCCGCAGCAGTCCCCGACCAGGGACAGGCCCCAGTGAACTTAGTCGCTGAATCGCGTTCATGGAATTTCCATCGACAAGAAAGCAGGAACAAAAATGGGTTTCTTTGGCTTCCTTCTGCTCGGTCTTTTGGCCGGAGCTATCGCAAAACTTATCCTTCCCGGCCGGCAGGGTGGCGGCTGGTTCGTCACCCTCATCCTGGGCGTCGTCGGCGCCCTCCTGGGCGGCTGGATCGGCAGCGTGATTTTCAACACGGGCCTGCAGGAGTTCTTCTCGCTGACCACGTGGCTGCTCGCCATCGGCGGTTCAATCATCGTGCTGCTGATCTACGGCCTGATTACCAACCGCAGGACCACCCATGGCTGATCACCAGAACCGCGACGCCAACGGCGAGGAACTCGACGGCCAGTACACCGAGGGAGATTACGGAGACGCAGGAGTGTCGCCGGAAACCCTGAAGGACGACGCAGGCGGGGACTACACCGAAGGTGACTACGCCGAGAAGACGGTACCTTCAGCGGATGCCGAACTCGACGACAAGAACACCGAGGACACCCCGCCGGGCCGGCCCTTCTCGTCCGAACCGGATGATGAAGCCTCGGGATCCAGCCGCCCGTAGTCCGCGAGAGTAGCTGCACAACTGAATCGCCGCAAGAACCCGGAGGACTGCTGTTGCAGCCTCCGGGTTCTTGCTATGCCGCGCTAGGCTGTCCGGGCGGACGCCAGGAGCAGTTGGATCTCCTCCAAGGGCAACACGTTCTGCCGGTACTCGCGGATGAGGACCCTCAGGACGGCCTCTGCAGCTTCTGCGTTTTCCGTGCCAATGGCTTCGGCCGCATAGATGACTTTGAGGTTGTGGGCGAAGGCGTCTGCAGCAGTCTGCGCGATGCAGTTATGCGCCGAGATCCCGGCCAGGACCACCGTGTCCACTCCCCAATTCCCCAGCCGCATGGCCAGATCCGTGCCAAAAAAAGCGCTGTCGCGGGTTTTGACCAACCTCGGAAAGTCGGCAGTGAGCAGCCCGGAAACGAATCCGGCCTGCTCACTGCCCCTGAAGATGAAGCCTTGGTCGTCCTCCAGCATGTTCAGGCTCCAGGTGGACTTGTCCCGCTCGTGCACCGTGCCCACCAGCAGGACCTTGGCGCCGGCCTCCACCGCGGCACTCGTCAGCGAATTGCATGCGGCGACGATCTCGTCGCGGCGGGAAGCCAGCGATGGGTCCTCAAAGTAGGCGTTCTGCATGTCGATGACCAGAACTGCGATCATCTCAGAGCCCCTTGCCACCCGTAACGGGCAGCACTGCTCCGGAAATGTAGGAGCCCTCGTCGGATGCGAGCAGAACGTAGGCGGGAGCCAGTTCCGCAGGTTGACCGGCCCGACCCAGGGGCGTGTCCTGCCCAAAGGAAGGCAACTTGTCCGGCCATTCCGTGGCGGGGATCAACGGAGTCCAGATGGGGCCCGGCGCGACTGCATTGACGCGGATTCCCTTGGGGCCAAGCTCTTGGGCCATGGCCTTGGTGAAAGCCACCTGGGCGGCCTTGGTCATGGCATAGTCCACCAACTGGGCTGAGGGGTTGAAAGCCTGGATGGAGGCCGTCACGATGATGGAAGCGCCGGGGCGAAGGTGGGGAACGGCCGCTTGGGCTGTCCAGATGAGCGAGTAAAGATTGGTCTTGAAGACCCGGTCGAACTCCTCCGTGGGGATGGTTTCCAGGCCTTCCCTGTTCTTCTGGTAAGCCGCATTCAGCACCACGATGTTGAGGCCGCCCAGCTCCTGCACTGTACGTTCCACAATGTCCGCGGCGAATCCTTCATCCCGGGCATCACCTGGCAACAGGAGGACCCGCGCCCCGCACTCCCGGATCCATTCCGCCGTCGACTGCGCGTCCTCTTCTTCCTCCGGCAGGTAACTGATGGCTACATCGGCGCCCTCGCGGGCGTAGGCGATGGCCACAGCGGCTCCGATACCGGAGTCACCGCCGGTTATGAGCGCCGTTTTACCCTGCAGACGGCCGTGACCGACGTAACTCTTCTCTCCGTGGTCAGGTTGCGGATCGAGGGGCTTGGTGAGGCCCGGCTGCTGCTGTTCCTGCTGGGGGAACTCCTCCGCGTAGTAGCCTCTGCGCGGGTCCGAGGGTGCGGACGCGAGATGGTGCCCGCCTGCTTGTGGCTGGTGGTTCCGGCCCGGATCGTCATTCGTCATGGTTCTGGCCCCTTCAGATAGCCTGCTCGGTTCGTTTGCCCTGTACCCAGCAACCGGCCACCTAAACGGCAACCGGGCCAACCCGGGTCAGGTCCGGAGGGACTTGGCTTTGACCATCAGGAAGAGTCCGTAGGCAATCAGCCCTACTGCAACTGCCGCCAGCAAGTATGGCCCATACGGTTGTTCCCGCAAAGCCTTCAAGCTCCCATCCAAGCCAGTCGACTGCTCCGGCTGGGTCCGTACAGCGGCAATTACCACCAGGAGGCCAACCAGGAACAGGGCAACGCCCTTGGCGATGTAGCCCACCATGCCCACGCCGACTTGAAACTTCCGGACTGCCTCTTCGGAGGACAACGAGATGTCCCTCTTGAAGGTCTGCCGGAAACCACGTACGGCGAAGAAGATGCCGGTGACGGCGACGCCCACACCAATGGCGACGAGCAGGAACACTCCAAACGGAGCGCTCATGAGGGTGGCAGTGAAGTCGGTGCTGGCCTCGCGGCTGTTCTTCCCCTTGCCCATAATGAACGAAACAATGGTGGCTGCCAGCGCTGCGAACACGAGCGCCTGGCCGACGGCAGAGAGCCTCTTGGTCAATTTCCTGGACGAGGTCCGTTCCCCAAGGATCGCGTTTCCAAGTTGCCACAAAGCCAGCGCCGCGCAGGCGCCAAAGCAGGCCCAGAGAAGCAGGGGCCCGACGGGCTGGCTGGCCAGCGAGGCGACCGCCCCCGAAACATCGGCTTCGCCGCCGCGCCCGAAGGCCAGCTGAAGCGCAATAACCCCGATGAGCACATGCAGCAGGCCACTGACGGCGTATCCGGCACGCGCAACGATCTCGAAGGTACGTGAATTTGAGGCTTCCTCGGCCACGTCAGCGGCCTTCCTCATCTCCTCTTTGATGACAAGCCTCCTTAGTTCCGGTGGACACCATCGTCCCACCGGAGTCACCCGAAAGCCACGACCCTTAACGACGCCGGACAGGCACCCAGGTGCCTGTCCCAACCGTCCGGCAGGGGCCTAGAATCCGACCACCGATTGGGGCCAGATGCTCCGAAGCCCAGCGGCCAGGGGGTTGAAGGGTTCGCGGACGGCCACGCCTGTACGGGCCTGGCCCGGTGCATCTTCCGGTTGGCGTGCGACCTCCGGGGAGCGGGTGTCGGCAGCGTTGGCGCCGTTGGGCCTGGCAGTGATTTGAGCAGTCATTTCGGTCGCCTTCCTGAAAGTTCCCATCAGCTCCAATGGCTGATGTTTCAACCATCAGGCAGGGCCCTCAAGAACGACGCCGGGTCATCTCAAGATTTGCTCAAGCTTCAAGGACCAGCTATCCGAGCAACTTCCCAATGTCCGCGAAACTCATCCCGGAAGCAATCGCCAGGTCCGGAAGGCCAGCTCCGGCTTCAACCGCGCTTCGCATCGCCTGGGCCAGGGATTCCTCAGCTTCATCCATTTCCCACTGGAGGCCCTCCACCCGTGCCGCCGCCGTCCACACAACATCCAAGAGGCCGGTTCTCCTCGTCGGCGTGGAAAGTGGGATTTCCTCAGCGGTTTCCGGAATCGCCCCGGCGTTCGTCCCAGACACAACTACTGCAGTCACTTGGTGCCCTTTCCGTAATGAAATAACTCGACAAACTAGTTATATGACAAACTAACTAAGCAGACCAGCGCAACCGTTCACAAGTGACATACATCACATTAATTTCCGCGTGAGGAAGCAGCGGACCAGAACGTCTTATTCATGACGGCGCACAAGAGGGCGCCGCAAGCAACGGACAGGAGCCAACGCCATGACGATCCAAACGCACACCCCCGCAGACGTACCGGCCAAGAACAAGCAGAACGCCTCCGGAACAGTGGTGGACGCACCCGTACGGGACAAGGGCAAAGACGGCCGCGGCGCCACCACGGTCGCCGACGGCGTTGTCGCCAAGATCGCCGGCATCGCCATCCAGGAGATTCCGGGAGTGCATGCCTTGGGAGGCGGCGCGGCCCGGGCCATCGGCAACCTGCGTGAAAAGGTGGGCCAGAAGGACCTCACCCAGGGAGTCAGCGTGGAAGTAGGCCAAACCCAGGTAGCCGTGGACGTGACCCTGGTTGTCGAATATCCGCATCCGCTTCAGGAAGTGGCGGACAACGCCCGCGACGCCGTGTACACCGCCATCGAGGACTTGGTGGGAATGGAAGTGACCGAGGTGAACGTGACGATCACGGACATCCACGTTCCGTCAGAGGACTCCGAATCCGATGACGTCGACCGTGAACCGAGGGTCTCGTGAGCCCCACGACCGCGGGGCTGGCCATAGGGGCGGTGCTTGCGCTGGCGGGGCTGGCCTTCGGGTTTTGGGGCCTGCTGCTCACGGCACTCTTCATGGGAGTCGGTGCGGTGTTGGGCCGCTCCGCCGAGGGAAAGCTTGACCTTCGCGGGGTGCTTGATGCTCTGCGGGGCAAGCGATCCTCCTCATGAGCAGCGGGGCGTCCGCCGGCCGGGGCTCATGCGCCGCAGAACGGATTGGACATAACCGGCTCGCCCACGCGGCGATCCGGAAAACCGTTGAATCGGTCACCGCCCACGCGTTCGGCGTGGAGACGGGCGATGTGTCAGCAAGGTTGGACGACGACGCTGGAAGGCTCGGTGTCAACGTCACAGTCAAATTGGCCCTCCCGCCGCTGCTGTTGCGACGGAGCAGTCCCGAGACGGTTTTCGAACAAGCCCAGGCTGCCCGGAAGGAAATCGTGGCCCGCGGCACGGCCATCACGGGATTGACCATAGGCCGTGTGGACATCCGCCTCACCGGAGGTAAGCCCCGGCAGCCCAAGGAAAGGAGGGTCGAATGAGCAAGGACGCCACCATCCGCCGCTTGGTCCGGCGCGAAACTCACTCCTCAAGGGCGGTCCCCTCCATCGTGACCGCAACCCTCGTGGCGGCCGTCTCCCTCTGGCTGGCTCTGGAATCCGTGCTGTGGCTGCTCAAAGACCAACCCTTGCTGGCCAGCCCGGCGCAGATGTTCCGTTGGTTGATCGAGCTTCCGGCCAACACCACTCAGGCGGGCATGGTGGCGGCTGGGGCAGGACTCGGAACGCTGGCACTGGTGCTGTTCGGAGTGGCCTTCGGAAGGGGACGACGACAACGCCGGTCCATCGCCGGCGGGCGCGCCGCCGTCGTGGTTGACCACGAGGTGATTGCGGCAGCGGTGTCCCGAAAGGTCCGGCGCGCAACGGGCCTTGCCCCCGGGCAGGTGACCACCACCGTCGGCGGACGGACCGTCCGCGTCCAAGTGCGTCCGACGTCGGGCGAACCGCTGGTGGCGGCAGACATCCAGGAAACGGTCGACGGCGAACTGGCCGCCTACGCGATGGATCGTCCGCTGCGGTCCAGCGTCCACATTCTGAACGAAGGAGCGGTGGGGCAATGAGAAAGGCAGGTCAATGAGAAACACGAACCGGACACTCAACCGGATCCTGCTCAGCGTCCTGGGGATCGTCCTGCTGGGAGCCGGAGCCGCACTGATCGCGGCCGGGACCCTGCCAGGGGTTGCAGAGTTCTGGACAACCACCGGATCAACTGCGCGGGATAGACTCCGCAATCTGGTTGGCACGGCACCCCTGCCCGACCCTGTCCGGAGCTGGTGGTTGGTGTTGGGAATCACCGTGCTGCTGGTCGGTGCCATCCTGGGCGCGGCCTGGATCGCTTCCCAAGGAGGCGGCAAAACACCTCGATTCGCGGAGGACTCGGAAGGCAGTGCGGGCCGAACCGTGGTGGATACCGGACTGGTCTCGGCAGCCGTCAGGGAAGCCCTCACTGGTCACCCTGACGTGCTGGCCACCTCTGTCTCGGCGTGGGAATCCCGGCGCGGCACGGCTCTGCGGCTCCGCTTGGAGGCCCGCAAAGGGGCGTGCCCCCGGGAGCTCGGCGACACGGCGGAACAGCTGCTCCTGGAGCTGGACGCCTGGCTGGGCCATCCGGCGCCCGCCCTGGTCCGAATCACGAGTGGTCCCGGAACCCGGGTGTCAGGCTCGCGCCGGGCCCGGTAAAGAGGCATCCCCAAGTCCCTGGCCCTCGGGGATCAAGTGCCGACTCACAACACTGGAAAGGCAGAAACGTGACTGGTTCACCTGCGGCCTCCGCCGCAGCACAGCAACACCTGGACCTCGTGCCGGACGCGTTGCTGGCGGGTCGGGCAGCAGATGGCGATACTGCCGCCTTCGAAGCACTCGCCCGGCGCCACGGACCGTTGATGAGGGCCACAGCCCGACGGTTGACGGGCACCTTGGCGGACGCGGACGACGTCGTCCAGGAGAGCCTGGTGCAGGCGTGGAAACAGCTGGACAACCTTCGGGATCCCGCCGCAGTAAGAAGTTGGCTGCTGCGTATCGTAGGCACCCGCAGCATTGACCACCTGCGCAAGCGGCGCAACCATGTGGCGTGGGACGAGGTGGAGGCCCTCGCTGATTCGGGGTCGGGGCCGCGGACCCAGGACCCGGAAAGCACCGCGGTCAATGCTTCCAGGGTGGACGCCTTGAAATCGGCGCTTCAACGGCTTCCCGAGGAGCAGCGCCGTTGTTGGGTACTCAAGGAATTCAACGAGCTGAGCTACGAGGAGATTGCACTGACCTTGAACATCAGCCCTGACAGCGTCCGTGGCCGCCTTGCCAGGGCACGGGTTGCCCTGGCACGCACAATGGAGGAGTGGCGATGAAAACCCCCGGCGATGCTTTGGAATGCGGGCACAGCCTCGCGGAACTGAGCGCTTACTTGGACACCGGATACATTACTGATCCCGCACACGTGGAGGTCTGCCCCGAATGCCAAGCCGGACTGGCTTCCCTGCGCAGGCTCTCCGAACTGGGCCATGAACTGCTTGCCTCGGACGTGGCCGCCGCCGGTTCGGGCAACGATGACTGGATGCAGGACATCCTGGCTAACCTCCACCTGGAGTTGCGTCCCGGCCGTAGCATCCCGCTCCGCACTGAAGACCCGCAAGATGCCCTCTGGGAGACCGAGGGCTCTGTGTCAGCGTTGATCCGCTCAGTGGTCGACTCGATGCCCGGAACAGCTGCCGGTAAGTGCCGCCTGACAGGCGACATTACGACGCCGGGCACCGGGATCGACGTCGACGTGGAGATCGCGGTGGTTTATGGACGCTCCATGGAAGAGCACGCGGACGCCCTCCGGAATGAACTCGCGGCGGTGCTGGGCGTGCAGACCGAACTCAACATCCAGGCCATCAACATCACGGTCACCGACGTGCTGGAGCCTTCCGCGCCAGCGATACCACCGAACACGGAGGACCAGCCATGACGGAACACCTGGAGACCAACTCCCCCACCCTTGCCGAAGAACTCCTGGGCGTCGTCCAGGGAGTTGACGGGGTTATGGCGGTCTACCCGGCACAGCCCTTCTGGCAGTCGATCGCCGGCGCAGCTGTTGCAGCAGTTACCGGAGAACAGCTGCCCCTGATCGGCCTTTCAGGGCATGGCGACGGCATCGCCGTCAAGGCCCGCATCGGCGTCGGAATCCTCCGCCCTGCACCGGAAGTTGCCCGCGAAGCAGCCGCGGCGGTCCGCAGACGCCTCGGAAACAAGAGCGCCGTCGTCGAAATTCTGGTGGTCAAGATAGGTCAGTAACCGCGCCCTGGCGTGGAGACTGGGTGTCCGGGTCTTGGGTGTCCGGGTCTTGGGTTTGTGTTTCCGCTTGGGCATAGGAGTTACTGACGCGACGGTACACGGGGGTCAGGAAGGCCAGAAGCGCGGCGGCGATCATGACCAGGCCTGCCACCAGGAAAACCAGGGCAATACCCCGCGACGTTCCTTCTCCCAACAACGGTTTCAGCTGCTGCGCGCCTTCGGCGGACCGCGCGTAGGGAATGATCCAGAACTGGGCAATGGGCGCAATGAGAAAAGCCGTGATGGGTGCAGCCGCGGATTCGAAGGCCATGGCAAAGCCAAACACCCTGCCTTGCCGGGGTAACGGCACCACCTTCTGGATGACTGTCTGTTCGGCTGCCTCCACGACGGGGACCAGCGCCATGTACAGCCAGATGCCGACGATGTAGAGCCAGGCCCACTCGCGGACAGTAAATGCAGCGCCGATTACTCCCATCACCGCGACAGCGATGAGAAGGGTCCGCAACGGATTCGAGCCGAGTCCGAACTTGCCTATCAATGCCCCACCGAGAATGAAACCCGTGGCACCCAGTGCGAACACCGCGCCCCAGATTTCCACCGGAAACATCTCAAGGCCATACGGGTCCATCAATGCCATGTAGACCCCGCCGATGAAATTGTTGAACGTGGAGAAGATAATCAGTGCGAACAATCCCGAGATGGCCATGACGGCGGCCCAGGAGCCGCGGAGATCGAAACCACCCTGTGCATCAGAGGCCGCTGCCTGCACTTCCTCGGGCAAGCGCAGAGTCAGCAAGTGCGCGAAGGCCAAGGCCGTGAGGACCAGGGCAACCACCACTGTCCACCCCATCCCCAGCAAACCCACCGAAAGTCCGGAAAGGACTGAGGTGACAATGAACATGAGTCCCTGGACCATCCCCACAAGACCGTTGGCGTTGGCTCGTTTATCAGGTTCGATCAAGATGGTGACGGTGGTGGACAGGGCGATGTTTCGCATGTTTTCCACTACCGCGCCGGCGAGGATGATCAGGGTAAAGATCCAGAACCAGGGTTGGGAAAGGTCCAAAAGGGCCGGCTCCGGTGTCAACAGGAACATCACCCCGGACAGCACGAACATCACCAGGGTGAAGGCTGCAGCGAATCGCATGACGGCGAGCTTGCGGTAGCGGTCCACAAAGGTACCGAAGCTGATGCTGGACAGGGCGATGAGGAGCATGTATGCCCCGCCAACCACACCGGTGGCGACTACGTTGCGTGTCTCCAGGTACACCCAGAAGGTCAACGCGAACCACAAGTAACTTGTGGTGATGTTGGCCAGTGCCGTGTTAATCAGGATCCCGGAAAAGGTTCGTGATTTTTCGGCAGGGGTACGTTCGGAAGGATTGACATTGCCAGTGGCACCGGCGATGGCCGGTTCCTGCTCGGTCATGCGATCCAGTAAACCACCGGGCCGGACCTGCCGGTAGTATCGGCAGGGAATTCACACAACGCTTGGGGGTTGGTTCAATGACGGAAATTCAGGGACAGCTGTCTTTCACCACGGACTTCGGCCGGGACATGGAGCTTCAGGAATACGGACTCGATCCTGCAGTGGACTCGAAGCTCCTCCCCAACGACGCCGTCATGAATGCCCTGAAGAACCTCGTGCGGCTCGCCACCGAGCTGTGTGACGCCCCGTTCGGCGTGGTCAACATCATCAGCGCCAAGTACCAGCACCAGATCGGCGCCTGGGGCGTGGAACCCGGGGTCTGCTCCCGCGAGGACTCCATGTGCGCCAAGGTCTTCCTAACCCGCGAGCGGACCGTTGTGGCCGACGCTTCCCGGGATCCGCGCTTTGCCGACAACCCATTTGTCACCGGCGAAATCGGCAATGTCCGGTTCTATGCCTCCGTGCCCCTGCAAACGGAATCCGGATTCGTGCCGGGGACGTTGTGCGTCTTCTCGGACCAGAGCAAGGAGCTGAGCCAGGAGCAGGTAGGCATGCTGGAGGTCCTGGCCAAGCAGGTGGTTGAGCTCCTGGAACTTCAGCACCGCACCGCCCAGTTGGACCGCACCTATTCCGAACTCAGGGCCAGCAACGCCAAACTTGCCGGATTTGCCGGCCGCGTCAGCCACGATCTCCGCATTCCACTGACCACCATCCTGGGATACGTGGAACTGGTGGAGGACGACCCCGATATTGAGCCCAGCAGTCCTGCTGCACGGTATCTGGACCGCATTGGTGCCAGCGGACGGCGCATGCTGGGAATGCTGGAGGATGTCCTTAGTTACTCCCGTGTTGGCGGTGGCATCCAACCGGCACGCGTCTCCCTGCGTGAGGTCACCGAAGAAGTGGTCCGGGACCTCGGGATAGAGAACGAGGGCATCGTTGATGTCCGGGACATCACCGTCCACGCCGACCCCGGGCAACTGCGGACGCTCCTGCAGAATCTCATCTCCAACGCGATGAACTACCGCAGCCCGGAGCGCGACCTCAAGGTCAGCGTCAGCGGAATTTCGAACTACCACGGCGCAACGGTGTATGTGGCGGACAACGGCAAGGGCATCAAACCCGAGGACCGCGACAAGGTCCTGGAACCATTGGTGCGCCTGCGCCGCGACGGGGACGGCCCAGGCACCGGCCTCGGGCTGGCCACCTGCAGCAGCATCGCCAAAGCCCACGGCGGGGATCTCAGCATCTCCGAAACCGCCGGCGGCGGCACCACTATCGCGATCAGCTTTCCGGCCGGGACCTAGCACCCCTGCCGAGACTACTTGCCGCCTTTGTCCTGGCCTTTATCGGGCTTCTTTTCATTCTTGCCATCGCCCTTGGTCTTGGCGCCGTCCGGGCCCTTCATATCGGACCGAGGCCGGACCGGCTGGGTTTGCACGGGCACGTTCTGGGCCGGCACGTTTTGGGCGGGGATGTTCTGGACGGGAATGTTCTGGACCGGAATGTTCTGGACCACCGGCTCCGGTGTGGTCGCCTCCGGAAGGTCGACTGCCTCTGCGGGCACGGCCCCGGCGGGCGTGGTAGCTGCCGGCGCCGGGAGGACCGGAGAGACAGGCTGCGGGTCGGCTTGGGACACCCCGTTGTTGGGAGTGTGGGAAGGATCGGTGGTACTGCCAGCCGATGAGAGCCCCTGGGTAAGAGCCAGCACGGCGAGCGGAATGGCCACCGCCGCAGCCGCAACGCCACGCGCCGTCTTGGGACGTCGCTTGCTGAAGTCGCGGATGCCGGTCAGCGTTGCCGCCCTCCTGGTCCGCGGCCGGATGGCTCCCGGCCGGGCCGCCCGCCCGCCCGCGTTGAGCGTCCGGGCCGTCGTCGCACTCAGCGGAGTCCGCTGCGGGACGGGAGGAAGGATCGCGGTCCTGCGCCCGGACTGGACGCCCTCCTCCGAAAGCGCCTGCTCCACTTCCTGGGCTGTGGGGCGCTTTTCCGGATCCATGTCCGTCATCGCTTCCAGAAGCGTACGCAGCGGTGCAGGCAGTTCAAGCGGGATCTGCGGCGCTCTGTGAAGGCGGGCAGAGGCCGTCTCCACTGGCGTTCCAGGGTATTCTGCGTGACCCGTCAGGCATTCAAGGAGCACCAGCCCCAGCGAATAGATGTCGCTCCGGGGTGACAGGTGCAATCCCTGCGCCTGCTCAGGGCTAAGGTATTGGGCCGTTCCAACGGTGAAGCCGGTGGCAGTGAGGCGGTTGTCGTTCATCACCAACGCAACCCCGAAGTCAGCCAGCTTTACCGACTGCGCCAACCCGTCGCCGTCGGACACCAAAATGTTGGCCGGCTTGATATCGCGGTGGATGACGCCCCGTTCGTGCACCTGGCACAAGGCTCCCGCTATCCGGATCCCGATGCGGGCGGTTTCGGGAACGGTGAGCGGACCGTCGGCCAGCACGGCACGCAGGTTCCGCCCCTCGGCGAGTTCCATCACCAGGTAGGCACGTTCTTCGTCGTTGCGCATATCCACGCCCGCGTCGAACGCTGCCACGAGCCCAGGATGGTCAAAGGAGGCAAGGAGCCGCATTTCGGTTTCCTGCCGCGCACGGAACGACTCGTCTCCGGAACCGGGAAGGAAGATCTTGACTGCGACCTCGCGGCCGAGCACCAGGTCCGTTGCCCTGTAGACAGCGGACATTGCGCCCCTGCCCAGGATGGGTCCCAGCTGGTAGCGGCCATCAAGCGCGCCGTTGCCCTCCGCCCCGTCCACGGAATCGGAGGCGCCTGCGCCCCCGGTTATGTCGTTGTAGCCCACGATTGTCACGTCCTTTGGGACTACCTGGCGCGTCACGGACCCAAACACTATCCGTCGGTACCAAGTAATGCCGTCAATAACATTTCACGTTGCCGCCTGACCGATTGCTTCAGCCCTGGCGGCTTGAGCAAACCAGCTCAAACAGCATCATCCGGTGTCACCAGATAAGTCATCAGGATACTGATTAAATCACACGAAGGACAATGGGGAGTTCACGTTACGTCGCGCCGGGGCCGCGTCGCCGGCCTCTCAGCCGGGCCTGAGTCCCTCTACCTCCGCGCGAAGACTGCCGGGGGCGATGCCAAGGGACCATTCGGCCACATCCGTGACAAACCGCGTGAAGGCGTCCACCTCGAACGATCCCACGTTGTTCACATAGGCCCCCACGCCGTCGATAGCCACGAGGATCCGCACGCAGGCAGCAAAAGGATCCCTCGTCGCGAACTCCCCCGCCGCTACGCCGTCTTCGATCAATGCCACCAGGCGGGACCGATCCAGATGCTCCTGGGCCTGGAGGGCTTCGTCCAAGGCCGGCATGAACCTGCAGAGATGCCTCGCGTTTAGCCACAAGCGTGAGAGCGGCGCGGCCGCACCCCCTTCCATGCGGGAGACCAGGTGCGCCATGCGCTCCAGCGGCGTACCGCCGTCGGGAAACAGCTCTTCCCGCTCTTCCGACACCGCCAGCACAAAGGCAGCAATCACCAGATCCTCGGCGGCCGGGTAGTAGTGGCTGATCAGCCCAGGCCGAACGCCCAGTCGATCAGCAACGGCACGGAGGGTAATCCGCTCCAGGCCCTCGTTCAGGGCGATCGACGCAGCCTCCGCCAGGATGTCCGCCCGCCGCTCGTCGGGTAACTTTCGGGTTCGCGTGGTCGCAGGGCTTGACACCATGCCCATCAGTCTATTGGATTAGTGACCAATAGCACGTTGGTCACGTGACCAATAGTGTTTCCCGAGGTCCGGTTCCCACTGTTGCGAGCCCGCCCCCGCCCGAGAGGAACAGCGTTGTCCCAACCCCCGCAGACCACCGTCAACCACCCCGAGCCCCTGGCCCATCCGGAAAAACGAGGCATCGAGCTCATCGACACCACCCAACGGCATGGCCGCGCCCGCGACCTCTTCCCCGTTTGGGCAGCGCCCAACGTCAGCGTCCTGAACTTCACCGTTGGCGCTTCCCTGATCCTCCTTGGCCTGGAGCTGTGGCAGGCATTCCTGGTGATCGTCGCCGGAAGCCTGCCTTGGATTCTCACGGGGATCGTGGCCACCAGCGGACCCGCAGCCGGCACATCCGGTTCAGTCATCACCCGCGCGATCTACGGGATCCGCGGCAACAGGCTGGTGGTCGCCTTCTTCGGCTGGTTCATCTCCGCCGTCTTCCTCGCCCTGAACTGGCTGGCGTCATCATTCATGGGGGCGGAGCTGCTGAATCAGCTCGGCTTTACGGACCCTGTCCTGGCGCCCATACTCGTCACCATTGCCGTGGCGGCGATCACTGTTCTCGTGGCAGTCTTCGGCCACGGGCTGATTCTCCGCAGCTATCCCGCAGTAGCGTCGGTCCTGCTGGCCATCTTCCTGCTGGTCACGGCCTTCGTTCTGCCGCACGCCCGCTGGGACTTTACGCCCGCCGCACCACTTGAAGGGGCTCCCCTGTGGTCCGCCATGACCATCGGCTTCGCGATCCTCGCTTCCACTCCGCTTTCCTACTCCAACAGCCCCGATCTGGCACGATACCTTCCCGAGTCCACCAAGCCCTCCCACATCGTTGCGGCCACGGCGCTCGGAGGAGCACTTCCCTGCATCTTCTTCACCGCAGCAGGGGCCCTGATGGCAACAGGAATCGACGCTGCGGCCAATGACCTGGGAATCGAATCGGCGCTCCTGGGACTGCTCCCAGCCTGGCTTGGGCCCATCTTCGTCATCGGAGTCATCATCAACACCATCGCCCTCAATGGCATGACGACCTACACGGCGAGCATGGCGTTCCAGTCCATCGGCGTACCGATCCGGCGCATTCCCTCGGCAGTGGTGGTCGGGGCCATCGGCACGGCACTGACCATCTACCTGGTGATGTCCACCAGTCTGCTGGAGGCAGTGAACCTGATGCTGCAGCTGCTGGTCCTGATCTCGGGCCCCACAATGACCGTCTTCGCGACCGACGTCATCCTCCGCCGCAACAGCTACAACGGCACGGAACTCTTTGACGAAAAGCCCGGCAGCCCGTTCTGGTACAGCGGCGGCTGGCACCTCCCAGGCATCCTGGCAGTGATCCTCGGTGCCGCGGCAGCATCACTGTTCCTCACCAACCCGGCGTGGACCGGGCCGATAGCAGCGGCCACGGGCTTCCTTGACCTGTCCGTTCCGGTCTCCATCGTGGTCACAGCCGGGACCTACGCAGCCTTGAGGCGACGTGCCACCAGGCGACGGCCCGGCGTCGTGCCCGCCGTCGAAGGCGCCGCAGCGTGACCGGCACCGGAACGCATCCGGACCGCTACCCCGGCGCTGCCGTCGCGCCTACGCTTGATACTTGGCAGGAGGGCCCACACAACCGCTGGACGTTCGCCCACCTGGGCGAATTGATCCCGACGGCGACCATCGGCCGCCGTTTTACGGCGGCGCCTGCTGAAGCTGTCGACCGCTTGGACGCAGTTGGGCTGGCCGGCTTGAGGCAGCGCCTGGAGGAGAGCTTCACCGACGCCTTCCTGGTCCTCCACCGCGACGAGGTGATCGCCGAGTACTACCGGCCCGGGTTTGCCCCGGATGACCTCCATCTGGTCATGAGCATCTCCAAGTCGCTGTGCGGCCTGGTGGTGGGCGCATTGGTGGAGGCGGGAAGCATCGATCCCACAGGCCGGGCAGTGGACTACGTCCCCGAGCTCAAAGGATCGGCCTACGACGGCCCCACCGTCCAGGACGTGCTGGACATGGTGGTCGCCGTCGGCTATCGCGAGGATTACCTGGATCCGGATTCGGAGGTCCAAAGCCATGACCGCTCCGCAGGGTGGAGGACCCGGCGCGACGGCGATCCCGCAGACACCTACGCCTTCCTCACCACCCTTACCGGCCCCGGCAACAGCACCGGACAAGCACCGCAGTTCCAGTACTGCTCGGCGAACACCGACGTCCTGGCGTGGATCATCGAACGCGTCACAGGCCTGAGGTATTCGGACGCGTTGTCCAAGTACCTGTGGTCCAAGATCGGGGCCGACCGGGACGCCACCATCACGGTGGACGCCGCAGGATTCGGCTTCGCCAATGGCGGCGTCTCCTGTACTGCCCGCGACCTCGCCCGCGTCGGGCAGATAATGCTCGACGACGGCGAAAGTCCAGGCGGGAGGGTGGTGTCACCGGACTGGGTCGGTGCCATCCTGGCGGGAGGCAACCAGGATGCCATGAACGATCCCTCCTTCACCGGCACCCACCCCGGCGGCTCCTACACCCGTCAATGGTGGTGTACCGGAAACGAACGCGGCAACGTCACAGCCATCGGCATCCACGGCCAATACTTGTGGCTCGATCCCGCCACGAACACCGTGATCGCGCAGCTGTCCACCTGGCCGGAGCCGGACAGCGAAGAGCTGCACGCCCTCCAGACCAGCGTGCTCTTGGACGTCAGCTGTGCCATGGACCGTATTGGCACAACCACAGGAAAAGAAAGCAAGGAAAACTCAGCGTGACCACCCAGCTCTACAGCAATGCCCGTATCTTCACCGCCGACACCCGCCCCTGGGCAGAGGCCCTCCTGGTACAGGGCGAGCGCCTCCTGTACGTAGGCGACACCGCCACCGCCGAGCGGCTCAGCCCCGGCGCCGAACGGATCGACCTGGGCGGCAAGTTGGTCCTGCCCGGATTCGTCGACGGCCACGCCCACGTGATCGGCACCGGAGAAGCCCTGGGCCAAGTGAGCCTCTGGGGCGCCAAGTCCGTGGCCGAGATCCAACAACGCATCAAGGAACGGGCCACCGCAAGCCCGGGGGCTGACCGCATCCTGGCCACAGGCTGGCTCCATGGCGCCATACCCGGTGGTGTTCCGGATGCCGGAATGCTGGACGCCGTCCTCCCCGACCGGCCCGTGTACGCCTTCGCCTACGATTTCCACTCCGTGTGGGTCAACACGGCGGCCCTGGCAGAGCTCGGCATCACGGACAGCACCAGGAATCCGCTCGGCGGCACCATCAAGCGTGATTCCCACGGCCACGCCACCGGCTACATCGATGAGAACGCGTTCTACGACATCGTGTTGCCTTTCCTGGATACCCAAGCCACCGGCAGCCAGCACGCAGAAAGCATTGCCGCCGTGCAGCAGGCCTACCGGGAAACCGGTGTAACCACCGCCTGCGACATGGGCTTCAACGAAACCGACCTTGCAGCATTCCGGCAGGCAGAGACCGACGGCACCCTGACCAGCCGGCTCATCGCGTACTGGCGGGTCAACAACAGCGGATCCGCCGAGGAGAACATCGCCCAGGTCCAGCGCGCGGCCGCGCTCGCCGTCGAACATCAATCGCCGTTGCTGCGCGTGGTGGGCATCAAGGTCATTGTGGACGGAACCATCGACGGCTGCACTGCCGCGCTGGGCATGCCCTACGCCGACGGTTCCACGGCCGAGCCCATCTGGAGCCTGGAGGAGCTCGCCCCGGTTGTTGCCGCGGCCGATGCCGCCGGCCTGAAGGTCGCCATGCATGCCATTGGGGACGAAGCGGTGCGGATTGCCATCGGAGCCGTGGAACAGGCGGTCGCAGTGAATGGACCCCGCGAGCGCCGGCACAGGATCGAGCACCTCGAGTTGGTGGACAGGGCGGACGTCGATCGCCTCGCCGCGCTGGGGATCACCGCCAGCATGCAACCGGTGCACGCCGATCCTGCCATCAGTGGAAACTGGTGCGCCAAGCTTGGCGATGAGCGCACGGAACACGGATTCGCCTGGACTTGGATGACGGCTGCGGGCGCGCGGTTGGCTTTCGGCACGGACTCCCCCACGTCCCCGCACGCGCCGCTGCCCAACATGTACGTTGCCACCACAAGGGCCTCGGCATTGGACTCCTCAGCGGGGACCAACATTCCGGACTTCGCCCTGCCGCTCGCGGAGTCCATCGAGCACGCCACCCGCGACTCAGCGTGGACGTGTGGGGCGGAGCACGAGCTCGGACGCCTTGCCGCCGGGTTGTACGCCGACTTCGTGGTCCTCGACAGGGACGTCCTGGCAGCGGAAGATCCGGCCACGCTCCTTGAGGCGAAAGTCGTCCGGACCGTGGTGGGCGGGCGCACGGTGTTCCAGGCCCCGCAGCACTGACCCCGCATTGCGCCCGACGGCGACCTCCCGCCGTCGGGCGTTTCCGCACGTGACGCACGGAACTGCGGCCGGCCGGGCTGCAGGGCACAATGGAAGGCATGACCCTTACGACTTTCGCCCTCGTCCGCCACGGCCAGACCGACTGGAACGCGGAGCGCCGGTTGCAGGGGTCCACCGATATTCCCCTGAACGACGTCGGCCGAGGCCAGGCGCGCGATGCCGTCGCTTTCCTGTCGGGCCAGCAATGGGACACCGTAGTTGCCTCGCCGCTCAGCCGGGCAGCCGAAACGGCCGAAATCATCGCCGAAGGGCTGGGGCTTTCCGTAGCCCGGCTGGTCCCCAACCTCACGGAGCGCAGCTTCGGGCCGGCAGAGGGGTTGCAGGCAGGGCCCGAACTGGAGGCGCTGCGCATCCCCGGCGGCTTCCGTGGCGGCGAGAGCGACGACGACGCTGCCGCGAGGGGGATCGAAGCACTCGAGGAATTGGCCGGGGAGTTCGCGGGCAAGCGGGTACTGGTGGTAGCCCACGGCACCCTGATCAGGCTGACCCTTAGCCGCGCAATTGGCCGCACGCTGGACAGCGTCCAGAACGCGGTGCTGAACCTTGCCCACCACCACCCGACGGACGGTTGGGAGCTGGAGTACTTCAACGGCGAGCGCGTCACCGCGGACGTTCAGGCCTGAACAGGCCTTCCTTGGGCGAGTCTCCTGACTTCCTCCAGGAGGCCGGACACCCACTCGTCCATGGCCCCGCCGAGATGGCGGCCTACGAAGGTTCCGACTCCCGGGATGTCGAAGACAGCAACGGCCTGGTCCCCGCCTTCCCCCGGCCCGGCGTAGAACGTGACTTTGCCCCGGTGGATCCCCGCGATGTCGAAGCACAGCTCCGCCCTTGAATGCAGGGACGATGCCCAGGCCGCGACCGATTCAGGTGTGTAGGTATGGATGGCCGCTACTCCCTCGAACGCCGACTGACGGGACGACGGTTAAGTAGCGGGAACGCGCCAATCGTGACGCGGAAGCACTACCGGGCTTGGAGGCGCCGCTTCAGTTGCTCGGTGTAGTCCGTGTAGGCAGCGGCTATTTCCTCCAGGTCCACGGTCTGGGGAAAGTCGATGACTGGCTGGTGCTCGGCCAGGTACGCGGTGGTTTCTTCCACGATCAGCTGCTCGTCGAAGCCTTCCAGCCCGGCTTCCGCCAGGAACTCCGGATTTGTGTGGACCAGGGATTCACCGGACTGCCCCTCGGATGACCATCGGACCAGGTACTCGTTCTGATTCACCAATTCGATGTCGAATGTCTGTTCCATGGAAGCAGCCTACGCCGTCGGGCGGCCGGGCCTGCACCTCACCCGACGCAAGAAGCGCACGACGGCGACAGCCCGCCGTCGTGCGCCTCCTCCGTTGGCGGGGCTGCTAGACCTCGGGACGCCGCTCTACTACGGTTTGGGGATCGCCGCGACGCTCCACTACCGTGCGACGGGTCCTGTTGGACATGGCGATCGAAACGATGAGGCCGATGATGCCTACCGCGATCAGGATGTAGCCAACCAGGACCTGGTCAAGGAAGGGGATGATTCCGGGGGCGAGCGCGAAAGCCAGGATAGCTCCGATGGCAATCAGGGCAATGGAAGAACCGATTCTCATAACGTGCTCCTCATGTTTGTCCGGCGCGTGGTCAGGGACTCGCCGGTGCGTGTCATCAGGATACTTACGATTTACCTCGCCCGCCAGCCGCCAAGCCGCAGGGGTTAGTGGCCGTACCGCTCAGCCACCCGGCCGATCGCCTCCTCCGGCGTGGGCGCAGGCCCGAACACCTGCTCCTGCCGGGCAGTGTCCGCGACGTACTTTCCTGTCTCGAACCACGCCACCATGCTCGCCATATCCGCTATCAGGGGAAGGACTTTGGAGGTCGCCTTCCCGAGCCCGGTAATTGCGCCAGTGGGCACGGACATCACCTTGACCGGCTTGCCGGCACGCCTTCCCGCAAGCTCCGCGGCTTCCTGCATGCTCACCGGCCGGGTCCACCCGATGTCGATGCGCTCGCCGTCAACGACGTCGGCGTCGACGGCGGCCGCCAAGTAAGCGGCAAGGTCACTCGCCAGGACGAACGTCAGCCGCGCTTCCTTGGAACCGAGCCACACAAAACGACCCTTCGCGAATGGATCGCCGCCCATCCCCACGGCCTGGTCAAAGAACGCCCCCGGCCGCAGCGCGACAAAGGGGACACCGAGCTCCTCGAACTTGTCTTCCGCCAGCTTCTTGTTCCAGAAGTGCGGGATCTGGGGTGTCTGGTCGCACGTGAGGATGCTGATCAGCACGAAACGCGGGACTGCGGCGTACTTGGCTGCGACGGCCAGGTTGCTGTTGCCGTAGCTGTCGATCAGCTTGGCGTTCCTGTCGTTCCTTGTGTAGCCGGCCGCCGTCGAGATTGCTCCGGAAACACCCGTCATGGCCGTGATCAGCGAGGCCGTGTCCAGCATGTCTCCGCGGGCAATTTCCACGCCCTTGGCCTCAAGCTTGGCGGCTTTCGATCCGGGCCTCACCAGCGCCCGCACCTTCCTGCCGCGTTTCAGTAGCTCATCCACCACTTGGCCACCCAGGAATCCTGTAGCGCCAACAACAAGGACAGGCAGGTCTTCGGCCACAACATCTCCTCAGGGTTTTGGTTCCTACGTCAGTGGTAGCACGCCCTCGGAAGCGAGGCCAGAGCCAACCCGCCAAGGCGAGTGCCGCCGTCGAGCCTGTCCCGGTGCTGCCAGCGACGCAGACTAGGATCTGTCCCATGGCAAGGATCGAGGACTACGCAATCATCGGGGATCTGAACACTGCCGCCCTGGTGGGACAAAGCGGTTCCATCGACTGGATGTGCCTGCCGCGGTTCGATTCGCCTGCCTGTTTCGCTGCGTTGCTGGACAAGCCGGAGGCGGGTCGGTGGCTATTGGCACCTGCCGGCACTCCCGACGGCGGCAACTGCACTCGCCGCCAGTACCGGGGAGACACCCTCATCCTTGAGACAGTGTGGGAAGTGGACGGCGGTTCAGTGAAGGTGATCGACTTCATGCCGGTCCGCGATGACGCCGTGGACCTGGTGCGGATCGTCGAGGGCGTGTCCGGCGAGGTGGACATGCATATGGAACTGATCCTCCGCTTCGACTACGGCAGCGTCATTCCCTGGGTACGGCACAGCAAGCACGGCATCAGCGCAGTAGCCGGGCCCGATTCGGCCTACGTGACCACCCACGCCCCGCTCGTGGGACGGGACAACCGGACCTACAGCGACTTCACGGTCCGCGCCGGAGACAAGGTCCCGTTTGTCCTTCGATGGGCTCCGAGCCATGAACGCGAGCCCCGCCGCATCGACCCTCTGCGGGCGCTCGACGCCACGGAATCGTATTGGCTGGAGTGGATCGGCCGGAGCAAGATAGCGGGCAAGTACAAGGAGCCGGTGGAGAGATCACTCATCACCCTCAAGGCCCTCACCTACGAACCCACCGGCGGCATCGTGGCCGCAGCCACCACGTCCCTGCCCGAGCAGATCGGCGGACCGCGGAACTGGGATTACCGGTTCTGCTGGCTGAGGGATGCCACACTGACGCTCCAATCGCTTCTTGCCGCCGGCTACACGGAAGAGGCCTCCGCCTGGCGGGACTGGCTGCTCCGGGCCATCGCCGGCGACCCGTCCCAACTCCAGATCGTCTACGGACTCGACGGCGCCCGGAGGCTTCCGGAGGCGAGTATCCCCTGGCTTGCCGGTTATGAAGGGTCCATGCCCGTACGCACGGGCAATGCGGCCGCTCCGCAGCTTCAGCTGGACGTCTGGGGTGAAGTCCTGGATGGCCTCTCACTGACCCGTGCCGCTTCCCCCGACGGCACGGTGGACAATTCCTGGGACATCCAGGTGGCCTTGATGGAATTCCTTGAAGGGGCTTGGAACCAGCCGGACAACGGGCTCTGGGAAATGCGCGGACCCCGGCGGCACTTCACGCACTCCAAGGTCATGGCCTGGGTGGCGGCAGACCGTATGGTCAAAGCCGTCCGGACCTCCGGCCTGCCTGGCCCGCATGACCGATGGGCGGCGCTCCGCAGCGAAATCCATAACGACGTCATGACAAAGGGGTTCGACGAGGACCTCAACAGCTTCGTTCAGTCCTACGGCAGCAAGGAACTGGACGCGAGCCTGCTGCTGGTGCCCCGTGTGGGCTTCCTGCCGCACCGGCATCCGCGCGTTGTCGGGACGGTGGAGGCGATCCAAAAAGGCCTCACGGAGGACGGCCTGGTTCTCAGGTACCGGACCCAATCCGGCCACGACGGCCTGCCTGGCGGCGAGGGCGTCTTCCTGGCCTGTTCTTTCTGGCTGGTGGATGCGCTGCTGGGCATCGGGCGAACCGACGAAGCCACCGAACTCTTCGAGCGGCTCCTAAGCCTGCGCAATGACGTGGGCCTTCTCAGTGAAGAATGGGATCCCCGCGCCCGGAGGCAGCTCGGAAACACTCCCCAGGCGTTCAGTCATTTCCCGCTGATCCACAGCGCCTTGCAGCTGCACCACGGGGAGGCCCACAAGAGCGACACCCCGTTCGGCAACGGTGGACACTCCGGCGCACCTACCCTTCGGAATAATCCTCGCGTTCAGTAGTTTCACCCTTGTGGCGGGCTTCTTCCAGGTGCAGATCCAGCTTTCGTTCGGCTTCGCGCCGGCGCTGCCCGACGGTCCGCATCTGCTGGGTAGTTGGCGCGCCCGCGTCCTCTGCCGCAATTCCTGCCGGCTCGGGGGGCTGGTGTTTCTCTTGGTCGCCCATATGGAAATCGTCCCATCGCCGCCGCATTTGCGATAGCGGCAGTTGCTTCGCGGACAGCGGTTCCAGCAGCCACCGGTGGGTTGACGTCCGACGGCGACCTGCCGCCGTCGGACGCCAACAAAGGCTTGGGTAGGCGGCACGCGCCGGGTAGCGTGAGCCGCAGACGAGTAGCCCCGCGCGAACGAATCCAAGGAGCTGGCCCATGAGCAGATCCCACCGCACGCCCCACCACGAGCCGGACACCGCCGTCGAACTCAATCCCTTGTTCAGCAGGCCCGGAGAATCCACCATCTTTCCCCGCTACACCCTGCCCGAAGGCGAATCCCTGCCAGCTACCGCCTACCAGGTGGTCCACGACGAAGCGATGCTGGACGGCAATTCCAGGCTGAACCTGGCAACATTCGTGGGGACCTGGATGGAGACCGAAGCGTCCGCCCTGTACGCCGAAACGTTCGACAAGAACATGATCGACAAGGACGAATACCCCCAAACGGCACTCATCGAGACGCGGTGCTGGCGGATGCTCGCCGACCTGTGGAACTCGCCGGATTCCGAAAAGAGCATCGGCACGTCCACCATCGGCTCTTCGGAAGCGTGCATGCTGGGCGGCCTGGCATTGAAACGCCGCTGGCAGCATGCGCGCCGTGCAGCAGGCGAGCCGACGGACAAGCCCAATCTTGTGCTCAGCTCCGCGGTCCAGGTGTGCTGGGAAAAGTTCTGCAACTACTGGGAAGTCGAACCCCGCTTTGTTCCGGTGTCCAACGAACACCCGACGCTGGACGGTCATGACCTGGACCAGTACGTCGACGAGAACACGATCGGCGTCGTCGCCATCCTGGGCGTCACCTACACAGGGCTCTACGAGCCTGTAAAGCTCATCTCGGAAGCGTTGGACGACATCCAGGCGCGCCGTGGCTTGGACATCCCCATCCACGTCGACGGGGCGTCCGGCGCCATGGTGGCACCGTTCCTGCAGCCCGAAATGGTGTGGGATTTCAGGCTTCCCCGCGTAGCGTCGATCAACACCTCCGGCCACAAATACGGCTTGGTGTACCCGGGTCTGGGCTGGGTGGTGTGGCGTGATGCGGAGGCCCTCCCGGAGGACCTGATCTTCCATGTCAGCTACCTGGGCGGAGACATGCCCACCTTCGCCCTGAACTTTTCCCGGCCGGGCGCACAGGTTCTCCTGCAGTACTACCTGTTCCTGCGGCTCGGCTTTGCCGGGTACAGGTCCGTCCAGGCCACGTCCCGCGACGTGGCGCTCTATCTCTCCAGCGAAATCGGGGCCATGGACGCCTTCACTCTGTGGAGCGACGGCTCGGACATCCCCGTGTTCGCCTGGCAGCTCGCCGAGGGTTACACAGAGCATTGGAACCTCCACCACCTGTCCGAGCGCTTGCGCATGAATGGGTGGTTGGTGCCGGCCTACCCGTTGCCTGATGGATTGAGCGAGGTGACAGTCCAGAGGATCGTCGTCAGGAACGGTTTCACCCGTGACCTCGCATCCAGCTTCCTGGCCGACCTCACCAAAGCCGTGGACTACCTGGACAGCCTCACCTCGCCCATGCCCAGCGACAAACAGCCTGAGGGCTTCCACCACTGATTCTTGCGACAGGAGGCCGCAATGTGCCGACTTTTCGGGCTGCATGCCGGTGCCGAACCGGTGCGGGCAACGTTCTGGCTGTTGAACGCGCCGGACAGCCTCTCGGTCCAGAGCCGGCGGGAACCTGATGGTGCAGGAATAGGGACCTTCGATGCCGCGGGCAATCCGCACGTGGCCAAACAACCGCTGGCGGCATGGGAAGACCATGCCTTCGCCCGCGAGGCCCGCGACCTGAAAAGCACCACCTTCCTGGCACACGTGCGGTACGCCAGCACCGGGGCCCTCACCATGGTCAACACGCACCCCTTCGAGCAGGACGGCCGGCTCTTCGCCCACAACGGGGTGCTCCGGGGCCTGGAAAATCTGGATGCACACCTGGTTGAACTCGGCGCCA
Organism: Paenarthrobacter sp. NPDC057355; assembly: GCF_042667405.1. Taxonomy (NCBI): domain Bacteria; kingdom Bacillati; phylum Actinomycetota; class Actinomycetes; order Micrococcales; family Micrococcaceae; genus Paenarthrobacter; species Paenarthrobacter sp. NPDC057355. The sequence continues at coordinate 1,879 of NZ_JBHVAL010000017.1, read as the reverse complement.
TGGACCTGGTGCTGGGCCAGTCGGACAGCGAGCGTCTTTTTGCCCTGATCACGGCGGAGACCCGGGCCGCAGATGGGGATGTCCGCGCCGGGATACTGGGCGCCGTCAGTTGGATTGCCGCGGAACTGGAGGTGTTCAGCCTGAATTTCATCCTGACGACAGCCACAGACATCTGGGCACTCAGGTACCCGGCGACGCACGATCTGTTCATGCTGGAACGTCACCCGGCCGAGCCCAGCCCGCTCGACGCACGAAGTGAACGGATCCGCTCCCGCAGTGCCGAGCTCTCCCGGTCGGCGCATGTCCTCTTCGCCACCGAACCCATGGACAACAACCCGGGCTGGATGCCCTTGGCGTCCGGGGAGCTGGTGCATGTTGGACCGGACCTGGTGGTCACCTCCAACGTCGCTTTCCCAGATCCCCCGGCCCATCCGCTTACACTCGCCGACCTCGAACCAGCGGCGGCGGCTTCGCAGGCGACTTAAGTCTCCGCGCCTCAGGCGAGCAACGCACGACGCCGGCCTGCCGCTGTTGGGGGTGGCGGCGTCGTGCGGTTGGGGGCCGCTTTGGGACGTCGCTCTCGGGGAGTCTTTTGTCCTGCCTCAGGCTTGCCGCGCACCAACGACGGCATTGATGGCTTCCGCAGCGGTCAGGGCGACATGGTCCGGGGCGTCTATGTGCTCGGGCCAGCTTGCGCCTCGCGAAACCCACGCCGTTTTCAGTCCCACCCGTTGACCGCCCAGGATGTCCGCGGTCGGGTGGTCACCGACCATCCAGCCCATGCCTCCCGTTGAGCCCAAGCGTGAGGCGGCGAGACGGAAGATCTCGGGGTCCGGCTTCTTCACCCCTGCGGCCTCGGAAACAATTACGGCATCCACAAGGGATTCGAGGCCGAGGGTGCGGACCTTGAGCATCTGCTGCTCCGTCGCCCCGTTGGTGACAACGCCGATCTTCCATCCAGACTCGCGGGCATTTCCCAGGGCCGCTGTGACGTTGTCGTCCAAAGTCATCAGGGGCACGTGCTCGAACAGCAACCTCTGCCTGATTTCGCCGGAATCCGGTGCGGCTTCAAATCGCTGTCCGATGGCACGTACAAGGGAATCCCGTGGCTCATAGCCGTCCTTGTCTGCATCGATGAGCCAGTCTGCGTCCGCTGCGGATCCACCTAGCGTCCCAACGAACGAACGCGCCCACGCATTGAAGGCCGCGGCCCTGTCGACGAGCGTATTGTCGAGGTCCACGAGCAGCAGCATGCCCCAAGAATACGCATCCTCGGCGTGCGGAAGTGGGGGTGGCGCCGCTTATCCACATGGGTTGGTTTGTCCACATACGGTGGGCGGGGGCTTCTGGGGTTTCTGGCGGGGTGACAGGCTTGATTCATGGATGGGATTGCGCGGCTTGGTGCACCCGGGACGATGTCTCCGGGTCGCGGAGGAGCGTCGCCGATGAAACTGCTTCAGGAACCTAAGACGGGCTCCCCCGCCCTACGCGCGCCCAACGATGTCACAGCGGGCTCCCTGCCTGCGGATGTTCCACTCGGTGCCCGCGTTCTGCCCCAGCTTGGTGACAGGGATTCGAGCAGTCTGGCCCCCGGCGGTCCTGCCTTGGATTCGGTCTCTTTCCTGGATGATGCGTCGGAGGCGTTGGGCGGTCTGCGTGGTTCTGCTGCCGCGGATGTGCTGTTGTTGGGGTTTGTGGAGGCTGCGGATTTCGCCGGCAGGGTCGAGGAACTGGCCCGGATGCTGGAGTACGTGCAGATCGTGGCGGCGCAGGCCGTGGAACGGACCCGGAACCAGGAACAACTGGCGCAGCGATCACCGGCACAGTCCCGGCAGGTTTCGGCAGCGGCCGCGCCGGAAAAGACCGGAATCCCGTGGCT
>NZ_JBHVAL010000016.1:0-115583 GCF_042667405.1 Paenarthrobacter sp. NPDC057355 | reverse complement strand
GGTTAATGGCAATGTTTCCCGGAAACATTGCCATTAACTGCCAACTCGCGGAACGGTCTACTCGGTGACCTCGTCCTCCACCGGGTCCTTCAGCACCAGGGCCGTGCCCTGGAAGGCGCGAAGTTCCAGGAAGAAGCTGCCCAGATCGTCCACCTGCCCCACATCCTCGCGGCTGAACAGATCATGGACCGTCGCGCCAGGCACCAGGTGCGCGGACTGGACGCTGCCGGCAATGTCCTGGTCGGAGAAGTTCAGGACCGTCACCTGGATGGCTCCGTCGGCGAGCTGGTTGACCATCACCAGCAGGCCGCGGTTGGAAACGTCCGGAATGTCCAGCAGGGTGCTGGTGGCGATCCCGGACTCTTCCCGCACTGTGAGGATCTTCTGGAGGCGCCGGGCGTAGGAATTCTCATCCTTGAGCTGATCCGGCAACGGGCCATAAAGACTGCGCGCCCGGGGCATACCGGCCAAGGACGTGGTGGCATCCGGGCTGGTGCCCATGAGGTCGTGGGCTCCGCGGTTGATCCAACGGGTATCGCCCTGCGACGTCAGCTCGCCGACGGTCCCTCGATCCAGCGCGATGATGCCGGTGAGGTCCCATCCGGAGAGGGCGAAAACACCGGGCTGCAGCGCGTTGTACATGGACAGCAGGATGTGGACGTCCAACACCTGCGCTTCCTGCTCGGGCGTAATGGCCTCCGGGTCCTTGATGCCCAAAGTGGCCATGATGAAGCTCGCAGTGGTGCAGGCTATGCCGTTGGTGGTGAAGAGGGCGTTGTACGGGCCGTTTTCGCCGGTCAGGCGCTCGCGCAGGGTCTGCTGGACCTTCTCCGCTACCTCTGCGCCGGTCAGTTCCTCACCGCCCAGTTCGAAAATGTCATCCCGGTGTCCGGCTGCGAAGTGCAGGAGCTCGTAGGTCAGCTCGTCGTGGTTCTGGAGTGCGTGGACCAGGGATGCCTGGTCCACTCCGATTTCCATGGCGAGCTTCAGGGTCAGCCGGAGGAACTCGGTATCGCCCGTGACCAGGGAGTAGTGGTACGCCGGGCGGGTGATGAAGTCGTAGGAAAGGTCCGCACCGGCCTCGGACTGGGCCTTGATGTCGTCGATGGTGAGGTTCAGTTCCTGGAAGGAGAACCCGCCAACCTTGCGGATCATGGACCCGATCAGCTGGTTGGCGGCCTCGGACAGGGGATGCCCTTCGGACCAGCCCGGCTGTTCCTCAGCGCTCTTCTCGACGCCCAGGAATCCGTTGGCGTCCAGGCGCAGGGCACCGGTGCCAAGGTCCAGCAAAGAGTGCAGGGCATCGCCCACCACCAGGCGCATTCCGGCGAAGGTAGGGTCCAGCCAGTTGATGGACGGCTGCCCGGCCTTGAAGTAGTGCAGGTAGACCCAACGGCGGACCTTGCCCGTGGTGTCCGCGACGGCACGGGTGGCACTCCAGTTGGTTTCCTTCACCCCGGGTTCGTAGAAGATCACGCGCTGCAGCCGGCCGATGATGTACCCCGCTTGTTGCAGTGCCTGTTCGGCTTCAGGGCTGAGGTTCACCGAGTCCTTGCCCTCGGGAACGTCCGGAAGCAGATGCCAGTCCTCCTCGGGAATATCCACCATGTGATAGATGCCGGGGTAGTCGCGGAAGTTCATCTCGGCGAGCCGGAAGTCGGCGCCTTTGCCCGTGTGCCCGGGGACAATGTCATCGATCACCGTGCCATCGTGCTCGGCGGCGATCTCGCACATCTGGCGGAACTCCTCTTCCGTGCCGAACGCGGAGTCGATCGCCATGCTGATGCGGTCAAAGTGCCCGTCGACGCTGGGGGTCTGCGACCAGCCGCTGATGCCGCCAGCCAGTTTCACGGGGCCTGTGTGAAGGCCGCGGATTCCGATTTCACGGAAGGCTTTCCATAGTTCGGGATCACCCAGCGCCGACAGGAACGACTGGTTCTCCCGCGTGATGTAGGACAACGGGTACGCCGTGAACCACACGGGCGCCTTCTCCACGGCGGCCCTCGGGTTAGGCCGGGCGTAGGCGTTCTGCCACATGCTGGCCTGGCCCGAAAGCTGCCTGGCCATGGTGTTCGCGTCGCCGAGCATGGATTGGTTTCTCAACCAGTCCACATACGTCTTGTTGAGGCCGTCGAATTCAAGGGACGGCCGCGCGGCAAAAAACTGACGACGGCGGGCGATCGGCCTTAGCGCTTTGGGCCGGGCGGGGTAGAACTGCTCGTCAAAGGTGATTTCCGGGGATTCCGTAGCGGTTTCCTCGGTTTCCTGCGGCTCTGCCTGTGCTTCTTCCAGTGTTTCGGCTGGACCAGCGCTGACTTCTGCCGCGCTTTCGTTGACTACAGGCTCCCGCACAGCATTCTCCTTTACGTGGCCGCCGCATCAGCGCCGACCGTCCGAGGGGTCATTCAACAGGTCACGTACCCGGGAGTACCCGGCGTAATCATGCTAAGCATCCTTGGCAGCTGTTTGTCGACCTCAAGGAGAAGTGAGTCATGCGTTTGGCCGATGAGACCCGCCCCGCCCAGTTCGCTGGAGCAATGCGTGTTCGTGTGGAAATTTGCAGGGGCTTCGGGTAGGTTCCAGCGAGCTCGGCGTTATGGGCGCGTTCGTCGGCAAGCCCGGCTACTCTGGAACTCCCAGCTCTACCCAAGAGATGAAGGGAAGCCATGAAAATCGTTGTCATCGGCGGCAGTGGCCACATCGGCTCGTTCCTTGTGCCCAGGCTTGTCCGTGGTGGGCACGAGGTGATCAACGTCAGCCGGGGAACCAGCACCCCCTACACGGATGCGCCCGAGTGGCAGCAGGTCCTCCAGATGACAGCGGACCGTGGGCAGGAGGACCAGGCGGGCACCTTCGGCGACCGGATAGCGGGACTGGGCGCCGACGTCGTGGTTGACTTGCTGTGCTTCACGCTTGACTCGGCAACCGCGCTGGTAAGCCGGATCCGCGGCGAGGTGGGACATCTCCTGCACTGTGGATCCATTTGGCGCTACGGCGCCAGCATCAAGTTGCCAATAGCGGAAGGCTCCTCTTCCGCCGTCGAACCCATCGACGAGTACGGCATCCAGAAGCGCGACATCGCCCGCATGCTCAAGGACGAGACGGCTTCCGGCGGGCTGGTCACAACGTCGCTGCACCCCGGCCACATTGTGGGTCCCGGTTGGCATCCGGTGGGGCCTTTGGGGAACTTCGATCCCTCTGTCTGGCAGAAGATCTCCGCTGGGCAGACAGTGGAAATGCCCGGGAGCGGCACGGAATTGATGCACCACGTCCATGCAGACGACGTCGCCCAGGCGTTCGAGAAGGCGATCCAGCGTCGCGAGGCGGCAGGCGGCGAAGACTTCAACATCGTCGCCCCGACGGCTTTGAGCGTACGGGGTTTTGCGGGGATTGCTGCTTCCTGGTTCGGCCAGGAACCGCAGTTTGAATCGGTGGGGTGGGAGGAATTCCGCCGGATCACCCCTGACGAGCATGCGGACGCGAGCTGGGCGCATCTGTCCCGCAACCACTGCCTGACCATAGAGAAAGCCAAGTCGCTGTTGGGCTATGCGCCGCGATATAAACCGGAGCAGGCTGTTCATGAGTCCGTCCAGTGGCTCATCGACAACAAACAACTCAGCGTCGCCGGGAGTTAGACCCGTGTACAAGGCACCGACCAGGGAAGTGACCGACACTTGGCTGGATCACGCCTTTTTCATCCTGGGCGGGGCCGCTTCGGTGTGGCTGGCTTTCCTGTTGGTGGGGGAGAGCTTCCATTTGGGCTGGGGCCAGTTGTGGTTCTACTTCTTCTTTTGGGCGTTCCTGGCCTACCTGCTCCTGCCTCGCCTCCACCGCATCCTCACCTCCATCTACGTTCCCGGCTACTTCATCGGACGGGCCCGGACCAGCGACGGGCTCCTGGGCGACCCCGTGAACGTTGCGTTGCTCGGCCACGAACCGCAAATCCACGCCATCATGCGTGCCGCGGGATGGACACAAGCGGACGACGTCACCCTCGGCAGCAGCCGCCGCATAATCAGCTCCACCATCTTCCGGCGCAGCTACTCCGAGGCTCCGGTCAGCCCGCTCTATCTCTTCGACCGGCAGCAGGACTTCGCCTACCAGCAGGAAGTGGACAACAATCCGGGCAAGCGCCACCACGTCCGCTTCTGGCGCTGCCCGGACGGCTGGCTCCTTCCTGGCGGACACAAGGTGGACTGGCTCGCCGCCGGAACCTACGACCGCAGCGTCGGATTCTCGCTCTTCACCCTCCAGATCACGCACAAGATCGAGCAGAATACCGACGTTGAGCGGGACCACATCGTGCGGACGGTGTCCGACGCCGAGCCTGCTGTGACGGTTCAGGTCATCAAGGATTTCTCCACCGGATACCACTCACGTAACGGCGGTGGGGACTCAATTTCAACCGACGGCGACCTCCCCATCATCGATGCGCGCCAGGTACCCGTCCCGGCGAACCAGCCTTCCCGCGCAACGGACAGCCGCGACAGGCGCCCGGCCCCCACCACGATGGGCGCCGCCCTGGTTGTGGCCCGGTCCATCGCGGCTTTCGTCCTCGCCTTGACTCTTTTGACCTCCTCAGAGGTGTTCACGGAACTCACCACCGACGGCGACCCCCTTGACCCACAAACCACGACGGCGGTGGTCACCTTCATCGCCGTGGTGGTCCTGCTGTTCGGGCTGGGTGAGATTTTCCTGGCCTGGCGGATTTTCCTTGGCAGCAATGGTGCCCGCGTGATCGCGATGGGGTTGAGTTCCGTCTCCGTGGTGGTGCAGGCGATTGACTACTTCACGGGAAGCGCCAACATCACCCTGGAGGCCGGCCTTGCGGGTCTGGCTACGGACATCCTGGTGCTCCTGGCACTGTCCAGCCAACGTGCCCGGGTGTACGCAAAACGGCAGCGGGTTCCTGCGGTTCCGCCAACATTTGCCCCGAAGCGCCTGCAAGCTGAACGCTGACCGGGGCTCAAAGTAGGTCGTGGCGGTACGGACTTCCAGCTTGGATCAATAGACTGGCCCTGCCCGGAGGCTGCTCATACTGCGCTTCACACTGCGCTGAGCCCCGGTGATCATCGAATACCGAATTGGGGACCCACGTCTTGACTGCTGTACATCCGAAAATCACTGTTGTTGTGCCCACCTACAACGAGCGGGAGAACCTGCCGGTCCTCGTCGCCCAACTTCAAGCACTGGCCATTCCACAACTCCACGTGCTTGTTGTTGACGACAATTCACCCGACGGGACAGGGTCGGTGGCAGATCAGCTGGCAGCAGGCTCCCGGGGCGCGGTGTCCGTCCTCCACCGGAAAGAAAAGGACGGACTGGGCCGGGCGTACGTGGCCGGAATGACCCAAGCACTGGACACTGATGCCGACGTCATCATCCAAATGGACGCCGATTTGTCCCACCCCGTCTCTGCCATCCCCATCATGCTTGACCGGGTCGGGACTTCCGGGGCCGCGCTTGTGATCGGTTCGCGCTACGTCCAGGGCGGGTCCACGGCTGCGGAGTGGCCGTGGCACCGGAAGGCACTCTCGGCCTGGGCGAACTTCTACGTGGGAGTGATCCTGGGCTTGAAAGTCAAAGATGCGACGGCGGGATACAAGGCCTGGACTGCGTCCGCCCTGCGACAGATAGATGTGGCGTCGATCCACAGTGACGGCTACTCATTCCAGGTCGAGATGAACTACCGGGCAGCCCGGCATGGCCTCACCATCATGGAGGTTCCCATCCATTTTGAGGAGCGCGTGGAAGGGGCCTCCAAGATGAATCTCCGCGAGCAGCTTGAGTCGGCGCTCACCCCGTGGAAGCTCCGCTTCCGCAAGGCAGAAGCACCTGACCGGGTGACCACCTCTTAACGGCTCGACGGCGGCACTCGTGGTGAGTGCCGCCGTCGGACGTGTCCCTAAGTGCGTGAGCGATCGGCTCAAGCGGTAGGGATGTGCGTGAGCGTTGGGCTCAAGCGGTAGGGATGTGCGCGAGCGTCAGGCGGTGACGGCCAGGGCGTCGATCTCCACCAGCATGACCTCGTGCGGGAGGTCCACGAACACCGTAGTGCGGCTGGGCAGCAGGCCGCTGGGGACGTTCTCGCGGATGAATTCGCCGTAGACCTCGTTCATGGCGGCGAAGTCGTCGCGGGTGGTGAGGTAGACGCGGAACATCAGGACGTCTTCAACGGAGGAGCCGCCTGCTTCGAGGATGGCCTTGACGTTCTCCAGGGTGCGGCGGGTCTGGACGCGGACGTCGCCCTCGCCGATGTACTGGTTGGTGGCCGGGTCCATGGGGCCCTGGCCGGACACCTGGAACATGCCGCCCTTCTTGATGCCCTGGGAAAATACGTGTGCCGGGGCGGGGGCGTTTTCGGTGAGTACTACGGTCTTCTCGCTCATGCGGGGTTCCTTTCGTGGCTGATCCAGCCGAGGTCGTTGGAGATGGCCTCGGTGCTGGCTTTGAGATCGGGCAGCAGCTCAAGCAGACCTTCATAGCTGAGCATCACTACCGGTACCGAACAAGAGGCTGCGGCAACAACGGCGCCGCTGGCATCGCGGATGGGGGCCGCGATGCAGTGCACGAAAGCTTCGTGCTCGGCGTTGTCGTGCGCCCAGCCTTGTTCCTTGACCAGCTCCAGCTCCGCCAGGAGGGCAGAGGGCGAGGTCAGGGTGTTTTCGGTGACTTTGACGTAGTCCAACCCCGCGGCGATCTTTTCCTGCCGGCTCCGCGGCATGTCGGCGAGGAGGACTTTGGACACAGCGGCCGAGTGCAGCGATGCAGTCAGGCCGATGCGCGAGTACATGCGGACGGGGTGGTGGGACTCGAACTTGTCGATATAGACCACCTCGTTCCCTTCAAAGGCGGCCAGGTGCACGGTGTGCCCCGTGCGGCCGTTCAGCTCGGCCAGGTGCGGGTGGGCGACCTTGCGGATATCCCGCTGTTCCAGGGCCAAGGACGAGAGTTCAAAGAGCTTGGAGCCCAGCATGAAGCGCTGATCGTCGTCCCGGACCACAAGCCGCTTCTCCTCGAGGGCGTGCAGGAGGCGCATCACGGTGGTTTTGTGCACGGAGGCCTTGGAAGACAGTTCATCCAAGGTGGCTGGCTTCGCGGCGAGTTCGCCAAGCAGGTCGATGGCCCGCAGGAGGCTTTGGCTCAAGGTGTCACGCTCCGGTTCCGGTGTTGAATTGTCCGTCTTCAACATGGATAGCAGCCCAATCGCCATCCGAAGAATCGAGGATCGCGGCGAGCTCCGCGGCGGGAGGCAGGGGGCCTCGGTCGCCGTGGACAGTGAGCGTGCAGGCTGCGGCAACATGGCCACGTCGGAGGCTCGCCTTCTGGCCCAGCCCGTAGAGCAGGCCGCTGAGGTAGCCGGCGGCGAAGGAGTCACCCGCGCCCACAGGCTCGACGACGGCGACGGACAATGCGGGCACTTCTTCCCGGGTGCCACTGCGGTCCAGGGCAATCGCGCTGATCGCCTCGTTCTTGATGACCAGCACCTGGGGATCCGGCATGAGGCGGCGGAGTTCAGTTTCATCGGTGGTTCCGAAGGCGTGCTCGGCCTCGTCTTTTCCAACCAGCACGACGTCGGCCAGGTTCGCCAGCCGCTGCAGGACGCCGCGATCCTGTCCTGCCCAAAGGGCTGCCCGCCAGTTGACGTCGAAGCTGATGATGCGGCCGTCCCTGGGTGTGGTGAGCAAGGCTTCGAGGAGGGAAAGGCATTCCGGCGAGAGCGCGGCCGTGATTCCGCTGAGGTGGATCAGCGAGGCCTTCTCCAGCATGGCAGCAACAGCGGGGTTGGAGAGTGTGTCCCGTCCCATGGCCGAGGCCGCGGATCCTTGCCGGTAGTACAGGACTGAACTGCCGCCGTCGGGGTCTGACTCCTGGGCTGGGACCTTCACGTAGAGGCCAGTGGGTCGCTCAGCGTCGAGCTCAACTCCGGAGACGCCCACACCATGCTCGCGGAGGTCGTTGAGGATGCGGGTGCCGAAGCCGTCGTGGCCCACCCGGCTGACCCAGTGCGTCTCCAGGCCCATCGCGGCAAGACCCATGGCGACGTTGGACTCCGCGCCCCCGATTCCGCAGTGAAGCTCGGAGGCCAGGTGCAGCGGAACGGCTTGGGTGGGCGTCAGCATCGCCATCGTTTCGCCGACACATACAGCTGAAAGCACTCGTTCTCCCATGGTTCGCGCGCTTCGCAGCGGCCTTGACTCTCGATCCGCCACCATGTTAGACATATCACCATCAGGTTTGCAACCAGCGTTGCAAAATACGCAACGCAACACAAGCAGCCCACAACGCAGCTTCAACGCCGCAGCACCGCGAAGGGAATCAACGCGTGGACACTTCCAAAGCAATCTCGGCAACCGCCGTGGGATCCTTGGCCGACCGCCGGCTCGACTGGCATCACAAGGCCATCCCCGCCGCTGCCAACGGGACCACGCATGCACAATTCCTCGACGAAAAGCACACGCTCGCGGACCTCCAGACTCCGCTGCTCACGCTCGACGCGCAGGCCTTGGATGCCAATGCGGATCGGCTCGCCCAGTGGTGCGCGGGGAAGGGCGTGCTGCTCGCTCCCCACGGCAAGACCACCATGTCCCCGCAGCTCTGGGCCGAGCAGCTCAAGCGCGGCGCGTGGGGCATCACCTTGGCCAACTTCGCGCAGCTTCGCGTGGCCCGGGAATTCGGTGTGCAAAACCTGCAGCTGGCCAACAGCCTCACCGATCCGCATGCCATCCAGTGGGTCGCCGGCCAGGACTCCACCATCCTGTCCTGGGTCGACTCAACGGAGACAGTCGCCGTGATCGAGCAGACGCTCGCCGGCACCGACTCGGTACTCGATGTCCTGGTGGAACTCGGTGCGCACGGTGGCCGGACCGGTGCCCGCGGCGTTGAGGCCGCGCTGGACGTGGCCCGGGCCGTGCACGCCGCGCAGCACCTCCGCTTGGTGGGCGTCAGCGGCTACGAAGGCTCGCTCGCGCACACAGCGGACGACGCCGGCCTGGCCGCCGTCCGGGGCTACCTCGCCGACATGCGGCTGCTCCACGAGGAACTCCTCGCGGCTGGGTTATACGGCGCGGCGTCAGTGTTTATTACCGCCGGCGGCAGTGCCTACTTCGACGATGTAGTGACCGTCCTTGCCCCGACCATCAGCGCCGGCGCCGAAACCGGAGGGCCGTCAGTTGATTTGATGATCCGCAGCGGCGCCTACATCATCCACGACGACGGCTTCTACCGCGGTATCTCGCCGTTCTCCCGGGCTGGCGATCAGCCGTTCCATGCAGGAATGTACGGTTGGGCGCGCGTCGTTTCGCAGCCGGAGCCGGGCCTGGCGATCCTCGACGCCGGCAAGCGCGACCTTCCCTTCGACGAAGGCCTTCCCGAGCCACAACTCATCGGCCCAGTGCTCGGCGGAGCCATGGAAGCGTTGGCCGGCGCGGAGATCACCTCCGTCAACGACCAGCACTCCTTCATGACCTTCGACCCCCAAACCACCACTGTCCGCCCCGGCGACGTGGTCCGGCTGGGCCTGTCCCACCCCTGCACGGCGTTCGACAAGTGGACGCTCATCCCGGTCCTCGCCGACACCAACAGTGACCAGACCGTCATCGACCTCATCCACACCTTCTTCTAGGACTACCCATGAAGACCCTCATCAGCAACGCCACCCTGGTGGACGGAACCGGAGCAGGACGCCGTGCTGCGGACGTCCTGCTGGACGGCGCGGTGATTGCCGCCGTCGTCGACGCCGGCAGCCTCACCGCGGCGGACGCGGACCGCATCATCGACGCCACGGGCTTGGTCCTGAGCCCGGGGTTCATCGACATGCACGCCCACTCGGACCTGCAATTGTTGGTCAACAAGGACCACTACGCCAAGCTCAGCCAGGGCGTCACCACGGAATTGCTCGGGCAGGACGGGCTTTCCTACGCCCCCGTGGACGACGCGACGCTGGCAGGCGTCCGGGAGAAGATCGCGGGTTGGAACGACAACCCGGCCGGCTTTGACTGGAACTGGCGGACCGTGGGGGAGTACCTCGACCGATTGGACACCGAGGATGAGGCCGGTCGCATCGCCACCAACGCCGCCTACCTCGTGCCGCAGGGAACCGTCCGCGCGATGGTGATGGGCTTCGCCGAGGGTGACCCGACACCGGAGCAACAGCAGCAGATGCAGGACGTCGTCCGGACCGCCATGGAGGAAGGCGCCGTGGGCATGAGCTCCGGGCTGACCTACACGCCGGGAATGTACGCGCAGACCGAGGAGCTCGCCGGACTGTGCCGCGTTGTTGGCGAACTTGGCGGCTTCTACGCACCCCACCACCGTTCCTACGGCAAGGGCGCCCTGGGCGCCTACGCCGAAATGATCGGACTCAGCCGCGACACCGGTTGCGCCCTTCACCTCTCCCACGCCACCATGAACTTCGCCGAAAACAAGGGCCGCGCCGGGGAACTGCTGGACCTGATCGATGAAGCGCTGGAGCAGGGCGTGGACATCACCCTGGACACCTACCCCTACCTCCCGGGCGCCACCACGCTCTCGGCGATCCTGCCCAGTTGGGCGTCGTCCGGCGGAACTGAAGCCACCTTGGCCCGCCTGGCCGACCCCGAAACCCGCGCCCGTATCAGGGAAGCCGTGGAAATCTACGGCTCCGACGGCTGCCATGGCGTAGTGGCCGAATGGGAAACCCTGGAAATCAGCGGCGTGCAGAACCCGGCGCTCACGGGATACGTGGGCAGGACCATCAAGGAGATTGCCGCGGAAAACGGGCAGGAACCCTTCGAGGTGTTTGCCGGCATCCTCACCGAAGACCGCCTCGGCACCGGCATCCTCCAGCACGTAGGCCACGAGGAAAACGTCCAGGCCATCATGAAGCACCGCACGCACACCGGCGGCAGCGATGGATTGCTGGTGGGGGCCAAGCCGCACCCCCGCGCCTGGGGCACGTTCCCGCGCTACCTCGGCCACTACTCACGCGACCTCGGGCTCCTCAGCCTCGAAGAAATGGTCCACCACCTCAGTGGCAGGCCTGCCGCCCGACTCAAGCTCCACAACAGGGGACTGGTCCGCGAGGGGTTCGCCGCCGACGTCGTACTTTTCAATCCGGAAACCGTCCGCGATACCGCCACGTTCCAGAATCCCCGCCAGGCCGCCAGCGGCATCCAGTACGTGTTCGTCAACGGCACGGCAGCGATCGACGGCGGCCAACCCACCGGAGCGCGCGCCGGCCGTGCCCTCCGCCGCCACAGCGATGGCCTCACCAGAGAAGGACAACAATGACCCCCCAGGAATTCGTCCAGCAGCTCGAAACCGACCGCACGCTTGCAGTGGTCCGGGCTCCCTCCATCACCGACGCCGCGGACCTGTGCCGGGCGTTGGCCGAGGGCGGCATCCGCAGCGTGGAGCTGACGTTCACCACGCCCGATGCTCTCAAGCATGTCCAGCGCGCGGCGGAGACCGCAACGGACCATGGTGCCGCCGTCGGAATCGGCACGGTGATGACCGCGGACCAAGCCCGCGCAGCCATCGACGCCGGTGCCCAGTTCCTGGTGACACCCGGACTCCGGCCCGAAGTCGCGGCAGTTGCTGCCGCGGCCGGCATCCCGTTCAGCCTCGGCGCGATGACGCCCACGGAAGTGGCTCAAGCGCTGGACCTTGGCTCGGACGTCGTCAAGATCTTCCCCGCCCGACAGCTCGGACCGGCGTACCTGAAGGATCTGCAGGGGCCCTACCCGGGCATCCGGCTGCTTCCTTCCGGGGGCATCGACGCCTCAAACGCCAAGAGCTACCTCGACGCCGGTGCTGCCGCAGTCTGCTGCGGCACCAGCGTCGTCCCGCCCGCGGCAGTCGCCGCCGGCGATTGGGCAGACATCGCGGCCCGCGCCGCAGCCTTCACCAGCACCCTCAAGTAGGACTCACCCAGAAAGAAACGCCCATGAATGAATTTCTTGAATGGCTGCGGCACGACACCGCCGGCCTGCTCCTCCTGGCAGGCGCGGGCATCGCGTTGCTGCTGTTCCTGATCATCAAGGTCAAGCTCGAACCGTTCATCGCCCTGGTGGGAACCGGTGTGATCGTGGCACTGGTTGGTGGCATCTCGGTGGAGGCCCTGGTGGGGTCGGCCACGAAGAGCAGCGACGCCCTCATTGAGAAGGGCTTCGCCGGCATCCTTGGCCACATCACCGTGATCATCGGCCTTGGTACCGTTCTGGGTGCCATCCTGGAACGGTCCGGTGGTGCCGAAGTCCTGCTTGGCAGGCTGGTGAAGATCTTCGGCGAGAAGGGCACGCCGCTTGCGATGGGCATCACCGGCTTCGTGCTGGGTATCCCGGTGTTCTTCGACATCGGCATCTTCGTACTGGCGCCGTTGGTCTACGTCGCTGCGATCCGTGGCGGCAAGTCGCTGGCGCTTTATGCCCTGCCGCTGCTGGCCGGTTTGTCCGTGACCCACGCCTTCCTTCCACCGCACCCCGGACCCGTCGCCGCTGCAGGCCTGTTCCACGTGGACCTCGGCTGGATCATCCTCATGGGCCTCATCTGCGGTATCCCTGCCTGGTTCGCGTCCGGTATCTTGTGGGGCACCTGGATTGGCAAGCGCGTGATGGTCTCCGTTCCGGAAGACCGGATTGTTCCCGAAGCCGAGGAAGCGAAGGGCCACGAGCCGTCCATCGGCATTGTCCTGCTTGCCATCGGCCTGCCAATGATCCTCATCCTGGGTGGCACGTTCGGCAACATCTTCGCCCCTCCCGGTGCTTTCCGTGACGTCCTCCAGTTCTTCGGCAACCCGGCCATCGCGCTAACCGTGGCCGTACTGCTGGCCATGTGGCTGCTGGGCATCCGCCGCGGCATGACCTCTGCGGAGCTCAGCGAAATCACGGGCTCGTCGCTGCGGCCGGTGGGCATGATCCTGCTGGTGGTTGGTGCCGGTGCGTTCTTCGGTGCTGTCCTCTCCGCCACCGGTGTTGGCAAGGCCGTTGCTGACTCACTGTCCCAAGCCGGCCTGCCTATCATCCTGTCCGCCTTCGTGATCAGTGCAGGCATGCGTATCGCCCAGGGTTCGGCCACTGTGGCGATCGTGACCACGGGCGGCATCCTCGCGCCGAGCCTGGCCTCGGGCTACACCCAGCCGCAGTTGGCACTGATCGTGGTGGCCATCTCCTCGGGCTCGATCATTGCCAGCCACGTCAACGACGGCGGTTTCTGGATCATCTCCAAGTACTTCAACATGTCCGTCAAGGACACCCTGAAGACGTGGACCGTGCTGGAGACGGTGTTGTCCATTGTTGGCTTCGGAATGGCGGCCCTGCTGTACACCTTCGTCAGGTGACCTTCCGGCACCCACGCCGGGTGCCGTCGTCGTGAGCTTGTACCGTCACGACCCACATTGAAATCCAGAACGGCCTCGACACGCCTGCAGCAAGGCGTGTCGGGGCCGTTTCCTGCGTCAAAGAAGGTGGTGGCGGCACGGTTCGGAGCCGCGCTTAAACAAAGAGCTCCGGAGTGCGTTATTGGGGGATACGCACTCCGGAGCGGTCTTTGGACAGGCGCTTTCGCTTCCTGCACTCATCACTCTACGTGGCATGGGAGCCCATTGCCACCACCTTGAATAAGTACTTTCGCTTTAGTTTTTCCTGGCCGCTTCGTGGCGCTTTTTCTGGGGCACGATCAGGACCGGGCGACGCTGGTGATGACTGAGCCAGGCAGCCACGGAACCGTTGAGGGCCTCGGAAATGCGGTGTCCCAGGCCAGGTTCCGGTGAGCCCACAATGATCATGGAGGCGTTGATGTCCGAGGCCAGTCGGCCCAAGGCCCGGGCGGGGTCGCCGGCGAGCAGCCGCAGGGTCCAATCGGCGCTGCCGCCGTCCATTGCTTCCGCGATCACCTTGCCAAGGTCTCCTCGGACGGCATCCAGCTCGGCGTCATCTTTCTCCGGATGGAGCGACATCCGGTGGGTTTCACGGGCCGGATCCCACTCCACCAGGTAGCTGGCTTCGTCCACGTAGGCGCAGACCAGCGGAACACCGAGTCGCTCGGCGAGGGTCCGGGCGGTCTGCAGCACTTCCACGTGCTGGTCCGGAAGGACGCCCACCACCAGTGGGATGGGGCCGCTGAAATCCTCTTCGGCCATACCCTTATTGTTGCGCCGCGGGGGGCTGTTGAACAGGCCGTTTGCTACCCAACTGAGTAACAGATAACGCTCCACCCAAGCCTCATTGGGACATGTGCTGTTACTCAGTTGGGGCGGGCTTGTTCCACGTCAGCCGGACCTTGAAGTTGGAGGCAGTGCTGGCCGAGGCTATGAAGGCCCCCGCCTCCGCATGAAGGTCGATCCCGAACTCCACACTGAGCTCATCCGGACGGTTTTCCAGGCTCAGGAGTTCGTCGATCACGCCCTGCACCGCCGGCCGGACGTGCGCCAGAGCCCGCTCGAAGGTTTGCTGGGCCCTCGCGAAAACCCCGGAGTGATCGGCTGCGTGGTCGCCACCCCTGGTCACCAGGCTCCCGGCGCCGCTGGCCACCTCCACAACTACCGTGCCGCCGTCGTCGGTGCTGAATTCAACCAGCCTGCTCATCTCCCGGTCCTTTCTGCTGAACCTGCACGCAGGCGGCGGGCGGCCAACACGAACCCCACGCCGGCCGCACACAACACCAGAAGCTGTATCAAGGCAAAGTACGCGTGGGTCCGGTACCAGGACTCAAGGAACACTCCCTTGTCCTGGACCCAGACCAGCGGCACTGACACGGTGGGCCACAGCAGGAGCCATCCCATCAGCCTGGATTCCCCGGCACGCAGCGCGAGGACCCCCGCCCACAAACCGAAGCCCGCGTGCACGAAACTGAACACGACGCTTGTCAGTTCCACGGCGTAATTCAGGCCTGACAACCCAAAGACCGCACCGGACACGATCAATCCGGCCATCACCAGCCGGCCCATGACGCTGCGATCAGGAAGGCCTGCGACGGCCAGCAGCAGGTACCCCAAGGGCGCGACCAGGCCGTAGACGATCCGGAGCGAGGCATCGCCGCCGCTCTCGTACCAGTAGTTGTCATCCAGCCACAGGAAGTAGACGGCAAACCCCACTCCCAGGCCTCCCGCCACCGCCAGTGCGACTCCGCCCCACGCGAGGGGAACGGGATTGAGCGGCGGCGCCTTCGAGGCGGCCGGTCGCGGTTGGGTGACGGCGGGACCGGAACCGCCAACGTTCGACGCCGGGACTCCGGCCAGTGGCGCGGCGCGCGGTGGCGTGGGGCTCGGGTTGGACGTTGGGCTTGTGCCCGCAGGGGGAGTCCGGGGTGGTGGCGGTGGTTGATAGACAGCGGTGTAGGAACCCCGGACTTCGGTGCTGTCAGTTCCGGAGTTTGCCGGTGCGGCGGGTTCCTTTGGCTTGGCTTTCTCGATTTCGGCCCGGGCTGCAGTTGCGAGGCCACCGGGATCCGCCGACGCCGGGTCCACTGAAGCCAGCTCACGGGAGACGTCGAGGACTGCCTGCCACGAGCCCTGCGATGAGTGATACCGCAGTTTACCTTCCAGATCGGAGAGACGCTGCTTCCTTTCGCAGTCATGTTTCCGCGCCGAGGCATCGGGATACTCGGGGTCGTCCAGGACCAGGGCGAACCCGTCCGCTGCCGCCAGCCAGTCCCCGGATTCTTCCGCTTGGCGGGCCTCGCGATAGATTCGGGCCAGTTCCATCCGTTGGCGCGCGGTGTCGCGTTGATTGGCTGCGTCCCGGTAGCCGGGTTCCAACGTGAGGAGGTCCTCAAAGAGTTCGACGGCTTGATCGAATCGCCGCGCCCGCAGTTCCGCGGTTGCCTGCACGTACAACGCCCTCAACTGGGCGCGCTTCATGGCTTGGTCTGTATTCGTTTGTGTACTTGCAGCGGCCGGTACCGCAGCCTGGCCGCCCAAGGTCGCGGCCGCCGTCGTGCTTTCAACAGAAGCCGGTACGCGCGGTGCGCCCTTCAAGGTGAAGAGTTGCGTGGATCCGCCCCGGACGTAGAGGGCCGGGGTGACCCATTCGAGTGTCCCGTCGGGGCTGGCCATCACCGAGATCCGGCCTATGCGGGCGGCCTCGTCAACCGTCCGGCCGTTGGCTATTGCGGCGTAGAAGCCGTGGGAGAACGCGATTGCGGCGGAGTCGCTGATGGCGAACTGCATCGCGGCGACGGCGCCGATTCCGCTGCGGACAAGGGCCGAGGCGGTACCGGAGAAGAGGTCGGTCTGGCCCATCTCGCCCGAGGAGCACGAGTTCAGCACCACCAGCCGCGGGCGCGGGGCAGCGACACTGAGCAACGCCATCAAACGCACGGCGCGGACCATGGCAGCACGGCCGTCCTGTCCCACCAGGGCTATGCGCCCCTCGTCCGTCCGGGAGTCATAGTCGCCGTGGCCAACAAAGTGGACCACGTGCCAAGGGCCCGCGAGGAGCATGGACTGCACGTCATCCCAGGTGCCGCTCCTGGTCCACACCAGTTCAACACGGCCCTCGGACGCCGGTCCCTCGAGGGCCCTGCTCAGATGATCCTTCTCGGCTTCGACGTCCAAGGCCGGCAGATCCCGGGGTGAGGCCACGATGCCGAGGATGCGCAATGGCGGGGCCACGTCCAAGGGATTGAGGTTGTAATCCGGGGCGGGGACATGCCGCAGCAAGGGCTCGGTTTGGCAAAGATAGGTCTCGGTTTCAGGGTCGAACAGGGTTTCCCATGGCATGGTCGCCAACTCGGGGGCAGCCAGCCGGAGGACAACCCTGAGCTGCTGGCCCGCGTGCTGGGCAGCGCCCAGGCTGGCCCGGTACGTGCCGTAAACCTCGCGGGTGAAGAGAGCCTGGAACAGTTCCTGGCCGACTTCGCGGACGGCCACCTCCGCTACCGGAAGCGTTCGGCGGGCGGCGACGGCGGAAGCCAGGACTGTCGCTTCGAGCTGGGGAAGTCGGTCAATGATCCCGTCCACGTCCAGGGTGAAGTTGCCGGACGCGTGTCCGCCCGCCGGCGCGCGCACCACGTGCACCGTATATTCGCCGCGTGCAGAGCCGGTATCGATTTCCAGCTCGATGTCACAGTCCATCGCGGGTCCCTTGTGCGACGGGCGGCCCGGCGGCCGGAAACAGCATGCCGGAGTGCCCTTAGGACTAGATTGGCCCTACATCCGGCTGCTTACAAGGCTTATCGGTGGGCCCTTGAAGACGCCCCGGCCCCGGCCTACCGTTAATTCGACGGATCCGACGGAAGGTGGTCCCACGGTGGAAATCTACATGTGGTGGCTTGATCTGCACCTGGACAGCAAGGAATGGCTTCGCGAGAACCTACGGGTGGAAGAACTGCCACTGCAGGTCCTGCAGCATATCGCCGAGGCCGGTGGACCCCATCCTGACAAAGTCAGCGGCGTACTGACCTCGGACGATTGGGACTTCATACAGACCCAGTCGGAGTTCGTGGACTGACTAGTCCTTACTTCACGGGTGCCCAGCCCAGTGCCGGCCCCAACTTTTCTGCGATGTCCGTGAGGATCTGGACGTAATCCTCGTGCTCGAAACTGAACGGCAAGGCGAACGCCACCTCGTCCACCTCTTGGAAGCCCAGGTGTGCGTACAGTTGTTCGGCGATCTCTTCGCTGCTGCCAATGAGGTCCTGCGCAAACATCATGCGCTTTGGTCCTTGGGGTGAGCTGGTGCGGGGTGTGCGCTCATGGACGTAGCGCTGGTACTTTTCCCGCTGCGCGCTTGACGCGGAATCCGTGGGGATCACCACCAGGCCCTGGGAAACCCTCGCCGGGCTGTGGCCGGCAGTTGCCGCGGCGTCCCGGAACGCACGGATTTGGCGTTGCTGGACGGCGGCGAAATCAGGTTCCTCATCCGGTCCGGGGAACACGACGCTGCTGGAGAGCAGGTTGAAGCCGTTTTCCCCGGCCCATGTTGCCGACTTCAGGCTCGCCGCTCCGTACCATAGCCGTTCCCGCAAGCCGGGAGAGTGCGGTTCCACACGGTTCGAAAACTCCTCCACCACGCCCTGTTTGCCCGAAAACTCCCGCACCTTCTCCCCCGCGACCAGCCGGGCGAACCGGTCCACGCGGGCGTAGCTGAAGTCCTCAGCATCTGAAGACTCCGGGTACAGCTCGTGTTTCACGGTGTCGTAGTGCATCGGCTCGCCCACGCTGACACCCGGATTGACCCGGCCCCCGCTGAGCAGGTCCACCGTTGCCAGGTCTTCGGCAAGGCGCAGGGGGTTTTCCCAGCCCAGAGGCGTCACTGCCGTGCCCAGTTCAATCCGGGACGTCCGTTGGCTGGCCGCTGCCATCACCGCAACGGGCGACGAGATGCCGAACTGCAGGTGGCGGTGCCGCAACCAGGCACTGTCGAATCCCAGGCGCTCGCCCAGTTCGATGATCTCCAAGGTTGACCGGTGGCCCGCCGCAGGATCCGCCGGGTCAAACAGCCCGATGGTAAGGAATCCGAGCTTGCGGAGCGGGCTGTCTGGGGCGGGCATGGCTTCCTTCTCTGTCGGCGGCGCTTATGGCCCAGCCTATGCGCTGGTTCTTACGACGACGACGGGAGGTTACCTAGTGTGTTCGGGCGCCCTTCGAGCAGCCGGTTACGCGCAGTTCGCCACCGGTGCGGGGCGGGGAATGACAGGCACGGTGCCCGTGTCCGTAGTGACGTAGGCCGGGACGACGATCGGTTCTGCTTCAACCACGGCATCGGGTTGCTTGTTGCGCATGCGCAGCAGGGCAACAGCCGAGATCAGGAACCACGCGACGTTGGTGGCCACCGAGGGCCAGGCCCCGTGGAGTGTGCCGTTGATGATGAACGCGCAGGAGCCGAAAAGGTTCGCGGCCTGGAACGTAGTGCCCGGCTTGATCCAGCCCATGGACACCGTCATGTAGGCGCAAAGCATCGCTGCAGCACCGGCCCAACCGGTAATTTCCCAGAGCAGCTCCATCAGGCGTCCTCTCATGTCCGGGCAGCCGGCACCTAGGGCCGGATGACGTATATCTTCAGGGGTATTCCTGCTGAGTGCAGGGACCGCATCTTCAGAGTGAAGTGCGGCTATGAACTAAATTCTGAGGGATGTCTACGTTTAGTTCAATTGCATTATTCTGAAGACCGTATTTAGAATCTCTGAACATAGAGATGGACCCTCGTCGGCTGCTTGTCCTCCTTGCTGTTGCCCGCACCGGAGGGGTCCTTGCGGCTGCCGATGAGCTGCGGATTACGCCGTCGGCAGTGTCCCAGCAGCTCACCAAATTGGAGAGCGAGGCAGGCCAGGCGTTGCTTCTCCGAACTCCAAAAGGTTCCGTGCTGACACCGGCCGGATTGGCGATGGCGGAGGCGGGCGAAGAGATAGAGCGGGCACTGAACGTTGCGCGATCCCGGATGCAGGGACAGGCCGAGGTTGCCGGTGTGGTGCGGGTGGGCGGATTCACCAGCTTCATGCGGACGGTAGTAATTCCGCGTCTTCCTGAATGGCGCATCCAGTACCCCCAGCTCCAGATCCAGCTGGTTGAGGACAGCTTCCCTGCGTTGATGCGGCTTTTCCGCCAGCGCCAGCTGGACGCCGTGGTGGTCGAACACGATTCGACCACGTCGGAGCAACGCCCGCTTGCGGCCGGAATGGTGGAAGAACCCCTGCTGGACGAACCGTGGAAGCTGGTAGTGCCTGGGGGTTCGCTCCTCACCACCGACAACCTCGACCTGAGCCGCTTGCCACTTCCGTGGTTGGGGGTTGAACCTTCCGCAGCCAACGTTGCCGTGCTCGGGCGCCTTCGCCATTCGACTGGGGCCCATATCGAGACGATTCATCAGTACCATGACACCCTCACGGCCCTGGCGCTGGTAGCGGCCGGAGAGGGCGTCGCAATCGTGCCCACGCTGGCCTTGACGGGGGTGGTCCAGGATCAGGTGGACATCCTGGATGTCCCTGGGCTTGGCACAAGGCACATCGCCTTACGTCGGTTCGACCGACGGCGGCCAACGAGCCTTCCCCTGGACACGGTGGCCCGCCTCCTGCGGGAATCGGCGGCTGCGTTTGATACGCGGTCCACTTCCTGACGGGTCCGGTTGGACTGTCAGCCCACCGGATGTCCATGGGAGCAGTGCGTTTCCCCGGGCGCGACCTCATGACCTTGAATGCACGTCCGTTCGGGCGGCTGGTGATCATCATGGCGCCGTATGAAAATGCTGCTCCCGGTTCCCTCCACGCCGGAGTCTTCGCGCCTCAGCCACTCGCCGAAGCGGGTCCTGTGTTCTTTGCTTTCACTGTGGTGATCCGGTTTTTCGTGCCGGAATGGACCTTTGGCCATGGCAATCACGCCCCTTCCGACAGGTTCTGCAGCCATCAGCACGATAATTTTAGGATCATCCCGGCAGCACTGAAAGAGCTGGTTGGAAGACAGTCCCGGCCCGCCCGCAGCGAGCGGGCCGGGACTGCTTTGCCCTAGTTCAGCGCTGGGGTGTCGGTCGGGATAACGCCGGAACCGTACAGGTCGGAGGCCAGGTCCTGGAGAGCGCGAAGGGCCACCCGCTGGGTGAACGGGCCGTAGGACACACGGGCTACGCCGAGTTCCTGGAGTTCTGCCGCCGGTAAGGCTCCCGGAGCGCCGATCACGGAGAGTTTGCCGTGGCCGAGGCCCTCAACGAGGGGCTCGATGGTCTCACGGTTCAGTGCGCCCGGCACAAAAACCAGAGCGGCACCGGCGTCGAGGAAGGCGCGGCCCCTCGCGATGGCGTCCTCGATGCTTTCCTTGACCGGCCTGTCACCGCCGCGGACGATCGCGTCAGTGCGGGCGTTCAGTTGGAAAGCAATGCCCTCGGCGTTCGCGGCGCCAATGATTGCCTTCACGCGGGCAACTGCTTCGTCGAACGGCCGCAGGCGGTCCTCGACATTGGCGCCCACGACTCCGATGCCAATAGCGCGCCGGATGGTTTCGGCCGGGTCTTCATATCCGTCGTCGAGATCTGCCGTGACCGGGAGGTCCACAGCCTTGACGATCCTCTCCACGCCGTCCAGTGCCACGTCCAAAGGCATGGTTCCGTCTTTGTAGCCGAGGGCCGCGGCGATGGAGTGTCCAGCGGTGGCGATGGCCTTTGTCTGGGGGAGTGCCGCCACGGCGTGTGCACTGACGGCGTCCCAAACATTGACGACACTCAGGATCTCGGGCGCCTCATGAAGGGCCTTCAATTGTTCCGCGCGGGCTGCGGTGCTTGCTTCTGTCATGGTTGTCTCCGTCATCCTCGGTTGGGAGTTGGTGCCAGGTTCAGCCTAAAGGCAAGCAACGCGGCCACCACAAGAACCAGGGCACTGGCAAAGAACGTGCTTTCAAAGCCGAGGGTGTCGAACAGGACGCCGCCAAGAGTGGATCCCAGGGCAATGCACGTCTGCACCACGGCCACCATGAGGCCGCCGCCCTGTTCGGCGTTGTGGGGCATCGCTTGGGCTACCCAGCTCCACCAGCCCACCGGAGCGGACGTTCCCAACAGGCCCCAAAGGGCCAGAAGAACAACGACGACGGCGAACACCGCACCGAAGGGCACGAGGGCAACCGCGATGAGGGCCATGACGGCGGGTATGACCATGAGCGTCCGGTGCAGGTTGGATCCCAGGAAGCGGCCGATGAGGAGTGTCCCTGCGAATCCGGACACACCCATGACCAACAAAACCAGCGACACCAGTGTCACTTCCACATGCGTCACGGTTTCCAGGAAAGGCCGCACATACGTGAAGAGGATGAACTGGCCCATGAAGAAGGTCCCGCAGGCGGCCATGCCCCAAGCGACAGTCCGGTCCTTGAAAGCGGTGAAGATCGTGAGAATGTCGCGCGCTTTGGTATGGCTGGTAGGCGCTTCCAAGGACGGCAAGGACATCCAAAGCCACACCACGCATACTGCGGAGACGGGCACAAGGCAGAGAAACGCTCCCCGCCAACCGATGAAGGAACCCAGGTAACTGCCCAAGGGCGCTGCCAGCACGGTGGCCAAGGCGTTGCCGCCATTGACGATCGCCAGCGCACGGGGGACCCGGGACGGGGACACCAGCCGGATCGCCGTGGCCGCGGACATGGACCAGAATCCGCCGATGACCACGCCAATGGCCGCCCGGCCCACCATGAAAGGCAAGTAACCTGGCGCCAGCGCTATCAGGGCTCCTGAGGCGCCCATCAGGGCCGCTAGCCCGATCAGCAGCGTGCGCCGGTTCATTTTTCCGGTCACCGTGGAAATCGAAAGACTCGTGAGAACGGCGAACAGGCCCGATATTGCAATGCCTTGTCCCACCAGCCCCTCGGAGACCTGAAGATCCCGGGCCATGGGAGTCAGGAGGCTGACGGGCATGAACTCCGACGCCACAACGGCGAAAGCCCCGAAGGACATGGCGAACACGCCTCCCCAACGGCTGACGACGTCGGTGCCTTCCTTGTGCGCGCTGTGCGCGACGGTGGGTGTATCTGCTGACATGGATTGGCCTCTCAGGTGAACAACTGGGATCCATCGGACCATGGCCTCGGGGACAGGTGGGAGGCCCGGTTTATACAGGTTCCAACAGAACCTCTCACCCCAGGCTGGCGGGGTCGTAACGTGGTGGGCATGGACAATCGGTCGGAAGTGCGGGAGTTCCTGATGTCCCGCCGCGCACGCATTACCCCCGAACAGGCGGGCATTGAAGCTTTCGGTATTCGCCGTCGGGTCACGGGCCTGCGCCGCGATGAGGTGGCACGCCTCGCCGGCGTGAGTGTTGATTACTACATCCGCCTGGAGCGGGGAAACCTCTCCGGTGTGTCGGACAGCGTGCTGGACGCCATTGCCGGGGCGTTGCAGCTGGACCGTGCGGAGACCGAGCACCTCTACGATCTCGCGCGGACAGCCAACAGGGGTGCCCGGACCAAGGTGAAGAAGGCCGTTCACACGATCGACCCTGCGCTGCAGTACTTTTTGGACTCCATCACGGGCGCGCCGGCTCTCATTTCGAACCACCGTATGGATGTGGTTGCCGCGAACGCGCTGGGGTATGCCATGTACTTCGACCTCTTCCGGAGCACTGCAGGGCCGGCCAACCATTCCCGGTTCATCTTCCTGGACCCCCGGGGGAGGGACTTCTACCCGGATTGGAACCGGGCAGCAAACACCAATGTGGAGATCCTGCGCCGCCATGCGGGCCGTTTCCCGCATGACAAAGCCATTGCCGAACTGGTCGGCGAGTTGTCCATGCGCAGTGAGGAGTTCCGTACTCTATGGGCCGCGCACAATGTCAGGCGCCACCGATCCGGGATGAAGAATTTCCACCACCCCGTGGTCGGTCCCCTGGAACTGACCTATCAACAACTTGAACTCGACGAGGACACCGGTCTTCACGTCACCGTCTACCCGGCCGTTCCCGGAAGCGCCAGTGAGGAAGCCTTGAAACTACTGGCATCGTGGGGAGCCACGGAGAACGTCGTAGAAAAAGCCAATGTCCGTTGAACCTTTGAGGAGCAAGACATGAGATACACACCCAGCGGAGGCCGGACAGCAGCTGGACCCGAAGAATGGTTCACAGGGACCGTGCAGATCGACAGCATCAGGACGCCGGATGGGCAATCGGCTGTCGGTAGTGCCCACGTCCGTTTCGCCCCCGGTGCCCGGACTGCCTGGCACCATCACCCCAAGGGCCAAACGCTGTATGTCACCGACGGAATAGGGCTGGTGGCTACGCGGGACGGCGGGATACAGGAGATCCGCCCCGGCGACGTCGTCTACATCGAACCCGGAGAGGAACACTGGCACGGTGCCACCCCGGATCGGTTCATGGCGCACGTCGCGATGCAGGAAGCGGACCGGAACGGCGACGTCGTGACCTGGCTCGAGCACGTATCCGACGAGGATTACATGGCCTAGCAGAATCATGCCGACGAACATGGAAATCAAGGCGAGAGTGGAAAGCCTCCAAAAGTTGTTGCCGCTCGTGGCGTCTCTTGCAGACTCGGGGCCCGAGCATGTAGCCCAGGACGACACGTTCTTTCCTTGCCCGAACGGTCGGCTCAAGCTTCGGGTTCTCGACGTGACACACGGTGTGCTGATCTTTTACCGCAGGGAAGATGAAGCCGGCCCCAAACCCTCGTTCTACGTGCACTCAGAAACCACCGACCCGGACGGACTCCGGTCAATCCTTGCGGATGCCTACGGAGAACTGGGGCGCGTCAGAAAAAGCCGCACGGTTTTTCGTATCGGCGAGACCAGGGTTCATCTCGACTGTGTCGATGGATTGGGTGAGTTCCTGGAGTTGGAGGTGCCGGTTGGAGACAAAATGGCGCTCCACGCCGCTGAGTTTGAAGCGCACCGGCTCCTCGCAGCATTCGGAGTTGAGGAAACCGCGCTCGTCGAGGGCGCTTACCTGGATCTGCTCAACGCGGCAAGCCGTACGGACGCCACCTAAGGACTAGCCTGGGTGCCGCGCGTCTGATTCAACCGAAGAGGCATGCCCGTAGGTAGGCTGAGTTATCAGGCAAACGCCTGCTGCGCTGTTAATGAACGAAAGACCCGACGGCAATCGGGTCTTTGTTCTGAGCAGTGCGCTCATTTGTGCGGTTAAGAGGGTCATATCCTCACTGTTCGCACTTTGAGTCTATGGCCCTACGCGCGTGGGGCGCAATGTTGTTATGCCCACTACCACGCGCGTGCCGTGCCGTTTTCCTTCGGGAGGAGGTGTCGGCATGGAATCCAAACGGAAACGCGAGGAACCATGGGGCGCTTGGAACTTGATGGTCAACATCATTCGACTAATCGTTGATGGTGCCCGCCTGTTCTGGCACAACATCCCCTAGATGGGAGCGGTGGTCGTCAACCCGGTTGACGGCCACCGTCTGTGGTTCAGTCCTCGAACAAGGTCGCTGACGAGGGGGCGTTCCGTCAGGGCTGAAATTGGGCCGCCCTGCCAATGCGTTTGTAATCGCCATCACATTCCGCCGCGTCGTGTTTCGCCCATTTCTCCACTTGGCCTTTAGGCTGGCCGATGAATGGGGGGATCCATGTTGGATTTATTGAGCTTGAAATTGGCGTTGGCCGTGGTCACGTTGACATTGTGGGTGCTTTTTCTGGGGTCGTACCGGAGGACCCGCTCCCTTTACAGTGCCTATTGGTCGGCGGCCCTCGGATGCTGGCTGGGCGGCATTGGGGCGTACTTGTTGAAGGAAACCGAATGGAGCAGGACGGCCGTCCCCTTCGGCAACGCATTGTTGGTGGCGGGAGCGTTCGGGGTGTGGGCGGGCTTCCGGTCACTCAGGAGTTTGGACACACCATTGTGGCTACTCTTCGCGGCCCCCGGGGTGACCGCCTTCGCCGGATTTTCCGAGGAAAACCCCGACGGCGCGTGGCTGGGTGTGCTGGTTTACTTCAGCCTCATGGGGGTCGGGATGGCGCTCGCCGCCCGTGAGCTTGCCCTGTTGAAGTCCCAGGCCTCGCAAGCCCACAAACCCCTGCTGATCGTCGCAGTTGTCCTCGTTGCGTACTTCGGCTGCCGGATCGTGGTGTACGCCGCGGAAGGACCGGACAGCGAAATCCTGCGCACCTTCTTCGCCCCAGCTGTGACGTGCTTGCTGCTGATCATGTTGTTGGTCCTGGTTTCGTTCAGCATGACGGCGCTTAACAACCATCAGCTCATCTCGGTGCTTAACGAGCGGGCAATGCGCGACGGCATGACTGGTTTGCTCAACCGCCAAGCGTTCATGGAGTTGGCCGACCGGGAGCTCGCCGGGCTGCAAAGGGCAGGGTTGTCGGCCGCAGTCATCCTGGCCGATCTTGACCATTTCAAATCCGTGAACGATACCCACGGCCATGCCGCGGGGGATGCTGCCATCCGGGCGTTTGCGGTGGCGTGCAAGGGAACGCTGCGCAAGACCGACCTGGTGGCCAGGTACGGCGGGGAGGAATTTGTCATCCTGCTCCCCGGCGCCGACGAGGTCAGTGCCGAGGCCATCTCCACCGAAATCAGCCGAAGGCTGGCTGCTGCCCCGGCCCCTGACGGACTTGAATTCCCCACCGTCAGCTACGGGATTTCGTCCACCCCCATTGCCGGACCGACGCTCGCACAGCTGATTTACACCGCGGACGGAGCCCTGTACCAAGCCAAAGCGGCGGGCCGGAACCGGGCGTTCATCGCGGAAAGCCCCCTGGACCCGGAACCCGCCACCTGACGGCACGCAACGTGTTCCCCACTGCTTCAGAACAGGCAACGCCCCTGCCCCGTCATTCTGCGGATGTCAGCTTTTCCTTCCGGCCTGTGTTGGGGAGAGCCACAAGACAAAGGATGCTGATCGCTGCAGTCGCGGCAAGGTAGACCGCCACGGGATCCGTGCTTCGTCCACTGGAGGCAAAGAGCGCGGTGGCAATCACTGGAGCCAGGCCGCCGCCCAGGACGTTGCCCAACTGGTAGCCCAGGGAGATGCCGCTGTAGCGGACTCCGGTGCCGAAGAGCTCTGCAAAGAAGGCCCCCATGGGGGCATGGATGGCAGCCGACCCGCTGTAGGCCACCACGACGGCGGCCAAGATAACCCCGGGCTCTTGCGTGCGGACCAACGGGAACAGGGCGAAGGCAAAGAGGAACAGGAACGCCCCGCCCAAAAGCATGACGGGCTTACGGCCGATCCGATCGGAGAGAGCCGCCCACGCAGGGACGGTGACCACCTGCAACAGCAGTCCAAGCATTGAGGCGTTGAGAAGCAACGTCCGCGGCAAGGCCAGCTCCTGGGTGCCGTAGCTGAGGAGGAAGGTGAAGACGATGTAGACGAACGTGGAGTACCCGATCAGTGCCCCGGTGGACAGCAGGATGGTTTTGGGCTGATTGCGGATGACCTGCAGGACCGGAAGTTTTGTTGCTGCGGACCCACGCTTGGCATCAAGGAAGGCAGGCGTCTCGTCGATTCCGAACCTGACCAGAAGGCCGACGGCGCCAATCACGATACTGGCGAGGAACGGTAGGCGCCACCCCCATGAGATGAAATCCTCCTTCGGCATTCCACCAAGGAGCGCGAAGGCTCCGGTGGCAAGGAGGGCGCCAATCGACACGCCAAGGATGGTCCAGCTGCCATAGAATCCGCGCTTATGGGCAGGAGCGTGCTCGATGGCAATCAACGCCGCGCCGGCAAATTCGCCGCCGGCCGCGAACCCTTGTATCAGGCGCAGGAGCACCAAGCCGATAGGAGCCCACACGCCGATTTGGGCGTAGGTAGGGAGTGCCCCGATGAGGACAGTACAAGCGCCCATGAAGATAAGGGTCAGGAGCAGCATGCGCTTTCGGCCCAAACGGTCGCCGAAATGGCCGATCACGATCCCACCCAGCGGCCGGGCAACGAAACCCGTGGCAAATGTCGCCAAGGACAACAGAGTGCCGATGATCGGATCGGTCGCCGGAAAGAAGACCACGTTGAAGACCGTGGATGCCGCGATGGCGTAGGCCAGGAAGTCGTAGTATTCGATCGCCGTTCCTGCGCACGACGCCGTAGCCAGCTTGATCAGCGACGGACGGGGTGCCGTACCTGGTGCTGGGGCTGCCTCGTTTGACGTCATTTCCTTCACAGTTCACCTCGTTTGTTTGGTCACGCACCTTGGCGTCTTTGCCGCGGCGCATAGGGGTTGTGGTTATCCGAAGACCAGCCCGGGCTGCGATTCCATGGCTTTCTGCAGGCTGCCGAGCACGGAACCCGCCATCTCCGTACCTGAGACACCGTTCATTGGCTGCTCTTTGATGACGTGGAGACGTGAACCATCTGCTCCGGTGGCCGCAGTTTCCAGACGCCCGAGCGTGGCGTTGGGATCGCTGACGAGCCGGGCCCTGCAGTTGTCCAGGCCGACGGTTGCCAGTGCGTAGGTCACCATGGCGTTGACGTTCCTCGGGTACAGCGCCGCAATTCCCCGCACCGGTCCGTCGTAGAGGACAGTCCGCCTGTCTACGTGCTCGGGGGCCGGATCCAGGCTGGAGGGGGACTTTACGAACTCGATGGTTGCTGTTTCCCACAGTTGGGAAACGTGGCTTTCAACGCCCACCAATGCGCCATGTGGCAGGATCAAGCGGGTCCCGTATTTCTTGGCGGTTTCCTCCAAGGCGACGCGGACGGCGTCGTCCACCAATGCACCGCACGAAAGGACCATCAGGTCCGACGTCGTCAGGATCCGGGCGCCATGTTTCCTGATCACTTCAGGGTGGGCGGCTTCGACCACCAGGTCGGTTTCGCGAAGGTCTTCTCGGGTGGCCATGGTGGTGGTGGCAATGCCCGTGCCCACGGTGCGTCCCTGAACAAAGGCCAGGCTGTGGCCTTTTGTTTGCAGTACGTAGGAGGCGATGCTGGTTGCTATTCCGCCGCTGCCAATCACGCCTATCCGTGCCACAACCACTCCTGATCTTCATGGGACTGCCGCTCCGGGGGAGGGCTGATGGTGATAAATGTAAGGGAGCAAGCCCGCATGAAGGAATAGTCTTGGGTATCATTCCTTTATGCGGAATATAAGGATTTGCAGATGAGTGACACCTTGCAGTCTGTCCAGCAGGCCCTCCGGATTCTGGACGCGCTGCAGAGAAAGCCTGAGTTGGGCATCACTGATGTGGCGAACGAGTTGGGCTGCGCCATGTCTACGGCCCACAGGTTAGTCGCCACCTTGGCTGAGGCCGGTTATGTACAGCGATCCACCACTGGCAGGAAGTACAGGCTCGGGCCGGCGATGCTGGGGGCGAACGACGCCGCTGCCATCGAGCACTGCATCGAAAAAGCGCAGCCCCACATGGAGAGTCTTCGAGACCTGTCCGGCGAAACCGTGCAGTTGGCCATCTTGCAAAAGGCCTCGATCCGTTTCGTTGCCGGCGTCGAGTCCCGCAATATCATGCGCGTGACAAGCCGCGTCGGGACGATCATGCCCGCGCACGCGACAGCCTCCGGAAAGTTGCTGCTGTCGCTTCGGGAGGATGCTGAACTCGCCCGTCTCTATCCGGACGGCTTGGGCGAGCCTCTGACGCCCGCGGGGGAAAGCACCATGGACCGGTTCCTGGAGCAGGTCCACCGTGCCCGGGAAGAGGGCTTCGGACGGAGCATGAATGAGGTGGAAATGGGAGTGGCGGCGCTCGCCGTCGCGGTGAATCGTCCAAAAGGGCGGGTTCTCTGCGCGCTTACCGTCAGCGGTCCGACGTCGCGCTTTGGTGCCGGTGAGCAAGCGGGAAACCCGACCCGCGCGGCGCTCTTAAAGGAACTACGGGCCCACGCGGACAGGATCTCGGTCGAGTTGACGTTCTAGATTCACTGTTGATGACTACTGCTGCGTCGGCTTTCCACATAAGCCACGAAACCCATTGCCCTGCCCACGCGGCGATGGTTCGATGGGTTTCATGGCTACCGCAGAAAGTTATGTCCTGGCGATTGGGACCAAGAAAGGCCTGTGGCTGGCAACCAGCCCTGACCGAAAAG
Source organism: Paenarthrobacter sp. NPDC057355 (assembly GCF_042667405.1). NCBI lineage: Bacteria > Bacillati > Actinomycetota > Actinomycetes > Micrococcales > Micrococcaceae > Paenarthrobacter > Paenarthrobacter sp. NPDC057355. The sequence continues at coordinate 86,182 of NZ_JBHVAL010000016.1, read as the reverse complement.
ATTGGTCCCTCTCCGGCCCGCACTTCCTGATGAGCGAGATACCGAGCATCGGGATAGATACGCGGGACGGCAAAACAAGGATCATGGTGGGGGTGCGCTCAGAGCACTGGGGGCCTACTGTGGCACATTCAGACGACCTCGGCGCCACCTGGACCGAGCCCGAGCAAGGTGCCATCAAATTCCCGGATGGCACCGACGCAGCGCTCGAACGCGTCTGGCAGATCTACCCCGACGCCGACTCCCGCCCGGGCGTGGTCTGGGCGGGGTGCGAACCGATTTCAGTGTGGAAATCAGTCGACGGCGGTGAACACTTCGAGCTGAACCGCGGCTTGTGGGACCACCCCCACCGCTCCGAGTGGGGTGCCGGTTACGGCGGCGCGGCGGCACACTCGATCGTGGTTGACCCATCCGGTGAGAAGGTCCACATCGCCATGAGCACAGGTGGCGTTTACAGATCGCTCGACGGCGGTGCCTCCTGGGAGCCACGTAACAAGGGTATTTCTGCCTACTTCATGCCCGATCCCAACCCGGAGTTTGGTCAGTGCGTCCACAAGATTGCCGCCGATGCTGCCGTCGAGGGCCGGCTATACGCCCAGAACCACCACGGCGTGTACCGGACGGACGATAACGGTGAAAATTGGGGCTCGATCGCGGAAGGACTGCCTGCCGATTTCGGCTTCGTTATGCTGACCCACCCACGCCGGGAAGGGACGGCCTGGGTCATTCCCTTGAAAGCTGACGGTGAACGCATCCCGCCCGGCAGCAAACTGAGCGTCCACAGGACCGATGACGCCGGCAACACGTGGAAGGAACTGCACACCGGTCTCCCGGATCACGAATACAACGCCGTTCTCCGGGATGCGGCATCCGTGGATACTGCTGAGCCCGTGGGGGTGTTCTTCGGAACCCGCGGCGGTTCCGTGTACGCCAGCGCGGACGAAGGCGAAACCTTCACTGAAGTGGCCTCACACTTGCCGGATGTGCTCTGCGTGCGCGCCGCCGTCGTGGTTGGCAGCGTGGACGGAAGCGCGTCCGCAGAGCCGGCGGCCAGCGCCCCGGTACCTGGTTAGGCCCGTTGTGGCTGACTTTACGGTCCTTTTGCCTGGCGTCCTGCAGCCGCTCGTCGGCGGACAGTCCTATCTGACTGCGTCCGCCGACGGTGCTGTGACCGTTGGACAGTTGTTGGACTCGGTGACCGGAGATTATCCGGTGCTGGCCAGGCGTTTGCGTGATGAAACCGGAGCGCTCCGCCGCTTCGTGAATATTTACGTGAACGGCGACGAGGTCCGGCGATTGAATGGTCTTGATACGGAAGTCGCGGCCGGCCAGGAAGTTTTGATAGTCCAGTCCGTAGCCGGCGGCTGAGGGGCAGCGGGTGTCCAGCCGTGTGTCAGGAAATCCTGCTTCAGGCGACGCGCCACACAGTGCATTCGTCGGTATTGATGGCTTTTCTCATCCCGGAGGCGTAATCCATGATCCAGACGACGCCGATCCCCGGGGCTGTTTCCTGGACGCGTCCGCGACGTATCACCACGTCGTCATAGGCGGGGCCGACCGACAGGCGGGCCTCGATTTCGTCTCCGCGGTGGAGCTGGCTGATCGCGCGTATTCGTGTGGTGTGAGTGGTGACTTCCTTCAGCATGGTGTCCTCCTGGCTGGAGCTGGTGCCGGCACTTGCCGGCTATTCCAGTGTGGCCGGGCATTGTTGCCACGGTATTTCGGTGTGGTTAGGGTCCGGTTAGCATTCCGGGATGCTTGGATTTCTTCGCGGGCACGGTGTCGCGTGTTTCCGCAGGCCAGCGCCCCCGCGGCTGTAGCCTGATCTCGGTTGTTGAGGCCACAGCGACCACAGGCTCCGTCCTCCCAGGAGATCCAATGGGTGTATTGCAGCGATCCATAGCGCTGTCCACAGGCTTGGTGGTATTCGCCGCCGGCCTGTTTTTTGTCCAAGCCCCGGCGACAGCCGTACCCCTTCCGGGGCCCGATAATCCGAACGTCCAATTCGTCGAGGGCACCCCACACTCTGAGCATGTCTTCGAGACGCCCCTACCGGAGGTCAAGCAACCCACAAAGGGGCAGTCCGACGTCGATTCCCTGCTCCGTGACGGGGCTGCGGCAGCTGGTCCGAGCGGCAATATCAGCGTCCGGCTGGTCACCGCGAAACTGGCGGACAACACCAACCCGGTTTCCATGGCGGACGCCGGTAAGGCTGTAGTGTCCACCAGCAATTACTGGAAAGCCATGACGGCCAACAAGCTGTCCATGACGGTGACCAGTCAAGTTGCCGGTCACCAGTCGAAAGCCCGCTCCACAGACAGTTACAGCACCATCATCTCCACCATCACGAGCGAGCTGAACTGGACAGCCAGCCCTTACTCGGCGTTGGTTGTCTTCATTCCGACGTCCACGTTGTCAGGCAACGCGCTTGGCGCAGGGTACAGCAGCGGCAGCTACAGCGGCCGCGTGCTTCTGCCCCAGATCAGCAACTTCACCAACAACGTGATGAGCCACGAGTTCGGGCACGTCATCGGTCTGATGCACGCAGATGCCCTCCAGTGCGGCAGTGGGGTGTCCGACGTCGGGGTCAACAGCAACGGCCAATTCACCGATCCCTCCTGCTATATCCGCGAGTACGGCGATACCACCGACATCATGGGGGCTGCCCAGTATTCGTTGCCGGCTGTCAGTTCCACGTTTTGGGACTACGCAGGGTTTGGCCGGGGCGATGAGATCCGTGACGTGGGAGTCGCGACAGGCTCCAAGAGCTACACACTCAAGCCGTGGGGCGGCACGGAAGCGCAGCGCGCGGTCAAGTTCACCGATCCCGTCAGCAAAGAGGTCTATTACCTGGAGCTCAGGGAACCGGCGGGCTACGACAACTATCTGGGCACCGCCGACAACTATCTGGGCACCGCCGACAACTATCTGGGCACCGCCGGAAAACCGGGCAACATGGGAGTCAAGATCGCCCAGCGCGGCGGCGCCACCATCGCTTCCTCCTTGATCCTGATGCCGTCGACCAAGCCGTTCCCGGAGCCTTGGTACGCCAGCAACCACGCGTGGCAGGCAGGCAGCACCTTCACCACCTACACCGGAACGCAGGTGACCATTAATGCGGTGTCGTCGACGTCGGCTACCGTCACCATTACTGCCGATGCGCGGCTCACAGCCAAGCTCCGCTTTTCAGCAGGCGACTTCGACGCCGACGGGCTCGCCGACGTCCTGTCCCGTGAGTCCGACGGCTCCTTGATGCTGTATGCCGGTTTGCCGGGCAACAGGCTGGACAACCCGCGCCAGGTCGGCTCCGGATGGAACATTTTCAACGCGATCACCGGCTTTTCGGATTTCGATGGAGATGGACGAAGTGACATCCTGGCCCGCACCAGTGACGGTGACCTGTGGCTGTACCCAGGCAACGGTAACGGCGGTTTCCTGGCCAAACGGCAAATCGGGTCCGGTTGGCAGGGCTTCACAAACATCATCGGCGTGGGCGATTTCGACGGCGATGCCCGCGTCGACGTCATGGCTACCAAATCCGATGGCAGCCTCTGGCTGTACCCAGGCGATGGCCAGGGCGGCTTCCGAGCCTGGTCGCAGATCGGCTCGGGCTGGAACGGCTTCACCAGCATCACGTCCGACGGCTCCTTCGGGCTCCTTGCGCGGACAAGCGACGGCACCCTCTACCAGTACCCCGGCAACGGTTGGGGCGGCTTCGTGCCCCGCGTCGCACTCGGAAGTGGTTGGAACACGGTGGGCGACATTGTCAGCGGACAGGACTTTACGGGCGACAAGAAGTCGGACGTCCTGACGGTGACGTCCACCGGAACCATGCGCCTCTACCCGGGCAGCGGCGCGGGCTTTGCCGACCGCTTGACTATTGGCGCTGGCTGGAACCAGTTCAGCCAGGTCTGGGAAGCAGGGGATTTCGACGGCGATGCTGTCGCGGACATTCTGGCCCGTGGCACCGATGGCGCGTTGTGGCTTTATCCGGGGAATGGTTCGGGCGGCTTCCGCCCGCGCGTTCTGGTCGGAACGGGCTGGAACGCCTTCAATACCGTCCTCAGCGCCGGAGATTTCGACGGCGATGGTCACCCGGATCTTGTCGCCAGGACAGCGGACGGGGTGCTGTGGATGTATCCGACTGACGGCCACGGACAGTTCCTGCCGCGAAAGCAGATCGGTGTGGGCTGGCAGGGGTTCAATGAATTGCTGGCTCCTGGTGACTTCAACGGTGACGGGAAAGCCGACCTGGTGGCACGGACAACCAATGGCAGCCTGTGGCTCTATCCCGGGAACGGCGTGGGCGGTTTCCTTCCCTGGAGGCAGATCGGTACCGGGTGGGACATCTTTGATTCCGTTGTCCAGGGCGGGGACTTCAACGGCGACGGCCGGGAGGACATCATGGCCCGGGGAACTGACGGGACGCTGTGGCTCTACCCGGGCAACGGCAGTGGCGGCTTCCTGGCGCGGGTGGCCTTGGGAAGCGGATGGAACACCCTCAGCTCATTTGCGGCTCTGGGCAATGCTTTCACCGGCACGGGTAATCCGTCCGTGGTGGGCGTTGCCGGGAACGGTTTGCTCTTCCTGTACACGGGGACGGGCCAGGGGAGCTTCCAGTCCGTTGTGCTGGATCCCCGTTAGGCGGCTCCTGCCCGGTTGCCTTGGTTGATGCGTTGGCGTGGGCACGGAAAAGCCCGGCATGTCGGGGAACATGCCGGGCTTTCCGTTTGTCGTCACCAGTGTGCACTGCCGGGAAGGTGTGCATTTCCCAAGAAGGTGTGCGCTCCCAGGAACCGGGAAGGAGCGCGCCTGTTGGTGAGGCCCGGGCTTACTTGTGCAGGCCGAGTTCTGCGGTGGGGACCTTGGCTGATTCGCGGGCGGTCAGGGCGGAGATAGCCGCGATGATGCAGATCACTCCGCTGAAGATGGAGATCTGCACCCAGCCTCCAGCCTTGGTTCCGCCCATTGCGGTGACGATGGCCGGTGCGAAGCCTGCCATCAGGAAGCCCAGCTGCGTGCCGATTGCGAGGCCGGAGAAGCGGACCTTGGTGCTGAACATTTCACCGTAGAAGGAAGGCCAGACGGCGTTGGCGGCAGCGTATCCGCAGGAGAAGAACGCGATGGAGACCAGGAACATCAGCGGGACATTGCCGGACTCGAGGGTCAGGAGGAACACCGGGGTCATGATCGCGCTCGCGACGGCTCCATAGATGAAGACGGGTTTCCGACCGATCTTGTCCGCCAGCATGCCGAACAATGGTTGGGTTCCGAGAGCAACCACGTTGGCCGCAACTACCAGCCACAGGGTGATGGTGCTGTTGACGTGGGCAACGTCCTGGGCGTACTTGATGGCCAAGGTTCCAAATACGGTGCTCACTGCGGCGATGAACGCACAGCAGACTACGCGGAGAACGTCGCGCCAGTGCAGGCGCAGAAGGTCGGCAACGGGGAGCTTGGAGATTTCGTTGTTCTTCTTGGCTTCGGCGAATGCCGGCGGCTCGTGCAGGGTGCGGCGAATAAAGAACGCCACCAGTACTACTACGGCGCTGAGCCAGAACGGGATACGCCAGCCGATGCCGTACTTGATCTCGTCCGGCAGTGCCACCACTGGAATGAAGACAAGTGCGGCGAGGATCTGCCCGCCCTGGGTGCCCGTCAGGGTCCAGGAGGTGAAGAAGGAACGGCGGTTGTCCGGGGCATGTTCCAGCGTCATCGAGGAAGCGCCGGCTTGCTCGCCTGCGGCCGAGAGGCCCTGGCAAAGACGGGCGAGCACCAGAAGGACAGGAGCCCACCAGCCGATGGTCTTGAAGTCGGGGAGGCAGCCGATCACGAACGTGGCAGCACCCATGAGCACCAGGGTGAACATGAGGACCTTTTGGCGTCCGATCCTGTCACCGAAGTGGCCCAGGATGATCGCCCCCACGGGACGGGCGACATAGGCGAAGCCGAAGGTCGCGAAGGACATGATGGCCGCATTGGCGTCGGCGTCCGGGAAGAAGACGTGCGGGAAGATCAGCGCTGCGGCGGATCCAAAGATGAAAAAGTCGTAGTACTCAACGGCGCTGCCAAGGAAGCTGGCGAGGGCTGCTTTCTTGGGAGTACCCGTCGTTGATGCAGTGCCGGGCGTCGCTGACGGCATTGTTTGGCTCATGGGAGGTTCCTTCTGTGACAACGGTGTCGCGGGTGAAGCTGGAAGGGAGTGGCGAGCGAGGTGCGGCTGGCTGCTCCGAAAGTAACCACATGGTGAGAGCTACTTGTGCAATACAGCAATAGTGGCTGTGAGAGCGGTCACTTGTCAATAGTTGTCGCCACTATCTAGAAATAGCTCTCACTATGTGAGAGCATCGAAACATGAGTGTGAAAGAGGACACAAAGACCGACATGGTCGGCAAAGCCCTGAGTCTGTTGGTGCTGCTCGGTAACGAGCCAAAGGGCGCAAGCGCGGCCGACCTCGCCCGCAGCGCGAACCTGCCCTTCAGTACTACCTACCGCCTGCTGGGTTCGCTGACCCGCGATGGCTTCGTGGATTATGAACCGGACGGCCGCCGCTACCACTTGGGTCTGAGGGTCTTCCAGCTTGGGCAGAGGGTGTCAAACCATCACGGCTTTGCGGCCACGGCGCTTCCGGTGCTGCAGCGGGTCACCGAGCGCACTCACGAGGCAACCATCCTCTCGGTCCGCGATGGCGATCATCATTTGACGGTCAACAAGGTGGACGGGCCCAAGACCTTCCGGGTCACCAGCGACCCGGGTCACCTCGGCGCCTTGCACACAACGTCGGTGGGCAAGGCGATCGTGGCATTCGAAACCGAGCTGGAGCGGAAGCGCCTCCTTGAGGAGCTTCCCCTTGAGGCCCTGACTGAGCATTCCATCACGGACCGGGACAAGTTCCGCGAGGAAATCGAGCAGGTCCGCCGCCAGGGTTATGCCGTGATGGACGAGGAAAACGAGATCGGTATGCGCGCCGTCGCCGTGCCGGTCCTCAACTCGCAGGGTCACGCCTTCGCTTCGCTGGCCGTCGCGGTCCCTGTGTTCCGCCTGACCATGGAGGAACTCATTGCCCACGTCCCAACGCTCCAGGAAGCAGCGGCTGAACTCGCGGCCCGCCTGCCCCAGCGCTGACCCAACTAGGTGACAGCAGCCGTCCCTATGAGCGCTGGGTGGAACGTTTGCTGTCACCTAGTTGGGTGCGCACGCTGGAAATGTTCGCGATAAGAACAAGCGTGCGGAATATGAACAACTGTAGTAATCTGGATAACACCGCAGCCGAAGCGTCCCTGAAACGCCAGGCTGCGGGACTGAAGTAAAAGGAGCTTGAGGATGAGCAACCGAGCCGAATCCGTTCTGGTGGGCCTGATTGGTGAAGGCGTCATGCCCTCGCTCACTCCGCCCATGCATGAACGCGAGGCCGATGTGCAGGGCCTTCGCTTGCTGTACCGCCCCATCGACCTGCTGGAACTCGCATTGCCGGCCACCGCCGTCGGCGATCTCCTCACAGCAGCCCGGCGGATGGGCTTCAACGGCCTGAACATCACGCACCCCTGCAAGCAGCTGGTGCTGGGTCACCTTGACGAAATTTCCGACGACGCCGCTCGCCTGGGCGCCGTCAATACGGTCCTGATCCAGGACGGCCGGTTCATCGGCCACAACACAGACTTTTCCGGCTTCGGTTCGGCGCTCGCCGACGGACTTCCCGGAGCCAAGCTGGACCGGGTGGTCCAGTTGGGCGCTGGAGGTGCCGGTTCCGCCGTCGCCTACGCGCTGCTCAAAGCCGGAGTAAAGACCCTGGACCTCGTGGACATGGATTCCGCGCGTGCGGCCGAGCGTGCCGCGGAACTTGGCAGCCTCTTCAATGAAGCCACAGTCACGCCGCGGGGCCTGGACGAGCTGCCTGGGCTGATGCCCCTCGCCGACGGACTCGTGCACTGCACCCCGATCGGCATGGCCGCCCACCCCGGCCTGCCGCTGGATATCGCGCTCCTGGAACCCCGCCACTGGGTAGCGGACATCGTCTACCGCCCCATCGAGACGCAACTGGTCCGCGAAGCGCGCGCCAAGGGTTGCGCAGTGCTCGACGGCGGCCGCATGGCGGTTGGGCAGGCGGCCGACGCCTTCAAGCTCTTCACCGGAAGGGACGCCGACCGTGACCGGATGCGCGCGCACTTCCTGGAACTGATCGCCTTGGAAGACGCCGCAGCCTCGCTCACCGCCGGCACCCTCGCAAAGGCGGCCCACTGATGCGTACCGGAATAGCCACTGTCTGCCTGTCCGGCACCCTGAAGGAGAAGATGCAGGCCTGCGCCATCGCGGGCTTCGATGGCATCGAGATCTTCGAGCAGGACCTCGTCACGTCGTCATTGAGCCCTGAAGATGTGCGCAAAATGGCCGCTGACCTCGGCTTGGGCCTTGACCTCTACCAGCCGTTCCGCGATTTCGACGGCGTCACTCCGGACCTGCTGAAAGCCAACCTCAAGCGCGCGGAAGCCAAGTTCAAGCTGATGGCCCGCCTTGGCATGGACACCATCCTGGTCTGCTCCAACGTGGCGACAGCGACCATTGACGATGACCAGCTGAGGGCGGAACAGCTCGCTGAGCTCGCCGGACTGGCGGGTGACCACGGAGTCAAGGTTGCCTACGAAGCTTTGGCCTGGGGCAAGTACGTCAACGACTACGAGCACGCGTACCGCTTGGTCGAGATGGTCGACCACCCCAATCTGGGCACGTGCCTGGACTCCTTCCACATCCTCTCCCGCGACTGGGACACCGCGCCGATCGAGGACATCAACGCGGAGAAAATTTTCTTCGTCCAGGTAGCGGATGCCCCCAAGCTGAGCATGGACGTGCTGTCCTGGAGCCGCCATTACCGGGTTTTCCCCGGAGAGGGCCAGTTCGAGCTCGCCAAGTTCATGGGCCACGTGGTCCGCGCAGGTTACACCGGGCCCGTCTCCCTGGAGGTCTTCAATGATGTGTTCCGCCAGTCGGACGTGGAGCGGACCGCCGTGGATGCCATGCGCTCACTCATCTGGCTGGAAGAACAGAGCGCCAAGTGGCTGGCAAGCACGCCGGCGGCTGACGCGGCAGCAGCCCAACAGAACGCCCGCCGTCGTTATCCCATGGAACTGGCCACGCTGCCCAAGGTGAACGAGCCCGCCGGGTTCAACTTCGCCGAGGTCAAGGCCGACGACACCGCCCAACTGGAGAAACTCCTCGGGCAGCTGGGCTTCGAGTTCGAGGGCTGGCACCGCACCAAGGACGTCCAGTTGTGGACCATGGGCCAGGCCCGGGTGATCATCAACGAGCAAGCGGCATCGCACACGGAACCGGCTATCGCCGCTTTGGGGTTCGACGTCGACTCCCCGGTAATTGCCTCCGCCCGGGCCCAGCAGCTCAAGGCCCCTGTGGTCGCCCGCAAGGTGCAGGCGGACGAGGAAGTGTTCCAGGGCATCTCAGCACCGGACTCCACCGAGATCTTCCTGTGCCAGGGAAACCCGGACGGTACGGCGGCGTGGACCCACGAATTCGGCGAAGGGCTGGAGCACGTTTCGAGCGGCACATCAGCCGTGATCGACCACGTGAATTTGGCCCAGCCGTGGCAGCACTTCGACGAAGCCGTTCTCTTCTACACGAGCGCCCTCGCCCTGGAGCCGCAGCCGTTTGCCGAGGTGCCCAGCCCCAGCGGCTTGGTGCGCTCGCAGGTCATGCAGACCAGCAACGGGGCAGTCCGGCTGGTGCTGAACCTGGCCCCCGCGCAGCAGGCCGAAAAGGCACGCAAGACTTATCAGGAACACATCGCGTTCGCCGTGGATGACCTCGTGGCGACAGCCCGGTCAGCACGGGACCGTGGCCTCGAGTTCCTGCAGATTCCGGCCAACTATTACGAGGACCTGGATGCGCGGTTCGATCTTGAACCGGGTTTCCTGGCCACCCTCCAGGAGCTCAACCTCCTGTATGACCGGGACGCCAACGGCGAATTCCTCCACTTCTACACCGCCACAGTGGGCAGTGTGTTCTTCGAAATGGTGGAGCGCCGGGGCAACTACGACGGCTACGGAGCCCCGAATGCACCTGTCCGCCACGCCGTCCAATACGACTCACTCCACCGGGCATAGCCGCCCGATCCAGAAGAAGAATCCATAGAAAGGAGCCGGTTGTGCCGCAAGACAACACTGCACAAATCAACTCTGTCCAGGCTCTCGAGTCCGAGGAACTCGTGCCGCCAGCTGAGCCGCACGCCGCGCATGAGTCCAAGAAGGTGGAAACGCAGGCGGACCTCAGCGCAGAGATCAAGTCGATCGGCGACCGTTATGCCGAGGCACTGAAGAACGGCAAGGCTCCCGAGACAATGCCGCGCCTGGACTACGCGCCGTACCGCAGCTCCATCCTGCGCCATCCGACCAAGAGCCTGCACCACGCCGACCCGGAGACCATCGAGCTTTACTCGCCGGCATTCGGGCACCAGGACGTGCACGCGCTGGAATCGGACCTGACCATCCAGCACAACGGTGAGCCCCAGGGTGAGCGCATCATCGTCTCCGGGCGCGTACTCGACGGCGACGGTCGTCCGGTTGCCGGGCAGCTCGTGGAAATCTGGCAGGCAAACGCTTCCGGCCGGTACATCCACAAGCGCGACCAGCACCCCGCACCGCTCGACCCGAACTTCACCGGCGTCGGACGCTGCATCACCGGCGCCGACGGTTCCTACAGCTTCACCACCATCAAGCCCGGCGCGTACCCGTGGAAGAACCACCTCAACGCGTGGCGCCCGGCCCACATCCACTTCTCCATGTTCGGCTCGGAGTTCACGCAGCGCATCGTCACCCAGATGTACTTTCCGGGCGACCAGCTCTTCCCGTTGGACCCGATCTACCAGTCCATCGTGGACCAGGACGCCCGTGACCGCCTGGTGGCCCAGTACGACCACGAGCTGACCAGCCCCGAGTGGGCCCTCGGCTACAAATGGGACATCATCCTGACCGGTTCCAAGCGGACCTGGACCGAGAACGAAGCATTCGGCGACGCCGGGGACGAGGAGTAGGCACATGAGCAAGCTGACACCCACACCGGGCCAGACCGTCGGACCCTTCTACGGCTACGCCCTTCCCTTTAACAAGGACAACGAACTCCTGGCTCCCGGCAGCCCCGGCAGCATCCGCCTCCAGGGCACCGTGTATGACGGCGCAGGCAACGCCATCCCGGACGCCATCCTGGAGATCTGGCAGCCGGACTCCGAGGGCAACATCGTCCAGCGCACCGGATCCCTGGTCCGCGATGGCTACACCTTCACCGGTTGGGGCCGCGGCGCCGTGGGCAACTCCGGCGTCTACACCTTCACCACGGTGAACCCGGGGCCGTTGAAGTCTGGAGCGGCGCCGTTCATCTCCGTGGCAGTCTTCGCCCGCGGCCTCATGAACCGGCTCTTCACCCGCGTGTACCTGCCGGAGAACGAAGACGCGCTGGCGAACGATCCGCTGCTTGGCTCCCTTGACCCCGAGCGCCGGAAGACGCTGATCGCACGCCGCGACCCCGACGGCGGCCTCACCTGGGACATCCGTCTCCAGGGTGGGGACGAGACCGTGTTCCTGGACTTCCAGCAGGACGGGTCCTTGGACCTCGCTGCTGGGGACTTGGCCTCGGAACAATCATGACCGACGGCGACTTCGGCCTCCTCAGCCCCGTCACTGCCTCGCCCGCGGTGACGGCGCTGACAGGCGACCGTGCCGTGATCGCGGCGATCCTCGACGTCGAAGCTGCCTGGGCGGCCGTCCTCGAGGAAGCCGGGCTGGCCCCGGAAGGGTCCGCCGCTGTGGTGGCCGAAGCCGCCGACGCCGATCACTACGACCTCGCGGTCATCGCCGAGCGCGCCCAAGGCGGCGCCAACCCGGTGATCCCGCTGCTCGGTGAACTCCGGGCCCGCGTCAAAGTCCTGGACATCACGGGCGGGGGCGCCGCGAAAGCGGTGCATACGTCATTGACCAGCCAGGACGTCCTCGACTCGGCGCTCGTGCTGCTGGCCAGCCGCACCGTTTCGGCGTTGATCACTGAGGTAAAGGCCACGACGACGGCGCTCGCCACCTTGGCGGAACAGCATGCGGACACGCTGTGCGTGGGAAGGAGCCTGACGCAGCATGCGCTTCCGTACACCTTCGGGCTCAAGGCCGCGCAGTGGTTCCAAGGAGTGGCTGCGGCGGCGTCGAAGTTGGCTGCAGCCGAGTTGCCGGTGCAGTTCGGCGGCGCCAGCGGAACGTTGGCATCCGGGTCCAAACTGACTGCGGGCTCTGACTCCACGCCGTTCACGCTGGCTGACTCGCTGGCTTCCAAGCTTGGCCTGGCCCCCGCCCCGGCGCCGTGGCACAGCAACCGCCTGGCCGTTACGTCCCTCGGTGATTCCCTGGCTGCATTGCTGGATTCCTTCGGCAAGATCGCCGCGGACATGGTGTTCCTGAGCCGCCCGGAAGTCGGCGAACTCGGGGAGCCCTTGGCTGCCGGACGCGGGGTTTCCTCGGCCATGCCGCAGAAGCAGAACCCCGTGCTGTCCGTGCTGATCCGTAGTGCAGCACTTCAGGCGCCGGCTCTTGCTTCCCAGCTCCACTCGGCTGCCGGCACCTTCAACGACGAGCGGCCCGACGGTGCCTGGCACACTGAATGGCCCGCGTTGCGTCGGCTGCTCGCGTTGGCTCTGGGTGCCGCGCTCCAACTCCGGGAACTCAGCGAAGGACTCCGGGTGTTCCCCGAAGCCATGCGCCGGAACCTGGAGATCTCGGGGCCGCTGCTCCTCAGCGAAGGTGTGTCGGCCGCCGTCGCACCCCTCCTGGGCGAAGACGGGAAGCAAAAGCTGCAGGCCGTCGTCGACGAAACCCTGGCGGCGCCTGCAACGCAGCAAGCGGACACGTACCGCAAGCTGCTGCGGGAGGCCGTCCCTGCTGAAGCCCTCTCGGACGACCAGCTGGACGCCTTGCTGGATCCCGCGAGCTACCTCGGCGAAGCTGCGGAAATCAGCCGCCGCATCCTCGCCGCCTACCCCGAATTCACCGCTTCAACGAAGGGAGCACCCCGTGGCTAAGCCAACCCTCAAGGCTGTGCTGCTGTCGCGGCAGCGCGAACTGGGAGCCAAGCCGCTCCTGGTAGTGGGCCCGTCGCTGGGTACCTCCACGGTGCTGTGGTCCGAAACCGCTGCCCTCCTCGGTGACGAGTACGACGTCATCGGCTGGGACCTCCCCGGCCACGGCATCTCGCCGGCCGCCACGGAAGGTTTCGATGTCGCGGAACTGGCGGACGCCGTCGTCGATCTTGTCGACTCTGTAAGCCCCGGCGCAAGGTTCCATTACGCGGGCGTTTCGCTGGGTGGGGCCACCGGCCTGCAGCTCGGCATCAAGCACGGCGACCGCCTCCGCAGCCTGTCCGTGCAGTGCAGCGGCCCTAAGCTCGGCACCCCGGAAGGGTGGCTGGAGCGGGCGGAGACCGTGCGGAACCTGGGTACTCCCGTGATGATTCAGGGCTCGGCCGAACGGTGGTTCGCGAAGGGGTTCATGGACCGTCAGCCGGAGATCAGCAGCCGCCTGCTGCACGCGCTCCGTGATGCCGACCGCTTCAGCTACTCGTTCTGCTGCGAGGCCCTCGCCGCGTTCGACGTCCGCGAGCAGCTCGGCAGCATCACCGTCCCCACGCAGGCGATTGCCGGCGTCGAGGATACTGTTGCGCCGCCGTCGGTCGCCGACGAGATTGTCTCGGGTGTCCGCGCGGGCGGCACCTTCGCCGTGGCGGAAGCGCTCGACGGCGTCGGGCACCTTGCGCCTGCCGAGGCGCCCGCCGTCGTGGCTGGTTTGATGCGGAACTTCATGAAGGAGAACGGACGATGAGCTCTGAACACAACGGTGCCGTTCAGCCCGAGGCTACTGCGCAGGACATTTACGACGCCGGCATGGTGGTCCGGCGTGAAGTGCTCGGCGATGCCCACGTGGACCGGGCCAACGCCGCGAAGGATTCCTTTACCGAGGACTACCAGGACATGATCACCAGGATCGCCTGGGGCGGGATCTGGACGCGGCCGGGGTTGAGCCGCCAGATGCGCTCTGCGGTGACGTTGACGGCGCTGGTGGCTCACAGTCACTGGGAGGAGTTGGCCATGCATGTCCGGGCCGCCCTCAACAACGGCCTGAGCAGGGACGAAATCAAGGAAATCCTGCTGCAGACCGCGATCTATTGCAGTGTCCCGTCAGCCAATTCGGCGTTCAAGACGGCCCAGAAGGTCTTCGCAGAAATCGACGCCAACTCACCCAACTAGGTAACAGCACATGTCCCAATGAGGGCTCATAGCAACGTTTGCTGTCACCGAGTTGGGTACCAAGAAACGAAGGAAATCTTATGAACCAGGCTTTTGTGTACGATGCCGTGCGCACGCCGTTTGGCAAGTTCGGCTCCGGGCTTGCTGCTGTCCGTCCTGATGATTTGGCCGCGCATGTGGTCCGTGAGTCTGTTCGCCGGGCGCCCGGTTTGGATCCGGAGCGGATTGACGAGGTGGTGTTCGGCAACGCGAACGGTGCCGGTGAGGAGAACCGCAACGTTGCCCGGATGGCGACGCTGCTGGCTGGCCTGCCCGTCTCGATCCCGGGTACCACTGTGAACCGCCTCTGTGGCTCATCCCTGGACGCGGCCATCATCGCGTCCCGGCAGATCAACGCCGGCGATGCCGACGTGGTGCTGGTGGGCGGGGCTGAGTCGATGTCGCGTGCGCCGTGGGTGCTGCCCAAGACCTCCAAGCCCTACCCGGCAGGGGACATGACCCTGGCGTCCACCACGCTGGGTTGGCGCCTGGTGAACCCGGCGATGAACAAGGACTGGACCATCTCCTTGGGCGAGGCCACGGAACGGCTGCGCGAAAAATACGGGATCACCCGCGAGCGGCAGGATGCTTTTGCCGCCGACTCGCACAACCTGGCCGACGCCGCGTGGAACGAAGGGTTCTACGATTCTCTGGTGTCGCAGGTTCCGGGCACGGACCTTGTCCGCGACGAAGGCATTCGTGCCGGTTCTTCGGCGGAGAAACTGGCCGGGTTGAAGACGGTGTTCCGTCCGGAAGGTTCAGGGCCCGACGGCGGCACGGTCACCGCCGGGAACGCCTCGCCTCTGTCTGACGGTGCTTCTGCGGCGTGGATCGGTTCCGAAGCCGCGTCCTCGATTCTGGGCCTGGAGCCGTTGGCCCGTATCGCCGGCCGTGGAGCACACGGCAACGACCCCCAGTTCTTCGGGTTCGCCCCGGTGGAGGCCGCTAACAAGGCCCTCGCGAAGGCGGGCATCGGCTGGGACCAGGTGGGCGCCCTCGAACTTAACGAAGCGTTCGCCGCGCAGTCGCTGGCGTGCGTTGACGCGTGGGGGATCGACCCGTCGATCGTGAACCGTCACGGCGGTGCGATCGCGATGGGTCACCCGCTGGGTGCTTCCGGTACGCGGATCCTGGGCACGCTGGCCCGTTCCTTGCAGGCCTCCGGGCAGCGCTGGGGCGTCGCGGCGATCTGCATCGGCGTGGGCCAGGGGCTGGCCGTCGTGCTGGAAAACGTAACCTCTGGCGTTTCGGAAGGAGTCTAAGGGCGATGTTGAATTTCATTGACACTGTTGGCGAGGCCGTGGCCGGGATCAAGGACGGTTCCACGGTGATGATCGGCGGGTTCGGCAATGCCGGGCAGCCATTCGAGCTCATTGATGCGCTGATGGATTGCGGCGCCAAGGACCTGACCGTGGTGAACAACAACGCCGGCCAAGGTGACCAAGGCTTGGCGCTGCTGATCAAGGAAGGCCGGGTCAGGAAGATGATTTGCTCCTTCCCACGCCAGTCAGATTCATGGCACTTCGACGCCAAGTTCCACGCCGGGGAAATTGAGCTGGAGCTCGTGCCCCAGGGCAACTTGGCCGAGCGCATCCGTGCTGCCGGGGCCGGCATTGGCGGTTTCTTCACCCCCACCGGGTACGGCACCACGCTGGCCGAGGGCAAGGAAACCCGGTTCCTCGACGGGAAGTGGCAGGTCTTCGAGACTCCGATCCACGCCGACGTCGCGCTGATCAAGGCGCTGAAGGCCGATGGCAAGGGCAACCTCGTGTACCGCAAGACCGCTCGGAACTTCGGGCCCATCATGGCCGCCGCAGCGAAGCACACCATTGTGCAGGTCTCGGAGATTGTGCCCACGGGGTCGCTGGATCCGGAGAACGTGGTGACTCCGGGTATTTACGTCAACAGTGTGGTCCGGGTGGATTCTGCCGGAACATCAGGGAAGGTGGCCTGATCATGGGCACGCAGACAAGCATCCAGACCTCGGAGAAGCCGCTGGGCCGTGACGAACTCGCCCAGCTGGTGGCCCGTGATATCGCTCCAGGCTCGTTCGTGAACCTGGGTATCGGGCAGCCGACCCTGGTGTCTAACTACCTCACCGAGGACCAGAACATCACCCTCCACACGGAAAACGGGATGCTCGGCATGGGCCCGGCCGCGGAAGGGGATGCCATTGATGGTGACTTGATCAACGCCGGAAAGATCCCCGTCACGGAACTGCCCGGAGCTTCCTACTTCCACCACGCCGACTCGTTCGCGATCATGCGCGGCGGACACCTGGACATCTGCGTCCTCGGAGCCTTCCAGGTCTCCGCCACAGGTGACCTCGCCAACTGGCACACCGGCGCGCCCGGCGCGATCCCCGCCGTCGGAGGTGCCATGGACCTGGCCACCGGCGCGAAGGACGTGTTCGTGATGATGACCCTGCTGACCCGCGACGGCGCCTCAAAGCTGGTGGAGCATTGCACGTACCCGCTGACCGGCGTTGGCTGCGTGACCCGCGTGTACACCGACAAAGCCGTATTCCTCACCGGACCCGAAGGCGTCACCGTCCGAGAAACCTTCGGCTGCACCTTCGAGGAAATCCAGGAACTCGTCCCGCTGCCGCTGAAGAAGGCAGAGTAGGCCTAGCAGAGCGGGCCCACTTCCTTGTGAGGCCCGCTCTGCGCGCTATCTCCCCGTGAGAGCGCGCAAAGCAGGCCCCGCAATAAGGTCCCTCCCGTTGTGAGGCCCGCTCTGCACGCTATTTCCGAGTGATAGCCCGCAGAGCAGGCCTCGCAACGCACTTTAGGATTAGAAACCATGAGCGAATCCGCAGCGACACCGCAGGCCAGCGACCAGTACGTGCAGTCGTTGGCGCGGGGTCTTGCTGTGATCCGGGCGTTCGATGCCAACAACCCGGTGATGACCCTCAGCGAAGTCGCGGCCCGCACTGACTTGACCCGCGCCACGGCCCGACGCTTCCTGCACACCCTTGTGGAGCTTGGCTACGTACGGACCGACGGCAAGACCTTCGCACTCACGGCAAAGGTGTTGCAACTGGGCTACTCGTACCTGTCGGCGCTGTCCCTGCCGCAGTTGGCCCAGCCGCACCTTGAGGAACTGTCACTGAAATTGGGGGAGTCGACGTCGGCCGCAGTCTTGGACGGGCAGGACATCTTCTACGTTGCCCGGGTAGCAACCAAACGCATCATGAACGTGGGCATCACGGTGGGCACGCGTTTCCCCGCCTACGCCACCTCGATGGGCCGGGTCCTGCTCGCGGGACTTCCCCCGGCCAAGCTCGATGCTTACCTCGACAAGGTCGAACTCAAACCCCTCACCCCGCGAACCGTCGCCGGCGCGCCCGACTTGAGGGCCGCCGTCGAGCGTGTCCGGACGCAAGGCTGGTGCCTGCTGGACCAGGAGCTGGAGCTCGGGCTGATGTCCATTGCGGCGCCAGTGCACAACCGCAACAACGGCGATACCGTCGCGGCGATCAACGTGTCGCTGCAGGCCCAGGCAGTCGCTGCCCAGCCGGAGGGTTACCTGGACTCGGTCCGCGCCGAAGTGGTGGCAACCGCGGAGGCGATCTCCCAGGACGTCTCCGCCAAACACTGAGTTTTTTTGTACAGCTAATGACCTCAAGATGGCCTCATAAGAGCATTATCTGTACAAAAACTACTTCCGGATCGCCGCCAGACGGGTCTCCAGAATCCTCCGGACCATCGAGTCGGGCACGGGATTGTCCACGGAGAACCGCAGAGTCCCCGGCGACCACGAGTATCCACCCAGCTCTTCCGACATTTCAGGCAGGATCTGGCCGCTGAACGGATACAGGGCAAGGTGCTTCTTGGTTTCGAGCACGCTCACCAAGCCCTTGCCGTCCACCAGCAACGCAGGCATCCCGTAGCTGGTGCCTTCCTCGGCGTCGGGCGCCAATTCCCGGGCAATCTCCACAATCCGCTCCAGGACAGGGCGGCTGGCGGCGCTGACGTTCTCCAAGTATTCAGTGACGGTTCCCATAACCCAACGCTTCCCTAACTTGGGAGTTTTTGTACAGCTAATGCGCTTAAAAGGGCTTCTTAAGGGCATTAGCTGTACAAAAACTCGGGAGGGGAGGGAGGGGTTAGCGCTCCGGAATCACCGCGATGCCCTGGATTTCGATCATGGCTTCCTTCTGCCAGAGTCTCGTGACTCCGATACCGGCCATCGCCGGGTACTGCGATCCGGCCATTTCACGCCAGATGCGCCCGATCTCGCGGCCGTTGGCCATGTAGTCGTCCACGTCCGTGAGATAGATGGTCACATTGACCAGGTCCTCAGGCTGGCCGCCGGCTTCCCGAAGCGTGGTCAGCACGTTGGAAAACGCCTGCGTGAACTGCTCCACGATGCCGCCGGGAACGATGTTCATGTCCTTGTCCAGCGCTGTCTGCCCACCCAGGAACACGGTGTTTCCGGCGAGCATGCCGTGGGCGAATCCCGACGGCTTGGGCAGCGATTCCGGGTTGATGGTCTTGTGGCTCATGGTGGTCCTCCTCGGTAGTGGCAGTTGCGAAAACTTTTGAAAAGCCCCTATGCAGATCATTCCCGCCCTGCTACGTTGAGCATATGTGACGATCGTAAAAAAGTCGACACATCGAATATCTCGAAGGGAAACCCAGCGATGAAACTAGCCACCCTGCGCATCTCGGGCGGACGTACGACGGCGGCACTCGCCACAGGCGACGGTACTTACGTCGCGCTTCCCGCAACTGATGTGGGCGCGTTCCTGAGCCAGGACAACTGGCGGGCCGTGGCGGAGGCAGCCGACGGCGAAGTCATCAGCAACCCGGACTTCGCACCCCTCCTCCCCAGTGCGGGCAAGGTAATCTGCTGCGGCCTGAACTACGGCGACCACATCCAGGAAATGGGCCGAGACCTCCCCGAATACCCCACATTGTTCGCCAAGTACGCGGACACCCTGGTCGGTGCCAATGACCATGTGGAAGTCCACGGCAGCGGTCGCGTGGACTGGGAAGCCGAGCTGGCCGTCGTCGTGGGTTCCGGGCTGTACCAAGCGGACGAGGACAAGGCCCGCGAGGCAATCGCCGGGTACACCGTGGCCAACGACGTCTCCATGCGCGACTGGCAAAACCGGACGCTGCAGTGGTTCCAGGGCAAGGCCTGGGACCGCACCACTCCGGTGGGCCCGGTCATGGTCACCGCGGACGAGGCCGGGGAGCACTTCCAGGTCAAGGGCTACGTCAACGGCGAGCTCGTGCAGAACGGAAACACCCGCACGCTCGTGTTCGGCCCGGCGCAGTTGCTGTCCTACATTTCGCAGTTCACCATCCTGCGTCCCGGTGATCTCGTCCTCACGGGAACGCCCGGTGGTGTGGGCATGGGCATGACCCCGCCGCGCTTTCTGCAGGACGGCGACACGCTTGTCACTGAAATCGAGGGGATCGGCCGGCTGGAAAACCGGTTCGCGATCCACGCACCCGTCCACGCCTAAAAACGCAGCCTAAAGCGCACGCCTAAAAACGCAGCCTAAACAAGAGGAGAAACCCCATGAGCCAGGCCACCACCGAATACCGCCTCGAAGGCGACAACTCCATCTACGCCCAGCCCGATGGCAAGGTAGTACCCGTCGTCACCCGTGCCGGCGCGGAGGACACGAATACGGCCCAGTCCGGCGACTGCATCCGCGTCTCCGGTGTCAGCATCCAGCACACCCCGGCAACCAAGATCTGGTTCGGCCAGGTGTCCAACACTCCCGGCTACCGTTCCCTCCCGCACCACCACGGCGAAGCGGAAACGGGCGGCTACGTCCTCCGCGGCCACGGACGCATCTACTTCGGCGAGAACTACAGCGAGTTCATCGACATGAAAGCCGGCGACTGGGTATTCGTTCCGCCGTTCATGCCACACGTCGAGGCGAACATGTCCGTCACGGAGGAACTCGTCTGGCTGACTGCCCGCACCCCGGAGAACCTCGTGGTCAACCTCGAGGACGTTCCGGACGAGACACTCGCCGACTACCGCCGGGCCTAATGATGATCACGGGAACCCTGACGTCGGAGACTTTCCTCCGCGCTGTTGAGCTGACGGAGACCGAGGCGCAGGTCTTCGACGAAGCGTATGAGGCCACTACCCAGTACGTTCCGTGGCCCAAGGCTTACGGTGGAGACATGGTGGCCCAGGCCGCAGCGGCGATGATGCGCTCGGTGGATGCCGACCGGCAGCTCCACTCGATGCACAGCTACTTCATGCGCCCGGTGGATATCGGGTCAACGGTCCGGTACGAGGTGGAACGCTTGCGGGATGGCCGCGGTTACTCCACGCGCACTGTCCGGGGTTTCCAGAACGGCAAGCCTGTATATGCCGCGATGGGTTCCTTCCAGGTTCCCGAAGACGGACCGGACTTCCAGCCCGAGGCGCCTGCCGCCGTCGAGCCTGAATCGTTGCGGACAGCTGCGGAAGCCCTGGAGGGGACTGAAGGCCCAGCCGCAGACTACTGGTCAACCGGCCGTAGTTTCGATATGCGGCATATTCCAGGCCCGGTATATGTCGAACTCGAGGGAGGAAAGGCCCCGCAGCAGGCAATTTGGGTCAAGGCCTTCGACACCCTGCCCGATGACGCCAACCTCCAGCGCGCCGCACTGGCGTACGTGTGCGACTACACCGTCCTCGAACCGCTCCTCCGGGTCCACGGCCTCAACTGGTCCAGCCCCGGACTCGCCACCGCCAGCCTGGACCACTCCATGTGGTTCCACCGCGACGGCCGCGTGGACGACTGGGTGCTGTACGCCCAGGACGCCATCTCCGGCCAAAGCAACCGCGGCCTCGCCATGGGCCGCTTCTTCGACCGTCAGGGGCGACTTCTCGCGACCGTCGCCCAAGAGGGCATGATCCGCGCCTGACACCCCCATCCCCAGCCCCAACGACGCACCACTGAAAGGAACGGCCATGAGCTTGTTGCCATCGGCCCACGTGGACACGTTCACCCGCGACCACTTGCCGCCCGCCGATACCTGGCCGGCGTTCGAATTCACCCTCCCCGAACTGAACTACCCGGACCGGCTCAATGCCGCCGCTGTGCTGATCGACGACGCTGTCGCCCGGCACGGCGCCGACCGCCCCGCCCTCCGCACCCCAGACGGCGTTGTCTGGACGTACGGCGAGCTCCAAACCCGCTCCAACCAGGTTGCCCAAGTACTCACCGAGGACCTCGGCGTGGTGCCCGGCAACCGCGTCCTGCTCCGCGGCCCCAACAACCCCTGGATCGTGGCTGCCTGGCTCGGTGTCCTGAAAGCCGGCGCAGTGGTGGTCACCACCATGCCCATGCTGCGTTCCACCGAAGTCGCCACGATCATCCAGCTCACCAAGCCCGTGGTCGCGATCTCGGACCACCGATTCGTGGACGAGCTCGCGGTTGCGGCCGGTGCGGACGTCGCTGTCCTGACGTACGGAAAGAACGACGACGGCGACCTCACCACCCGCTGCGAGGGCAAGAGCGGGCAGTTCACGCCAGTAGACACGTCCTCGGACGACGTTGCCCTTCTAGGGCCGACGTCCGGAACTACGGGCGTGCCCAAGGTGACCATGCATTTCCACCGCGACATCCTCGCCAACGCGGACACCTTTGCCCGGTACATCCTGCAGCCCACGGCCGATGATGTTTTCGCGGGTTCTCCTCCGCTGGCCTTTACCTTCGGCCTCGGCGGACTGGTGGTCTTCCCGTTGAGGTTCGGCGCTTCTGCGTTGCTGACGGAGAAGGCCGGGCCGGTGGAACTGGCTGAGCGGGCAGCGGAGGCCGGAGCCACGATCCTGTTCACGGCCCCCACGGCGTACCGCGCGATCCTGAAGGAGAAGCGCGGGGATCTGCTCAGCAGCCTCCGGGTTGCCGTTTCTGCAGGCGAGCACCTGTCCAAGGAAACGTGGGAAGCCGTCCATGAAGCTACGGGCCAGCGACTGGTCAACGGCATCGGCGCCACGGAGATGCTGCACGTGTTCATTTCCGCCGCCGGGGACGACATCCGGCCGGGCACCACGGGCAAGGCCGTGCCGGGCTACCGCGCCACGATCCTTGACGCGCAGGGCAACGAACTCGGCCCGGGCCAAACAGGACGTCTTGCGATCATCGGGCCCACGGGCTGCCGGTACCTGGACGATCCCCGGCAGGCGAACTACGTGGTGAACGGTTGGAACGTTACGGGGGACACGTTCTCCATGGACGAAGACGGCTACTTCACCTACCAGGCCCGCTCGGACAACATGATCGTCTCCTCCGGCTACAACATCGGCGGACCCGAGGTGGAGACAGCCATCGACCAGCACCCGGACGTGGTGGAGAACGCGGTCATCGGCATCCCGGACGAGGAGCGCGGCAGCATTGTGTGCGCGTTCGTGGTTCTGCGTGAGGGCGTCACCGGCGACGCTGCCAAGCGCAAGGAAATCCAGGACTTCGTGAAGCAAACCATCGCCCCGTACAAATACCCGCGCGATGTCCGCTTCGTCACCGAACTTCCACGCAATCCCAGCGGCAAACTGCAGCACTTCAAGTTGCGCGACCGCGTCCTCGCAGAGGACATCCCCAGCACCAACGAACTTACCGCCGCAGGCCAGAGCCAGGCGTAGAAGGAGCATCACCATGAAGATCGCAATCGTCGGAGGCGGCCCGGGCGGCCTGTACTTCGCAGCACTGATGAAGCAGCTGGACCCGTCCCACGACATCACCCTCTGGGAACGCAACGCCGCCAGCGATACCTTCGGTTTCGGCGTCGTGTTTTCCGATGAGACCCTGGGCGGCATCGGCAACGCGGACCCGGTGGTGGCCGAGTACATGAGCCGCCGCTTCGCGCGCTGGTCCGACATCGACATCCACTTCCGCGGCGAAACCATCACCGTGGGCGGCCAGGGCTTCGCTGCCATGAGCCGCAAGGAACTGCTGGAACTGCTGCAGCGCCGCTGCATCGAACTGAACGTTGACGTCCGGTTCAGCACGCTGGCCCCCGCCATCGAGGAGCTGGAAGCCAACTACGACCTGGTGCTTGCCGCGGACGGCATCAACTCCCAGATCCGCGCCAAATACGCCGACTCCTTCAAGCCCAGCCTGGACCCGCGGACCAACAAGTTCATGTGGCTCGGCACCGACCAGGTCTTTGAAGCCTTCAAGTTCTTCGTGAAGGAAACCGAGTGGGGTGTCATGCAGATCCACGGCTACCCGTACTCGGATGAGGGTTCGACGTTCATCGTGGAAATGCACCAGGACGTCTGGCACGCTGCGGGCTTCGACGAGACCGCCAATGAAGTCTTCCCTCCAGGCGTCTCCGACGAGAAGTCCATCGCGAAGATCCGTGAGATTTTCGCCGAGGAACTGGACGGCTACGAGGTCCTCACCAACAACTCCAAGTGGATCAACTTCACCACGGTCCGCAACCAGAGCTGGCGCAAGGGCAACGTGGTCCTGCTGGGCGACGCCGCCCACACCGCGCACTTCTCCATCGGCTCCGGGACCAAGCTGGCCATGGAAGACTCCCTGGCACTGGCCGCCTGCCTGCACGAGCACGCCGATCTGCAGGACGCCCTGGAAGCCTACGAAACCGAGCGCCGTCCCGTGGTCGCGTCCACGCAACGCGCGGCCCAGGCATCCCTGGAGTGGTTCGAACGCATCGGCCAGTACAAGGACCAGGACCCCACGCAGTTCGCGTTCAACCTGCTCACCCGCAGCCGCCGCATCACCCAGGAGAACCTGCGCTTGCGCGATCCAGAATTCGCTGACGCAGTGGACCGCAACTTCGCGGAATCGCAGGGCCTCAACGATGTTGCCCCTGCCATGTTCCAGCCCTTCAGCATCGGCGAACTGGAGCTCAAGAACCGCATCATCGTCTCGCCCATGGACATGTACTCCGCCACGGACGGCATCCCCGGCGACTTCCACAAGGTCCACCTCGGTTCCAAAGCACTTGGCGGTGCCGGACTGGTGATGACCGAAATGGTGTGCGTCTCCGAAACCGGCCGCATCACCCCCGGTTGCAGCGGCCTCTACACGGACGAGCAGCGCGACAGCTGGAAGGAAATCGTCGATTTCGTCCACGCCCGCTCCACCGCCAAGATCGGTGCCCAGCTGGGACACTCCGGCCGCAAGGGCTCCACCAAGCTCATGTGGGAAGGCATCGACCAGCCACTCGACTCCGGTAACTGGACCGCCGTCGGACCTTCCGCCCTGCCGTACAGCGTCGAAAACCAGATCCCCGTGGAACTGGACCGCGCGGGCATGGAGGCCATCAAGGCTGAGTTCGTCTCGGCCACAAAGCGCGCCGATGAAGCAGGCTTCGACCTCCTCGAAATCCACGCCGCCCACGGCTACCTGCTCTCCTCCTTCCTGTCGCCGGTGTCCAACAAGCGGACCGACGAATACGGTGGCAGCCTGGAGAACCGGCTGCGGTTCCCGTTGGAAGTGTTCGACGCCGTCCGCGCGGCTTGGCCGGCCAACAAGCCGGTGACGGTACGCATCTCCGCGACGGACTGGATCGACGGCGGCAACACCTCGGACGATTCGGTTCAGATCGCGAAGGCGTTTGTGGAGCACGGTGCCGCGGGCCTGGACATCTCCACCGGCCAGGTTGCCAAGGAAGAGAAGCCCGCGTTCGGTCGCAGCTACCAGACCCCGTTCGCTGACCGGATCCGGCAGGAAGTCGCCGCCCCTGCAGGCGTGGCAGTGATCGCCGTCGGCGCCATCTCCAGCTACGACGACGTCAACTCGATCCTGCTCGCCGGCCGTGCCGACCTGATCGCCCTCGGCCGTACGCACCTCTACGATCCCCAATGGACCCTCCACGCCGCGGCAGAGCAGGAATACCAAGGCCCCGGCGCCCAGTGGATCCCGCAGTTCCGCGCCGGACGCCGCAAGCCGCCGAGCTCACGTACGGATGCCGTCCGCCCGCGACTGTCCCTGCTCAAGGAACCCGACGCTGAAGAGGCCACCACCCATCTCCGCTGGACACCGGCAGCAACGGCCGCATCCGCGGGCGCAGCATCGGTCCTGGTGAAGTAGCCATGGCCGCCGCACCCGTCAACACCTGGAACGTGCCCAAGCGCACCACAGGTGTGGTGCTCCTCTGCTGCTGGCTGGCGATCCTCGCCGAAGGCTACGACGTTGGCGTGCTGGGAGCCGTCCTTCCGGCACTGGCCGAATACAAGGAGTGGAACCTCTCACCGCTCGCATTGGGTGGCTTGGGCTCATATGCCTTGATCGGCATGCTTATCGGTGCGCTGTTCATCGGTACCCTCAGCGACCTCGTGGGCCGCAAGAAAATGCTCCTGGCCTCGATGGTTATCTTCACCATCACCCAGGCTGGCGCGGCATGGGCTCCCACTCCGGAGCTCTTCGGCATCTTCCGCCTGATTGGCGGACTGGGCATGGGTGGTGTGATCCCGGTGGCGGCCGCCCTGACCATCGAGTACTCCGCCCCGAACAAGCGCTCTTATAACTACGGACTCATGTATTCCGGCTACTCGCTGGGCATCGTGGCTGCGGCGCTTGCTGCCTTGTTTGTCTTGCCGCTGGGTGGTTGGCGTGCCGTCATCGCGATCGGCGCCGCTCCCGTGGTGTTGCTGCCGGTGATCTGGAAGTTCCTGCCCGAATCCCTGGAGTACCTGGAGTCAAAGGGTCGGGGTTCCGAAGCCAAGTCGCTCGCGGCAAAGCTGGGAATCACGGATTACCGGCCGGTGGTTGCCGCCAACCCCACCGGCAGCCAGGCTGCGGATCCATGGTGGAAAACCATCACCACGATGTTCTCCCTGCAGTACCTGCGCTCCACCGTGTTTTTCTGGATCTCGCTGTTCTGCGGCCTGCTCCTGGTCTACGGCTTGAACACTTGGCTGCCGAGCATCATGAAGAAGGCCGGCTACGACCTCGGATCATCACTGACCTTCCTGCTGGTCTTCAGCCTGGCCTCTGCCATCGGCGGCCTGCTCCTGGGCCGCGCTGCGGACAAGTACGGCAAGAAGTTGATTTTGGTGGTCTTCTACATCCTGGGTGGCCTGGGCATCATGCTCCTGGTTTTCCCGAACACGATGGTGGTCAACCTGCTGTTCGTGGCTTTCGCCGGCGTCGGATCCATCTCGACGTCGTTGGTCCTCACCGGTTACATCGCCGACTACTACCCGGCGAAGGTGCGCGGCACAGCTACGGGGTGGGCCCTCAGCTTCGCCCGGCTTGGCGCCATCTCGGGGCCCTTGATCGGTGGCTGGATTGCCGGTTCGAAGCTCCCGTTCGAGGCGAACTTCGGGATTTTCGCCGGCATCGCGGTCCTGGCCGCTGCCGCCGTCGCACTCATCCCGAAACCGCAGCCCGAGGTGCCGGTGGCCGCCGTCGACGTCGACCCTGACGACGCCGCAGTCGGCGCACGGTAGGAGAGCCATGTTTCCGGAGGCGTGCGTTGAGCGAACCGTCGAATGGGTGGACACGGACGCCTCCGGGCACCAGCACAACTCCGCGATCATGCGCTGGGTGGAGGCTGCGGAGGCCGAACTGTTCCGCGTCCTCGAACTGCCGGACTATTTCCCCAGCGCACCGCGGGTGCAGCAGGTCATCAACTACAAAGCGAAGCTCTGGTTCGGCCAGCGCATCACCGCCACGGTGAAGATCCAGGCGCTTGGCCGGACCTCGCTGACGATGGCTTTCGAAGTAAAGTCCGACGCCGGCGACGTCGCCGCGTACGGAACGGTCACTACCGTCCACGTCCCTAACGGCACCACCACAGCACAGCCCTGGCCGGAACATCTGGTCAGGGCTGTTTCCTGCCCGCGAGTTGGCACTTAATGACAGTCCGGGACTCCGCGATTGTCATTAAGTGCCAACTCGGCGGAGGTTTGCTTAGCGCAGGCCCTTCAGGATGTTCTTAGGACGCTGCATCTCGCCGTGCTTGGCACCGAGGATGATGACCCAGGCAGCGAAAGCGGGGATAGCCCACTGAAGGGCTTTCAGCTGGTTTTGGGCCGACTTCAACTCATCCGAAGCGCCCGGCCGTGGTTCAGTGGCTCCTTCGGCACCTTCGCCGGAGAGCTGGTCCACCTTCTTGCCCACAATGCCCGCGTACAGGGTCACAGCCGCGCCGGCCAGGGTGACCGCGGTCTTGTAGACCGTGTTGGCGGCGACGCTGTCCTGCTTGGCGATGCGGCCCTTGTTCTCCCAGGCAATAGCGAGGTCGGAGGCAAGGTGGCCTGCGAATGCTGCTGTCTGGATCGGAGCCCACCTGCCCCAGCCCTTGCTGGACAAGCGGGTGCGCTCGGTGGGGTCCTTGGCTTCAGCCGCGGCACCGTTAAGCCCAATGGCCCCCATCAATGAGCCACCAAACCAAGCCGCAGCGGTAAGGTCGTGAATGGAACGGGCTACAAGATTTCCTGCCATGATGTGCTTCCTATCGTTGATGCGGAAAGTACTGGGTGTGGCTTCTTGATCCTGACGCGGAGTTCAAGCGTGCCTCCATAGTAAGCATCCTTAGTATGACGGTGCCAGCTCGCTGCAGTTCCTTGAGGGAGCAGCGCAGCGCCCACACCTATGATGAAGGGGACTGGCGCCTGAACAGTGGCGCGGAAATGAGGATGTTTTCGATGTTCGCCGTCCCGGCACCCCCGGTGCGCCACCAGCAACTCCTCGTCACGATCTTTGGCCTCTACGGGCGGAATGCGGGCGATGCGTTGCCGGTCTCGGCACTGATCTCCATGCTGGGTTCCTTGGGCTATGACGCCCCGGGCGTGCGGTCTTCCGTTTCCAGGCTCAAGGCCAAAGGCGTGCTCAAAAGCGTGCGTGAGGGCGGCATCGCCAAGTACAAGATCTCAGAATCCATCAGCGATGTGTTCCGTGAAGGCGACCGGCGGATCTTCGCCCCCGAACAGCCCGCCCCCGTGGACACCTGGGTGCTGGCAGTGTTCTCGGTGCCGGAATCGCTGCGCAACCGCAGGCACCAGCTGCGGTCCGCATTGTCCGGCCTGGGGTTCGGCTCCGTGGCCAACGGTGTGTGGATCGCGCCCGCCCACAAACTGGATCAGGCGCGCGAACGCCTTACAGCGGACGGACTGATCGAATACGTGGACCTGTTCAGGAGCGACTACGTCTTCGACGGCCCTATGCGCCCGAAGATCTCCGAATGGTGGGACCTCAAGGAACTCGATGAGCAGTTCACCGAGTTCCTTGAGGTGTACTCAGGGGCAGAGCAGCAGTGGATCGAACGGGTGGGTGATGATCCCGACGTCGCCTTGGCTGAGTCCACGGAGGACTTGCGGCGTGACGCTTTCCGGTACTACATCCCCATGCTCACCATGTGGCGCAAGTTTCCGTACCGGGACCCGAACCTTCCCACGGATTACCTGCCCCCGGAATGGCATGGCCCTGCGGTCCGCCGGACTTTCCAGTCCGTTCACCGCTTGGCTGCACCCCTGGCCGCAGCGCATGCGCACGAGGTCATCGCCGAGGCACTGGATCCGGCCGTCGCCTAGCCCAGCCGCCTAGCCGCTGGTGCGGGGCGCGTCGATGATCCCGAAGGTTTCACCTTGGGGAGCCCGCACGATGGCTGTGCGGCCCAAAGGGCTTTCGGCGACAGGCTGGACCAGGGTGGCGCCAAGTTCCACTGCCCTCAACGCAGTGCGGTGGACGTTGTCGCTGGCAAACCATGTCATCCAATGGCCCGTTGCTGCCTCGGTGTCGTGGAGGACGCCGCCCACTTCCCTGCCGTCCAGTGGCCTGCGGAGGGTGGCGTATACCTCCCCGTCCTGGTCGATGTCCTGGAAGCTGACATCGAAGACATCCGTGTAGAAGGACCGGGCTGCGACGTCGTCCCGGGTATGAAGCTCGTTCCAGCAGAGGGTGCCGTGCTCGTTGACGCGTTCAGCGCCGATGTGGTTCCCCGCTTGCCAGATGCCGAACACGGCTCCGATGCTGTCCATGGCCAGCGCCATCCGACCCGAATCCATGACGTCGAAGGGTGGCGCGATCACCTGGCCGCCGGACGCAACCACCTTCTTCGCCGTGACATCGACGTCGTCCGAGGCCAAGTAAGTGGTCCAAACGGTGGGAGCCGCCGGGTCCTGCTTCGGTCCGATTCCGGCTACCGCGCGTCCGTCCAGGGTCGCCAGGAGGTAGCCGCCTGAATCCTCGCCGCCGGAGAGGTACTCCCAGCCGAAAAGCCCGGAATAGAAGGCCTTCGCGGCTTCGGGATCTTCCACTCCGAGATCAACCCACATGGGCGTTGCTGCGGGCCAGGCGGAGATTTTGGTGGACATGCGACTCCTTGGATAGGACTGATGGGCACAGCTGCCTCCCCGGTTGCCCCATGCGCTGGGCTTCCGGGGAGGCAGCCACTCTTAAAGTGCGTCAGCTACCCAATTCGTGACACGGTTCAGGCTGCCAGGTCCTCCAGGACGGCCATCGCAGCATTGTGTCCACCGAGCCCGCTTACGCCTCCGCCACGACGAGCGCCTGCGCCACACAGGAAGACCCTGGGGTGCCCTGTGGCCACTCCCCACCGTTCGGCCGGCGAAGTGCGTGGTTCGTCGTCTTCCAGGAAGGGCCACTGCAGGCTCCCGTGGAAGATGTTCCCACCGGACATGTTCAGTGCGTGTTCCAGGTCCAGGGTCGTTTTGGCCTCAACGCAGGGATTTCCGTCGGCATCGGTCAGCAGCAGATCCTCAATGGGTTCGGCCAGGACGGAGTT
This sequence comes from Paenarthrobacter sp. NPDC057355, assembly GCF_042667405.1. NCBI lineage: Bacteria > Bacillati > Actinomycetota > Actinomycetes > Micrococcales > Micrococcaceae > Paenarthrobacter > Paenarthrobacter sp. NPDC057355. The sequence goes on along the minus strand of NZ_JBHVAL010000016.1, from coordinate 56,182 downwards.
CAGCGAGGCCAGGACTGCTGCGAGCAGTTCACCCCGCAACTGCTCATTGTTTTCCTCCGTGACCAGCCGGTGGGGAGTGTGCAGCCCGAAAATGGTCAGCGTCTGCGCGCCCGCCTGGACGAGCTCGTCGGAGAGGATGCTGGGATCGGTAAGGGAGTGGCAGTAGATCTCGCAGGGCAGCGGGTCCGGGATGGCACCCTTCAGCGCTGACTGGTAGGCATCTTCCAACTGTCCATAGTCCTCGTTGATATGGAAGGTGCCCCCGAAAGCCGCTTCCGGGGCCACCGACTCGTCGCGGAGCTTCGGCAGGCGGCGCAGGAGCAGGTTGACCTTGATCTGTGCGCCTTCCGGAGCGGCTACGGCATCAAGAGGTTCACCCAACAGGCCTTGCAAAACCCACGGGGACACATTGGACAGGACACGCTCGGCGTCGAAGGCGTGCGATACGCCGCCGCGCTGGAACTGGACCATACCGTCGTCGGATATTGCGGTGACCGTTGCCCCGGACAGCAGGGTGGCGCCGGCCTCGCGGGCCACCCGCTCAAGCTCCCTGGTGACCGAGCCCATGCCGCCCAAGGGGATATCCCAGTCGCCGGTTCCGTTGCCAATCACGTGGTAGAGGAAGCAGCGGTTGGCGTCGAGCGATGGGTCATCCAGGGACGTGAAGGTTCCGATCAGCGCATCGGTTGCCACCAGGCCCTTGACCAGCGGGTGGTTCAGTCGCTCGGAGATGGCCTGGCCCAGGGGGTTTTCGATGTAGGCGTCCCACAGCCCGTCATCGCCGACGAGTTCCCGGGCCTCAGAGCGGGTGGGGAGGGGATCGCAGACCGTGGGAAAGAGGGCTTGGGCCAGTTTTCCGGTCTCGGCGTACAGGCCTTCGAGGGCATCGAAGTCCGATGCCGCGTCATCGGCGACGCGGGCAAAGGAGGCGCGGCTTGCCACCGGGTCGCCGCCGTCGATCAGCAGCCCGGTTCCGGGGTCTGCCGGGTTTGGTGTGTAGGACGAGTAGCGCCTGCGGGCGAGGTCGATCTTGAGCCCCAGTTCGCCGATGATCCGCTGCGGAAACAGGCTGACCAGGTAGGAGTAGCGGGACAGGCGGGCATCCACGCCATTAAAGGCGGCGGCGGAAACAGCTGCCCCGCCGAAGTGGTCCTCCCGCTCCAGGACTGCGACGCTCTTGCCGGCGCGGGCGAGGTAGGCCGCGGCTGTCAGGCCGTTGTGGCCACCGCCGACAATGACGACATCAAACTGTGTTTTTTCCATGGCACGAGGGTAGCCATGCATTGCCATTGCTTACTGAAACTGTTTTTTGAAGTAAGAAATGCTTGGGCTAGCGGCACTGGCGCGGCGGGCAAGCGTAAGCCGCCTGCCCGCCGTCGTGCGTTACTGGACGGTCCGGGTCGCCTTGGGGAGGTTCCCCCGAAGTTCGTCGGCGTTCTGCCGGATGACGTAGGCCGGGCGGTCGCGCTCTACGCGCCAGCTGTCTTCCAGTGGGCCGATGTTGACGGTGTCGAAGCCGAATTCGTCGTAAAGCCTGGTGACGAGCTCGGACGCCTCCGGGAAGTCGCTCGCGGTGGCAAGTGCGCGCCGGTTGTCGGTCCCGGCCGGGGTGCCGTCCGTGGTGATGTCCTTGGCGAAGATGTGGTTGAAGCCCTTGGCCACCTTGGACGTGGGGAGGTGCTTCTGGAGCAGTCCGGACGTTGTGGCCTCGCCGTTGTCGAGCTCGGGAATGCGGCCGTCACGTTCCCAGTAATAGTTGTTGGTGTCGATGACGACTTTGCCTTCGAGCGGTTCCGCCGGGATATCACGGTAGTTCTTGAGGGGAACTGTTACGACGGCGAAATCGCCTGCCGCTGCTGCCTCGGCTGCCGTCGCGGCGCGGGCGCGCGGGCCTAGTTCCGCTACGAGCCCACTGAGCGTTTCCGGACCTCGTGAGTTGCTGATCACGACGTCATAGCCAAGTTCCACTGCCTTGCGTGCAACCTGGCTGCCAATGTGTCCTGCACCGATAATTCCGATTGTTGTCATAGTCACGCCAACAAGAAGTTGCAGACGCCTATTTCCCGCGTTACGGATTATTTCCAGGGGACTATACTAAGTAGTCTTACTAAGCTGTTTTTCATCGAACACGAGGAGGTAGTGATGGCCGGGCGCTTGGAACTGGTGGAAACGCCTGATGGGGGATACCGGGTTTTGATGGTGGACGGCACGGATACCTTGATGGGTCTGTCCAAGCGGTTCTCTTCGGTGGATGAGGCCGTGGGAGGGGTGGCTGCCATCCGTGAAGTAGCAGGCACTGGCCTCCTTCAAACCGGCTCCGCAGAACGGTACGCCGTGCTGATGCTGGAAGAACCCGCGATCGATTCCGCGCTGGCGGACCAGGGTGCACGCAAGCAATCGAAGGTGGTCAGCTGTGAGCAGTGAATCGACCGCAAAGACGCGCGGCGTTCTGTTCGACGTGGACGGCACGCTCATTGATTCGAGCTATTTCCACGCCATGGCGTGGTGGCAGGCTTTCCGGCGCGAGGGGTACGACGTCGAAATGTCGGCAATCCACCGCTGCGTGGGAATGGGCGGCGACCGGCTCATCCAGAGCCTGGTTCCCGAATCCACCGAGGAGCTGCAGGAGGCCTTGAAGTCCTCGCACAGCGCAGTCTTCTCCACATTTTGGCCCGCCCTGCGGACTTTCGACGCCGCCCGGGACCTGTTGGCGGCATGCTCCGAAGCCGGACTGGCCGTCGGCCTGGCGTCCTCGGCGCAGGACCGGGACCTGGAGGTCAGCCGAAAGCTGCTCGACGCCGGTTCCTCCATTGATGCGTGGACCAGCTCCAACGATGCCAAGGAAAGCAAGCCCGCGCCGGACATCCTTGAGGCGTGCCTTGAGAAGCTCAAGCTCACGCCGAAGGACGTGGTCTTTGTGGGCGACGCTGTCTGGGATGTGAAAGCCGGCTCTGCGATTGGAATCCCCGTGATTGCCCTCACCTGCGGGGGAATCAGCGAAGCCGAATTGCGTGACGCAGGTGCCGCGGAAGTCTATGACAACCCGCGGCACCTGCTGGAAAACCTGGAGGCCAGCCTTATCGGGAAGCTGGCCTAGCGTTCGTCGTTGATTCCCTTGTCGCGGCCGCGGCGGTTCCGCAGGGTCCAGATGATCAGCGCGAGGATGATCGCGGCTGCGACGCCCGCCAGGACCCAGGGGACGGCGCTGGTCCGGTTCTGCTCCTGCGGATCGGATTCTCCTGTTCCCGGGTTGGCGGGTCCGCTGCCGGCCGGGTTGGGGGTGCTTGGGGCTCCCGAGGAGGGGGCGGGGTTGGTGGGCTTCTGCGTTGAGGGGCCGGATGGGTTGCTGGGTTCCGGCGTCGGCGTCGCCGTGGTGGCGCCGACGCGGCCCTGCGTCTGGACGGCCGTTGGGGTCGTGGCGTTGGCTGCGACGGCGGTGGAGGCCATGAATCCGGTGAAAAGGGTCAGTGCCAGGGTGGTCGTGGCTAATTTACGAAGCATCGGTATCTCCTGAGTAGGGGGCGTGTTCGCGAATCCTCATACTCGTAAGCATACTGACTAAATTGGTGCAATGGATGTTCCGGGGGTGCCGCCTTCGCCAAAAAGCGGCACCCGTGCCCGGCCTAGCGGCTCAGCTTGTCCGCATCCGGCTCCTGGTCGCCAATGTGGCCCGGAGCGTTGGCCGCCAAGACACGCTGCACGAACGCACTGTATTCCGCCATGTAGTGGCGCAACAGCGCAGCGGTACCTTCATCCCGGACCGAACCGTCGGCGTCGTAAGCATCTGCGACAAAGCGGATGTACGCCTCAGGCGCGTTCAGCTGCGGCGCGTCAAGGAAGCTCAGGACGCTGCGCATGGAGGATTGCATCACCGCCGTGCCGATGCCGCCCGGCGAAGCGCCGATGATGCCGGTGGGCTTGCGGGCGAAGGAGTTGGTGCCCCAGGGGCGGGAACCCCAGTCGATCGCGTTCTTGAGGGCCCCGGGGATGGAGCGGTTGTATTCCGGGGAGACAAACAGAATGCCGTCCGAGGCTGCGATCGCGTCCTTCAATGCCTTGCCCGCGGGCGGGAATTCGGCGTCGTAATCGGAGCTGTAGAGGGGGAGGTCCTTGATTTCGATCTCATGGAACTCGAGTTCGGGTGGTGCCACGCTGATCAGCGCTTTGGAGAGTGTCCGGTTGATCGAATTGCTGGCAAGGCTTCCAACGAAGTAACCGATTTTGAAAGTGTCCATAGCGGCGTTCCTTTCCGACGGCACGGCCGGAACCGGCTCGTCGACGGTGTGGTGGCGGGTTGACCCGCTTCAATCGACCCTAGTGGACTTGCGGATATAGCGCAGCCCCTGGCCTGTGCCCGACGCCGTCTCCGGAGTCACGCCGTGAAGGCCAGATCCTTGGCGTGCAGGGCATGCAGCAGTGGCTTGCCGCGGGCAATTCTCAGGGCCTCTTCAATGGTGCTCGCCGCCATTCTTTCAAGTTCGGTTCCCAACGAACCGGCGATATGCGGTGTCAGCAGCACATTGGGGTGGGAGTAGAAGGCGGAGTCCCGCGGCAGGATCCACGGTGTTGTCACGTCCAGGACGGCGTAGAGGGTGCCCTCCTGGATGCGCGCCAGGAGCGCGTCCTGATCCACCAGCTCGCCCCGCGAAGTGTTGATGAACGTCGCGCCGTCCCGCAGTTGATCGATCAGCCCGGCGTGCAGGAGGTTTTCGGTGGACGCCAACGACGGCGCGTGGAGGCTCACGACGTCGGAGGTCGCCACGAGCTCGTCCAAGCCAACGCGTTCGACGCCGATGGCAGCTGCCGCGGCATCGTCCAGATAGGGGTCGCAGACAACGACGTCGAGGTCGTAGGGTGCCAGGAGGCGGATGACATGGCGGCCGATCTTCGAGGCGCCGATGATGCCCACCCGCTTGCCGTAGTTGCCCATGTCGGGGAACGCGCGGTCCGGTTCCACTGCTTCCTTTTCCAAGTGCAGCTTCCGGGCCAACTGCAGGACCCGCTTGTTGGCGAGCAGGATCATGGCCACCGTGTACTCGGCAACGGGGATGGCGTTGACTTCAGCGGCCGTGCTGACCCGGATGCCGCGTTCCCAGCAGGCGTCCGTTACATGGTGCTTGATGGTCCCGCCGGCATGGAGGATGTACCGGAGCCGGGGTGCGGCATCCAGGACCGGTTGGTCGATGACAGGGCAGTTCCAGCCTGTGATGAGGATGTCCGTGGCCGCCAGGATGTCCCGGGAGCTTTGGCTGGTGAATTCTTCCATGGGCTCTTGGTTCAGGAGGAGGAGGTCCGGGGCCAGCTTGGCAAGGGTGCTGGGTGGAAAGATCCGCGGTGCAACGCCCGGCCCCATGGCCAGGGCGACGTTCAACGGGGTGTGGTTCACTTGACGCTCCCTGCAGTAAGGCCGGATTTCCAGAAGCGCTGCAGCAGGATGAAAGCCACCAACAGCGGAATGATGGACAACAGCGAGCCGGTGATCACCATCGGCGTGAACTCCGGCTGTGGGACCGAATAGCCCTGCCAAATGGAAATTCCCACGCTGACGGGAAGCAGTTTCTGGTCCTGCAGCATCACCAGAGGCAGCATGAAGTTGTTCCACACGCCCACGAACTGGAAAAGGGCGATGGTGATGTAACCGGGCATCATCATGGGCAGTCCCAGGGAGAAGAAGCTGCGGATGGGGCCGGCACCATCCATGCGTGCGGCTTCCAGGGTTTCGCCCGGGACGTAGGATGCGGAATACACCCGGGCCAGATAGACCCCGAACGGGTTGCAGAGCACCGGGATGAGGATGGCCCAAACGGTGTTGGTGATGCCGAAAACCGAAGCCAGAAGATACATCGGCAGGACTGTGGCGGTGTTGGGAATGAGCACGCCCACCAGGACGAAGCCGAACAGGGAGTTCTTGCCACGGAATTGGAACTTGTCGAAGGCATAGCCGGCCATCACGGAGATCAGGCCGCCGAACACCGCCCCAACACCTGCGTACAGAACCGAGTTGGCCAGCCAGCGGAAGAACAGCCCATCATCCTGCCGGGCCACCGCCGCGATGTTGTCGAACAGGGAGAAGTTCCCCAAGGCATAAGCGCTGGTGCCGTAGAGGTCCGCAGCGTTCTTGGTGGATGCAAAAACCAGCCAGAGGACGGGCACCACCATGTAGGCGGAGCCGATGACCAGCAGCCCGTTGACGGTGAATTTGCTGGCAAAGCCCGCATTGTGTGGCTTGCGCTTGCTGTTACGTGGCGTGGGCTGCTGTGCCGTACCCCGGGGGCGGGAAAGTGTGGAGGTGCTCATGACTTGTTCATCCTCGAGCTGAAGCGGGTGACTATGAGGGAAAGGACCGCAGCGAGACCGGCGATGATGATGGAAGCAGCTGCCGCCTGGTTAAGGTTGTGCCTGATGAACGCCGCGTCGTAGGCCCAGAGATTGGGGACCCAGGTGCTGGTCACCGATGCCGTTGCCTTGGAGATGATGGATGGCTCCGTGAAGAGTTGCAGGGTGCCGATGATGGTGAAGAGCATGATGACGCTGAGGGCTGGCAGGATCAGAGGGAACTTGATGCTGACGGCCGCACGGATCTCGCCGGCGCCGTCAACGCGGGCTGCTTCAAGGATTTCCCGCGGAACAGCCTGAAGCGCGGTGAAGAGGATGATCACGTTGTAACCAGTCCACTCCCACACGCCGATGTTGACGATGGAAGGCAGTACCAGGTGCGCGTCCAGGAAGTTGAGTTGAATGCCGCCGCCTTGCAGCACCTGGACCAGGGGGCTGATACCCGGAGTGTAAAGGTAGGCCCAGATCAGGGCAGCGATCACGCCTGGAACAGCGTGGGGGAGGAAGACCAGGAGCTGGAACAGTTTCCTGGCTTTGGCCACTGTGGCATCCAGCAGCAAGGAGAACACCACGGCGCCGCCCACCATGGCCGGGATATAGATCAGGCAGTACAGGGCAAGCCTGCCGATGCCCTCCATGAAGGTCTCCGACTGGAACACCTGAAGGTAGTTCTCCAGGCCGACAAAGACAGTCTTGGGCTCGCTGAACCCGAGCCCGGACTTTTGCTGTGCGTGGAAGCTCAGCACCAGCGAGTAGATCACCGGGGCGATCATGGCGAGGGCAAAGACGGCAAAGAACGGGACCAGGAACAACGCTGCTGTTGCTCCGCCGGTTCCTGCCAGGGCGCGGCCTTGGCGGCGCTTGGTGGGGGCCTGGATGGCCATGGGATTCTCCTAGCTGGCCGGGAGCCTCTTGTGGGAAGCTCCCGGCGAGGTGGCTACTCGGTAACGGAAAGGCCCGATTGCTTGAGGCCGTCAACTGTTGCTGTCTGGGCGGTGTCCACCGCTTCACGGATAGTGCCACCGGTGGTCAATTTGCCGTAGGCGTCCTTGAGGGCAGTGTTGGTGGAATCCCAGTTGGGTCCCCACTGCCACCCCGGCGTGATGGTGCCGTAGGCCTTATCGAAGACGGCGTAGATGTCGTTGCCGAAGTAGCTGGCGTCGTAGGCCTTCTGTGCCACGGGGGTGAGACCCGGGAAGGCCAGGAATGCCGAGCCTGTGTTGCCGCGGGCCTTGATTGCTTCCGGATTGGTGGTGAGGAACTCGACGAACTTCGCGGCCGCTGCCGGGTTCTTGCTGCTCTTGGTCACGTTGAAGCTGGAGCCGCCATAGAAGGCGCCGGCTTCCGAGCCCCAGTTGGGAAGCTCGGCTGCGATCCACTGGCCTTCCTGGCCACTGGCTTCCGTGCGCTTCTGGATGCCGGTTGCGCTCCAGTTCGCTCCCACGACGCCCACCACGTTGCCGTTGGCCAGGTCCAGGCTCCACTCATCGCTGTAGGCCTGGCTGACCTTGACGATCTTTTGGTCGATCAGCTTCTGCCAGTACGTGGCCACCTTCTTGGTTGCCTGGTCATTGATGCCGACCTTCCAGCTTTCGCCCTCAGTGCCGAACCATTTGGCGCCCGCCTGCCACGCCAGGCCGGTGCTCGCAGCTACTTCGTTCGGATTGAAGCTTGCGAGGTAGGCGCCGGGCTGCGCGGCCTTAAGCTTTTTGCCCGCCTCTTCGAATTCGTCCCAGGTTTTGGGGACCTCGACGCCGGCCTTCGCCAGCATGTCTTTGCGGTACCACATGATCATCGGGGCTGCGTCGTAGGGCAGACCGAAGGTCTTGTCGCCGAACTGGACAAGGGCTTTGGTCTCGTCGGTCAGTTTGTCCACTGTGGAGGCCTTGTCGATCAAGCCATCCATGGGAACTACCTGTCCGTTGCTGACGAACTGTGGCAGCTGGGGGTACTCGATAGTGGAGACGTCCGGACCGTTGCCGGCCGTGATCGCGGTGGAGAGCTTGGCATAGCCGCCATTCGCTCCATTGGGGATGGTCTCGAACGTGACCTGGATCTTGTCCTGGCTGGCGTTGAAGGCCGCGGCCACCTTGTCCATGCCGGCAAGCGATGACCAGAAGGTGATGGAACCGCTGGGGTCCTCGGTGGGTGTTGGCGCTGCTGCAGGGGTTGGGCCTGTGCCGCAGGCTGCGAGCAGGAGCGTGCTGGCGGCGAGGCCTGCCACTCCTGCCAAGAGTTGGCGACGCTTCATGGTGTTCTCCTTTGAAGACTTGCGATGCGAAGGGAGGGTCTGTGGTTGGGGCCACATGTCAGTGAATCCATGAAAGCTTCTGGTTCGAACATCTTCAATGTTTCAAACATTTTCAAACATTCAGCTTGGATTGCTATCCGCGTTTTCTTGAGCAGAAGGTAGGCTCTGTCGCGGCCAATTTTGTTTGAACGAACAAAATTGCTGGACGCGACTCTTTATGGCTGCTAGACCTTTCGGACACGTTCCCAACCCACATCTACGAAACAGGGGTTCCCATGGACACATCGAACATCAGCAGAAGGCTGGTCCTGCAGGCGGGCGGAGCAGCGTCGCTCGCTGCCGCGCTTGGATTGGTGGCCGGCCACCCGGCGTCGGCCTCGGCTCAAGACAAGCCCGGCGGAAAGGCGACGGAGATACTGGACCTGGGCCCCGCCGTCGTGCAGTTCTCGCTCATGAGCGGCCTCCTGGTGGGCGACACGCTGTACATCGGTTCGCGGAACCTGGACCCCGTGCGGATCATCGCGTTCCACGTCCCCAGCGGCAAGGTGACCGGACAAACCGAACTCAGCAACGGACACTCAATCCAGACCCTTGCCGCCGATGCCTCGGGCAAGTACCTGTACGCCGGTGTTCTGCAGAAGGATGCGGGGACCAAGCCCAACCTGTTCCGTTGGGACCTTTCGAACCCCTCCAGCAAAGCGACGGAGCTGGGCCGGATTGGAGACCGGGACGTGCGGGACATCAGTGTCGCACCCAACGGCCGGGTCTATGTGGTCGGGGGCGGGAGTCCCACGGCTCCCGCGCTCTGGGAGTACGATCCCGCAACGGCTCAAATCGCCAGCCTGGGAATTCCCGATCCCGGGGCCACGTTGGCGCGGGCCGTCGCGGCCACCGACATCACCGTTTTCTTCGGTGCGGGCAGCACCCTCAACGGTGGCGGAGGGGCCAGCCGGGCGTGCCTGTTCGCCTACGACCGTGGGACCAAGGCCTTCAAAAACGTCACCCCCAAGGAAATGCTGGTTGACCCAAGCATCCGGGACCTGGGCATTGTGGGGGACAAGCTGATCGTTTCCTCTGCTGGCTCGGTGGAGAACTCCAAGGTCGCGGCACTTAGTGTCACCGATCCGGCGTCGTATGCCGTGGTGGTTTCCCAAGGGAAGACCGCCAAGAACTTCGCAGCCCAGGGTGCGAACGTCTACTTCGCCAACGAGACCGGCCTTCTGGCCTACGATCCCGTGGGCAACGCGATCTCTGCCATGCCGTACCGGGGCCCGTCCCTGGGCGAGATCTGGGGTGTCGACGCGCGCGATGGCAAGCTGCTGGTGACTTCCGGTTACGGCTTCGTGGCGGAAATCGATCCGATCACTGGTGCCACGAAAACCACGGACCTTGGCGAGGCCGGAGCCCCGTCCGATCCCCAGACCGTCATGGGCATCGCAGCCGGAGCGGGCTACGTCTACGTAGGCGGCAACGGCGTCATTTCCCGCCGATCGCTCAAGACCGGAGTGGTGACCAACCTGACGGCACCTGGTGAAGCGAAGGATGCCGTGGTGGTGGATGGCGTTTTGTTCACAGGCCAGTACAGCGGGCAGGGTATCTGGAGCTACGATCCCCGTACTGGCAAGGCGATTTCCCAGGTGGCTGAGTTCCCCAAGGAGCAAAACCGGCCGCTGGATGTGTGCTGGGACGAGGTCAACAAGCTGGTTCTGGTGGCGGCGCAGGCGGACACGGAGGGTGGCGGATCGCTCTGGACCTATGACCCGGCTACCGGAAAGAAGGGCTTCTTCGTCAACCCGATCGACAAGGTGCAGTTGCTGCGTGCCGTGGTTTCCCGGGAGGGGATCGCCTATCTGGGCGGTGGCAATCCCGGGCTCGACGGCGCCGGAACCGTAGTGGCGTTCGACCCCGTGGCAGGCAAGGAGCTGTGGCGCTTGGATGCTGGATCGGGAGCCGGCATCTCCGCGCTGGCTGTGCAGGGGAAGTACCTCTACGGCGTGACGCGCAAGGGCGGGCTCTTTGTGATCGACCTGCCCAAGCGGACGGTGGTGCACCGCTCGGATATCTCCGCCGTCAGCTACGGCTTCGCCGCCCTGGTGACCAACCGTGGGATGGTCTACGGCGTCTCCAATACGCACGTCTTCCGTTTCGATCCCAAGACTTTCGCGGTGGCCACGGTCGTGGCGGATATCGACGGCGGCTGGTACAGCGGCTCGCACATCAACAATGACGAGGACGGTTACCTGTACACGATGCGCGGACGAAACCTGGTTCGGATCGACGACCACCCCCGGAAGTAGTCCGTTGTGAGGCCCGCTCTACATCCCACCGCCTCGGGATAGCGCGTAAAGCGGGCCTCACATCGCGTACATTCGGTCACCTATGCTTGTTTGAACTTCTGTTGTTCGAACTTCACTTCGCTCGGAAAGAGAGTCGGCATGCTCAGCGGGGAACGCCATGGGAAGATCCTGCGCGAGCTGGAACTGCGCGGGACGTTGAGTGTGAACGAGTTTGCCGCCAAAACCGGGCTTTCCACCATGACCATCCGCCGGGACCTGACGCAGTTGGCCGGACAAGGCTTGTTGCGTCGGGTCCACGGAGGAGCGGTGAGGAATGCTTCAGAGCGTTCCGGGGAGGCCGAGTACAGGAGGTCCCGGCAGCCCCTTGCCACGCTCGGGCTGATCGTGCCGACCACGGGCTACTACTTTCCCGAGATCATCCGGGGAGCAGAAGCCGCGGCCCGGACGTTGAATGCCCGGCTCATTCTGGGGGTCAGCAACTATTCCGTGGAGGACGAGTACCGGCAACTGCAGCGGGTGGTCGCCAACTCGGTGGACGGCATCCTCCTGGCCTCGGCCGGTCCCGTAGAGCCGGGATCGCCGACGTTCGAGCTGCTTGCAGGGCTCAAGATCCCCGTGGTCCTGGTAGAGCGGTCCAGCCGGGCATTTGAGTCGGTGATGTCCGATCACAGCTATGGCGCAGAGCTGGCCATGGAGCACCTGGCGGTGCAGGGGCACCGCAAGATTGCACTGGCCGTCGCGACCAGCCCTACGGCGCCGTGGCTCAGGGACAGCCACGCGCGAATGGTCGCCAAGCTGGGACTCGAGAGTGACGCGCCCGTCATGGAATATGACCGGCTCGGCCCGGTTGGCGGAAACAACCAGGCCGAGTTCTCGCGGTTCCTGACGGACTGCCGGCGGACGGGCACCACTGCTGCCCTGGTGCTCCCGGACGAAGAAGCCATCACGCTGATCCACCTTGCGGAGGAGTCTGGAATGGACGTGCCGCAGGACTTCGCCATCGTGGCCTACGACGACGAGGTGGCTGAGCTGGCGGCTGTGCCGTTGACCTCCATCGCGCCGCCCAAGCGGGACGTCGGCCATACCGCCGTCACCATGTGCATGGAGCGGCTGGCCGGCAAACAGGGGAGTGGGCTTACCCCGGCGCTGCGGCGGGTAAACCTGGCACCGAAGCTGATTGTGCGGGAGTCGTCGAGGGCGGCTGAAGAGGACTAGGGCACGCGTAGGCCACTCTATTGCCTTCTCAAAGAAGCTTTACTGCATTGACACAAATGCTGCCATGAGAAAGCATTAGAGTATGTCAAGTCTCGGAGGACTCTCAACGGCAAAGGCCGCGGAACGTCTTGGCATTACCCAGGTATCGGTGCGCCAACTTGTGGAATCGGGGCAGCTCGCTGTCGTAGGACGAGTGGGGCGGTCGATTCTCCTCGACCCCGCCTCCGTCGAGCGGCTGTCCGCAGTTGGCACCCGACGCGGCAGGGCGTGGACAGCCAAGACGGCATGGGCGGCGCTCGCAATGTTGTCCGGGCAGAACCCCGAGTGGATCTCGTCCTCGGAGAAGTCACGGCTCAAGAGCAGACTGAGGCAACTCGATGCCGCCGCGGTCTGTGCCCTGGCCCGGCACAAGGACCGCACCGTCCGGTACAGGGCGACAGTGGAAGCACGGGAGCGGCTCAACGACTACCTGATCGCCAGTGGAGCGGCCGCCATGCGAGACGAAGCTACTGCCAAAAAATTCGGAATGGTAGGCGGAAGCGGCCTTGCTGAAGGCTACGTTATGGCTGGCGACGCCAAGGCCCTGGCTGATTCACTAGGCCTCGTCGAGGACCCGTCCGGTAACGCCATCATCCATGAGGTCGAACTGGAACAGCCATTCGCCGAAGGTCGGACACCCGTTGCCGCCATCGCCGTGGACCTGATGGGATCACTGGCAACCCGGGACCGAAACGCCGGACGACGCATCATTGAGGAGCTGCTGCGTGGCTGAGTTTGACCTCGCCGAAGTGGCCAAGGCGGCGGATGGCCGGGAAATCTGGGAGGTCCCCGTACCGCCGGGAGGCTGGGGCGCCCCCTGGCCACAGTGCGTCGAGTTGGCCCAGGCGCTGCCCTCCACCCAGTGGACGCTTGTGGGTGGCCTCATGGTCCAGCTGCACTCCGCGGCCGCCGGCCTAACTGTCTCCCGGCCGACCGCCGATATAGACATCGTTCTGCACATCGAGACCGGAGCAGCAACGACGTCGTCCGTGACAGCAGTACTCACCAGGCTGGGCTACGCACTGCAGAAGTCGATCGACCACGACGCCCCGGCGCACCGCTTTGTCCGCGGCGAAGAGCAGATCGACGTCATGATCGCCGATCACCTGCCAGAGTCCAAGATTCCCACCATCGGCGGCCGCAAGGCTTTCCAGGTCCCGGCCGGTACGCAGGCCCTGAAACGGACAGTCAACTGCCGTCTGGTAGTCGATGACGACGAGCCCGTCCTCCTCAGCATCCCGAATCAGCTTGGTGCCTTGGTCTTGAAAGGCGCGGCCTACCGGGAGGACTCCCGCGACCGTGACCGGCACCTCGACGACGCCGTAGTCTTGTGCGCCACCATCAAGACGCCACTGTCCACTGCGAAAGCGATGGGCGGCAGCGACAGATCCCGCATCCTGACACTGCAAGCCGTTCTTGAAGATCCGGGCCACCGTTCATGGCAACTTCTGGACGAGGTCGACCGGACGCCCGCCATGGACGCGCTGCGCATTCTCGCCAGCAACCCCCAGCAGTTCCTGCCGGTGAACAGGCTCAAGAAGGGATAGACACATCCCCTGCCCAGGAGCCCTCAGTGCTGGCGCTGCAGCGCCGTCTCCACCTCCGGCGCTTCCACACGTCCACGGATGAAGAACAACGACACCAGGCCCACGACGATCACCACGATGTTCCCCAGCCCGGCAATCGCGGTCAGCGCTCCCTCTGACGGGTGCGCAGTCAAGAGGAAGATACTCGGATCCGTGCTGGCGTGCAGCAGGATCGGCACGATCAACCGCCCCGTCAGCCGGTACGCCAGGTACATGCAGATGCCGAACGCAAAGGTGTACAGCAGCTGGAAGAGCGTCACGAACACGGACTGCCCCGACAAGAGATTGCCGGCATGCAGTCCCGCGAAAACGGCGGCGGATATGACGGCGACCATTAGCTCCCGGTACCGTGCCCTGCGCAGCAATTTGATGACGAAGCCGCGGGTCAGAGTTTCCTCCGCGAAGCCGATGAGAAGGCCGGCCAGCAGCCAAGTGGCCACGACGTCCAGCCCCACGGAGCTGTAGTCGATGGTCGCGAAGCGGAGGAGGTTGAACACGAGCACCACAGCAACGGCGATCCACATCCACCCGCGGCCACCGATCGGCTGGCGGGCAAAGAGCTCACGAAGCCAGCCGACGGACCATCCGAAAAGAACCAGCAGGACGCAACCCACCAGGATCGGCAGCGCGTAGGCAACGAGAATGAACCCGGCACCGTCGGGATCGGAGATTCCCGCGAGCAGCGGTCCGAAGGCCAGGGAGCACAGGTTGTAGAGGACAAAGTAGACGGCGGCCAGCAGCACGGCCCGCCACCAGCCGCCCTTTTCCCAAAATGACTGCCATCGCGACGTGCTTGTATGACTCATGGTGGTGCCCCCTTTGAGCGGTTCCCTCTGCTGAAAACCGGTCCTCCAAACTTACCCGAGCCCAATCACTCCGGCGCGGGCCAGCCGGTGGTAGTCGGCGTGCTCCAGCAGGGCCGCTGCTTCCTCGTCCACGATCACCGTTGCGCGTGGGTGGAGCTGGACGATGGATCCGGGGACAGACGATGAAACAGGCCCTTCCACAGCGGCCGCGACCGCCGGTGCCTTCGCGCCCCCGAACGCCAGCAGAACCAGTTGCCCGGCACGCTGAATGGTGCCGAGACCCTGTGTGACGCAGTGGGTGGGCACGTCGTCGAGGGAGCCGAAGAACCTCGCGTTGTCCGCCCGTGTCTGTGAAGCCAACGCCTTGATCCGTGTGGTTGATGCCAGGGAGGACCCCGGCTCATTGAAGCCCACGTGCCCGTTGGTGCCGATGCCCAGGATCTGGATGTCGATACCACCGGCGGCGAGGATGGCGGACTCGTATTCGTCGCCGGAAGCCTCCACATCCGCACCGAAACCCCTCGGGGTATGGATCAAAGAAGGCGTCAACCCCAGCGGCACAACAACCTCCGAGGTAATGACGGATCGGTAGCTCTGCGGGTGCTCCGGTGGAACTCCCAAGTACTCGTCCAAGGCGAAGCCGCGCACCTGTGAAACGTCCAGCCCCAGCTCCCGGACAGCCGCACCCAGGGCAGCATAGGTGGACAGCGGCGTGGAACCCGTGGCCAGTCCGAGGACGGAATCCGGCTTGCGTTGAAGCTGCGAAACAAACAACGCCGCCGCGACGCTTCCCGCCCCTTCCTGGTCACGGACGATGATGACTTCTGCCATGGACTGTTCTCCCTTGTTACTGGTTATTGAGCTTGACGCAGCGTCTGCATCGCCTGCTGGTCATCGATCCGGACCAGGTTGGGCCCCTGCAGCGTGTAGAGGAGGCCGTCCTCGTCCGCGGTGATGTGCGGGCCGCTGTACCAGCCGCCGTTGATGCCGGCCACCACCACCGACACAGCGAAGGTCCTGGGGTCGATGCGGAAAACGGTGGTGTCCGAGACGCCGTACACAATGCCGCGGCTGGCTTGCAGGGCGTCGAAGTCGGTGCAAACGCTGCTGAGGTCGCCGCGGTGGACCACTTGCCGGGTCTCAAGGTCGACGACGAACAGGCCCGCCGCCCGCCGCGACATGCCGTAGAGGTACTTTCCCTGCACAGCCATGGCGGCGATGCCCGCGGTCTGGCCAGGATCGATCCGCCACAATTCCTGGTTGGCTACTGGATCCCAAGCCACCACGGTGCTGCGTGGGCCGTCGGCGTAGATGTTGTCGCCGCCAAGGTATGCCACTCCGTTCCGGGTGGCTACCGCGCGGACCATTTGGAGGTTGTCGATCGGGTTCACCTTGGTGATGACCTGCGTAGTGGCAGGGTTGTAGGCCGCGAAACAGCCACCGCCGCCGGTGTCGTTCTGGGCGCCGGCGATCACCAAACCGTTCACGCCGTCCCAACAAACATCCAACGGCCGGTTCTGGCCGGCCGGAAGCGCGGCAACCTGGTAGGGGAGCTGACCGGTGGTGGGATCGTAGGCAAGGATTCCGCGGGAGTTGTACTGCCCCGTGAACAGCACACCACCCACCACCACGGCATCCTTCGCTTCACCGGTGGCACGAAGATAGGAGACATTGGACGAAGCCAGTTGGTGCCGTGCAATCACGCCGGTCCCGCCGACGTACACATCCCCGGCACCTGCGGCCAGGCCCATGCACAGCTGCGGCCCACCGGGCGCTCCGGCCTCGGTGAGGTCGTGCTTCACCGCGGTCTTGGCCACGGGGTCGATCTCGATCACGTCGTAAGAGGAAACCGTCAGGGCCTTGCCGAGATAGACGTCCAGGCCCCACATGGCGCCCACGTCCTCGGTGAGGATCTGCGTGATCTTCCTGGTGGTCATGTTGTAGGCCCACACTCCGGGTTCCTTGACGAAGAACACCTGGTTCCCCAACTGCCGGAACATGACACCGGTCTTGGCGATGATCGTGTACTTCGTGTGGTCCGCCAGGCTGATCAGGACCGACTTTCCCGGGCCCTTCACGCCGACGCCAAGCTGGCCGTCCAGCACGCTGAGCGACGTCACGGAAACTCCGGCAGCGACCTCGGCCGGGAGGATGTTGGTGAACGCCTTCGTGGTCCGGTCGAAGGCGAACAGCCGGCCCGGACTGGATCCGTTGCCGCCCCCGAGCGTGCTGCCCGTGCCGAAGTACACGTACCCCGCCGTCGCCGCTACGGCCTGCGCGATGGTCGCACCGGGGTCCGGGATGCCCCAACTGGTGGTGGCATTTGTGGCGGGATCGTATTCCCACAGGGACGGCGCAGTCGTCGTGACACCGCCGCCTGCTGCGTACACCTTGCCGTCCGGGGCAACAGAGAGCGCCCGGATATCGCGGTCGCCCGTCTCGCCCACGCCAACCGCCGGAGAGGAGGGCGTGCTCAAGTCCCAGCGGTAGATGTTCGGTTTGCCGTCGATGCCATCCCGCAGCACACCGGCGTAGAGGAACCGTCCCGAAGAATCGGCGGCAAGGGCCTGGATGCTGTAACCCGAGCCCAGATCGGTCCTTGATGTCACCCGTCCAGTGGGCAGGTGGTAGCCGATGATCCGCACTGGATTCAGGTTGCGGGAACCGATGTACACGGTGTCGCCCACCAGGAGCGAACTCATCAAGGAGAACTGCACGACGGCGGGTCCGAGGTCAGTGATCTGCGGACCTGAGGCGTTCAAGGGCCGGGCGGCGTTGGCCGTTCCAGCGGACATGGAAGCGAAGGCTGCGGCAAGTCCGGCAACTCCGCCGGTCTGCAGCAACTGACGACGATTCAGGGAAAAGGACATGGAAGGTCTCCTCGTTGAGTATCCCGTTGGGGGTCCAGGGGGTGGTAGCTTCCGAGACGTTCCGGATACGTTCAGGGCACCTGCGAACAATGTTCCAGCCATCGGCGTGCGAATTCCAGAATTCGAACATTTTCAAACCTCCGTACGCCTATCGCGGCCCCGCCCACGTGCATAAACTCGTGGCAACCACGTTCTGGTCGGTTCCGGAGAGGGGCGGCGTTGAAAGCAGGCATTGCACGCGAGGCGCTCGTCGGCGAGCGGCGGGTGGCGGCCACCCCGGAAACGGTCAAGCAACTGACGGGGCTGGGGCTCGACGTCGAGATCGAGTCAGGCGCCGGCGTCGCCTCCGGCCACAGCGATGCTGACTACCAAGCGGCCGGGGCCGCCGTCGTACCTTCACTCGATCTCGGGACGCTGGACGTCTACTGCCACGTCCGTCCCATGGATCCGACGACGGCGGGAGCCCTCCGCCGGGGCACCGTCAGCGTGGGTCTGGGGTCGCCGTCGTCGGAGTTGCCGACCGTCCGCGCGCTCGCCGCAGGCGGTATCACCTCGTTCGCGCTGGAGCTGGTGCCGCGCATTTCGCGTGCCCAGTCCATGGACGCGTTGACCTCGCAAGCCTTGGTGGCCGGCTACCGTTGTGTGCTCGAAGCGGCGATGCGGCTGCCGCGGTTCTTCCCTCTCTACATGACCGCCGCCGGAACCATCCCGCCCGCCCGGGTGCTCGTGTTGGGCGCGGGTGTTGCGGGGTTGCAGGCGATCGGCACGGCCAAGCGCCTCGGAGCCCGCGTCTCGGCCAACGACATCCGTCCGGCTTCGGCCGACGAGGTCGCGTCCATGGGTGGCACGTTCATCAAACTGGACCTGGAAACCGCCGAAGCCTCCGGTGGATACGCCCGCGAGCTCAGCGCCGACCGGGGTGCGCTGCAACGGGCCCTCCTCGCACCCCACGTAGCCCAGGCGGATGTCCTCATTACCACCGCTGCTGTACCCGGCAGGAGGGCGCCGCTGCTGGTGAGCCGCGAAATGGTGCAGGGCATGCGGGCCGGTTCCGTGGTGGTTGACCTGGCGGCGGAGTCGGGCGGCAACGTGGAGGGCGTCATTCCCGGGCAGGACCAGCACATTCCCACCGCCGACGGCCAGGGCACCATCACCCTGGTTGGCCTCAAGGATCCCGCGTCCGCCATGCCGGCCGACGCGTCCCGCCTTTATGCCAAGAACGTCTCCAACCTGCTCGCGCTCGTCGCGAAGGACGGGGTGGTCGCCCTTGATTTCGAGGACGAAGTGGTGGCCGGGACCTGCTTGACGCACGACGGCGTCATCCGGCACGCGCCGACGGCGGAGGCCCTCGCCGCGCTCGCCGGGGAGACGGCCGGGGAATCACATGGACCGGAAGGAGCGCACTGATGGATGGCCTGAGCTTGCTGACGATCACTGTTCTGGCGGTTTTCGTGGGGTTCGAGGTGGTCTCCAAGGTCTCCAGCACCCTGCACACGCCTTTGATGTCCGGGGCCAACGCCATCCACGGCATCATCCTGGTGGGTGCGATCATCGTGGCGGGACAGGCAACTGACATCTGGGTCCTCGTGGTTGCCCTCTTGGCCGTGGTCCTGGCGACGGCCAACCTCGTGGGCGGTTTCGTGGTGACCGACCGCATGCTGGAGATGTTCCACGGAAGGCAGCGGCCGCCGTCGGACGTTAACCCGGCAGGCAAGCCGGGCCGGACCGCGGGGGAGCGTCGGTCATGACGCTCCTGAATCCGACGTGGACCGCCCTCCTGTACCTCGCGGCGGCGGTGTGCTTCATCCTCGCACTGAAAGGGCTCAGCTCGCCGAAAACTGCACGCAGAGGCAACCTGATTGGTGCATTCGGGGCGCTGGTGGCTGTGTTGACAGTCTTCCTGTCCGTGAAGCTGGACAACATTCCGTGGATTCTTGGGGCGATTGTGGTGGGCTCCGGGATCGCAGCGCCGGTGGCACGACGCGTGCAAATGACCCAGATGCCGCAGCTTGTTGCCTTGTTCAACGGCGTCGGTGGTGGGGCGGCCGCATTGGTGGCGCTGCTCGAGCTGCCCCACACGGAGGACTCGTGGGTGCGCCTGGCCATTGTGTTCACGTTGCTGGTTGGCGCGGTGTCGTTCGCCGGCTCAGCGGTCACTTTTGCCAAGCTGCAGGGGATCATGACCACTCGGCCTGTCACCTTCCCGGGGCTTCCGGTGCTGATGGCCGCGGTGTTGCTGGCCGCTGTTGCTGCCGGCGTGGTGGTTATTGCCAGCGGTGCGCCAGGCTGGGCGTTGGTGTTGCTGTTCCTGGGACTCGTGACCGGTGTCCTGCTGGTCCTTCCGGTCGGCGGTGCCGACGTGCCGATCGTCATCTCGCTCCTCAACGCTTTTACCGGCCTGGCCGTGGCGGCTTCGGGCCTGGTGCTGGGGAATGTGCTGCTTGTGGTTGCCGGAACGTTGGTGGGCGCCTCCGGTACCATCCTCACCCGCGCCATGGCTGCGGCCATGGGTCGCAGCGTCGCCGGCATCCTGTTTGGCGCCTTCAAGGGAGGTTCGACGGCGGGATCCACCGCCGTGAGCGAGCGTCCAGTGCGCTCGTCCAGCGCCGAGGACGTGGCAGTGCTCCTTGGCTATGCGCAACGGGTGATCATCGTGCCCGGCTACGGTTTGGCTGTGGCCCAGGGACAACACACGGCAGCGGAGCTTGCGTTGGCGCTGGAATCGCGCGGAACGGAAGTGGATTTCGCCATCCACCCGGTGGCCGGACGCATGCCGGGACACATGAATGTGCTGCTCGCTGAGGCGAATGTGCCGTACGAGTCGCTGAAAGAAATGGGCGACATCAACTCCGAGTTCAAGACCGCCGATGTTGCCCTGGTTGTCGGCGCCAACGATGTGGTGAATCCGGCTGCCAAGACCACGTCCGGCTCGCCGATCTACGGGATGCCCATCCTGGAGGTTGCCGATGCCCGGCAAGTGGTGTTCCTCAAGCGCTCCATGCGTCCCGGCTTCGCGGGCATCGAGAACGATCTCCTCTACGAACCCCAAACGACGCTGTTGTTCGGCGACGCCAAGGACTCCCTGACCAAGGTGCTGGGCGCCGTGAAGGCGCTGTAGAACCCATTTAGTTGTGAACGCAAATTAAATACCTCTGCAAATCGCGTCACGCTTTCCGCGTTGACGGCACACCTTCTGTAAAGGGTTTTTAGACGCGAGGGGTGATCCGGTGCAAGAGGGTGCGAAAGAATCGCTGTTCGGGGTGCGCTTTGATCAGGGGTCCGGAAAACGGGTGTACGACTGGAAGTTGCTTGCCGGCCAGACTGTCCAGATCCTTCGCGGGAAGGAAATCGTGGATGAGGGCATCGTGGATGCCGTGACTTTTGACGGCACGGTCCTGTGGCTCCGGCAAAGGGGTGCCATCGGCCGGAGGATGGTGCTGAAGGAGCGGGGCACGGGTATAAGGGTGCGGCTCCTCAGGTAGGGCCAGGCTATTGCGTCCCGCCAGTGTCGACGCTTTCGGAGTGATGGGTCATCGGCATATGGTGAAAGGTAAGAAGCATCCTGTCTTTTGCCAATGCACTCCGAATCGAGGGTTGAGAAAATGACCGTGAAACTCAACAAGAAGGCATTCGAGAACGCGAAGCACCTGATTCGCGACGGCAAGGCTGTCAAGGACGAACGCGATGACTGGAGCGAGCACGCACCCTCCACGAGGGAGGAGAACGCCTTCCTGGACAAGCACGACTTCGCTGACTACGGCAAGTGGTACCTCGGCGTCGACGACGAGCACCCCGACGACCAAAAGGGCCACTACAAGTTCCCGATCGGCGACTTCAAGAAGATCCACCGCTGCGGAGTGATCTCCGCTGAAAGCCGCGCCGGCCAGAACGACTACGACGACATCCGGGACGCCCTGGGCAAGCTGCTCGAGCTGATTGACAAGGACTGAGCAGATCGCGAAGGAGTTGCCCGAGGGCGCCCCGACGCCCTATGCCAGCAGCCGGCCCCACTTCGGGTCCAGCAGCGGCGCCCCCGCCAGCTTCAGGGCGTGCCAGAGGGTGACCGCCACGGAATCGAGAACGGGTACTCCGGTGCGGGCCTCCACCTCCGCCGTGATGTTGGCGCCGTACAGGTTGGTGCAGAGGTATACCAACGCATCGGGATGGGCTGCGGCCAGTTCAAGGGAGCCGGGCAGCATCTCCTGGTCCGTCACCCGGGCAAAGGATTCGTTGTCGCTGAGATCCAGGTGCCTGTGGTCGATCGTCTTGATGCCCTCGCGGTCGTAGGAGGTGATCACGGCGTCGTTCACGTCGGCGGTGTACGGGGTGAACAGCCCGATCCGCTCGGTGTCGAATGCCTCAAACGCGGCCAGATAGGCGAGTGTCGACGTGGTGGCGGGGATGCCGGTGGCTTCGGTGATCTCCCGGACGATCGCGTGGTCGTGTCCCGCTCCGAGCCAGGATCCGGACGTCCCGTTCCAGGCGATGACGTCCACATTTGCGGTGGCGAGGAGCTCCGCGGCGTCGCGCATCACGGTGGCATCGAATTGCTTGTCCGAGGAATCATCCAGGGCAATGCGCGTGACGGGGATACGCGTGGAGTGGACGGTGACATCCCGGCGCTCGCCAAGGATCCGGTAGGTCTGCGGTTCAAGGCAGGTATTGGAGGACGGCACAATCATGCCGATGCGGGTGGGTCGGTCAAGGGTAGGCATGAGGACTCCTTAGCGGGCTGTCGAAGGAACGGGGATGGGCGCGGACAGGGCATCACGGTGTTCCATAAAGCCGTTCCGCTCGACGAAACGGCCCACGGGACCGGGATCGTGGAAGCCCTCGGTATCGAGGACCACGCGTCCGGCGGAAACCACGACGGCGGGCCAACCGTTCAGCGCCTTCCCCTCGAAAGGCGAGAAATCGGTCCCCATGTGCAGCGCACCGCCGTCGACCGTTTGTTCGGTGGTGGGATCGAAGATCACCAGGTCGGCGTCGAAACCTTCGACGATGGCGCCCTTCAACGGGAGCGCGTTGATGCGGGCGGGCCCGGCGGAGAAGACCTCAACGAAGTCCTCCATGGAGCCACCGGCCTCGGTGACCAAGGCGGTGAACGTGACAGGCATGCGGGTCTCGACGCCGGGCAGGCCGTGGGGCATGAACCGGATGTCGTCCGTGCGTTCCCGCTTCTGGGAGAGGTCGTAGCAGGAGTGGTCTGAGGAAACGGTGTGGATGGCACCGGCAGCCAGGCGGTCTTTCAAAGCAGCTACAGTCTCGGCGCTGCGCATGGGCGGGCAGCAGGCATACCACTCAGGGAAGGTTGAGCCGTAAACGGTGTCGTCCAGCGTGAGGTAGTGCGGGCACGTTTCGGAGTATGCCTCCATTCCCCGCGAACGCGCCTCTGAGACCAGATCCACCGCGCCGGGCGTGGACTGGTGCACGAAATACACGGGAGCTCCCGTGTATTCGGCCATGGCCAGGGTTTCCTTGACGGAAATCTCCTCGGCGAGCTCGGGCCGCGTGCGGTGCAGGTGCTCGATCCCGATGAGTCCGTCAGCGGCGTGCTCTTCCGTGCAGTCGGTGATGATGGCGTCGTGCTCGGCGTGGATGTAGGTCAGGCCGTCCAACCGGACCATCTCGCGCATGACCTTCAGGATGGTGTCGTTGTCCGCCATGGTCGATCCGCGGTTGGTGGTGTACATCTTCACCGAGCGGATACCCTCGGCAGCCAGCTGTTCCAATTGCCACGGCACGGTCTCGTCCCAGGAGATCACCGAGCCGTGGAGGGCTACATCGCAGCGGGATTCGGCAGCGAGGCGCTTCTTGTTGAGGGCGGCATCGAGCGGGGTTTCCTGGGCATCGCGGGGAATCCCGAAGTCGATGATGGTGGTGGTTCCGCCCCACAAAGCGGCTGTGGAGGAGATGTTGTAGTCGTCCAAGGTCCGGAAACGGCCGGTCACCTGGGCCACGTGGCAGTGTCCGTCCACGCCGCCGGGAATCACCAGCATGCCTGCCGCATCGACGGTACGAACTGCGGCGGGTACGGGGTCGGTGGCGTCGAGCAGGGCGGTGACTTTACCGGCGTCGACGACGACATGGGCGGCCTGCCGCCCGAAGCTGTTCACCACGGTGCCGTTGGCGATCACGAGGTCTGGGAGTTGGGACATCGTCGTCCTTCTTTCTGAAGAGTCTTAGGCCGTGGGGGAGAGCTGGGCCGATTGCGCGGCCGTCAGCGCGGCGTCGAGGTTGGCGGAGAGGCCGCGTCGCGCCTTCACGGGCGGAGCCGCGAAGGAACCACCGCGGTGAACGCCGGACTTCAGTGACACCACGGCTTCGGCCATGCGGATACCGGCGGAAATGCCGTCCACCACGGGCACGGGGATCTGGCCTTCGAGTTCACGGGCGAGCCCCGCGAGCGGCGCACCTGCCAGGATGACGACGTCGGCTCCGTCCTCCGCGACTGCCTGCCGGCTCAGTGCCAGGAGGGTTTCCTTGAAGTCGGCCTGGACTGATCCGATGGAATTAAGGGATTGGTTGATGGAGCGGATCGAGGCGAGCCGCCCTCCGAATCCAAACCGTTCCACGCAATCGCGGTACCAAGCCTGGATGCGGTCCGAGATGGCGATGATGGAGAATCTCTGGCCCTGCAACGCTGCGGCGCAGAGCGCGGCCTCGGTGATCCCGATGACCGGGACGTCCACGAGTTCCTTCAGGGCAGGCATGCCCGGGTCGCCGAAAGCGGCCACTACTATGCCGTCGACGGCGTTACCGGCACCGGCGTGCGCAGCTGATGTGCCGCCGTCGTGCGCATATTCGGCGATCAGCTCCGCAACCGCACCTGCGGCGATAAGTGACTCGAAGCGCGTCTCGATGTACTCGACCCCGTGCCCGGCGGTCCGGACGATCAATTCGGTGTCGGCGCTGGCGGAGCGGAGCGCCTCGGCCTCGATGAGCGCGGTGACGTCGTCGCTGATGTTGGGATTGATGACCAGGAGTTTCATGGTTTCTTCCGTAGCTGGGGCTCCGTGGCGCTGTAGTCCTCGGGGAACTGATCGCGGTACTTGCCAACGTGCGACGCCGATTGGGCGGCAGCGCGGTCGGCGTCGCCGCTGGCGATCGCCGCGTAGAGTTCGCGGTGTTCGCGGATCAGTTCGGGGAGGTCGCTGACGTGGCGGAAGAGCCAGTGCATGCGGCCTTGGAGGGGTTCGAGCGCGGAGCGGAGAAAGTCGTTGTTGGCGATGCCGGTGATGGCATCGTGGAATTCGCTGTTGGCGCGGTGGGCTTCCAGGACCGAGCCTTTGGCGAGGAAGTGCTCGGCCTGGTCGAGCAGCCCGGCGAGGTGTTGAAGGTCCTCCGGCGTGGCGCGCTTCGCGGCGAGCCGGCAGGCCAGGACCTCCAGGGATTGGCGGACATCGAACAAGTCCTCAACATCCTTGGGGCTCAGGCCGCTCACTTCGGTGCCCCGTCCCGAGCGGTCCCGGATGAGGCCTTCCTGCCGGAGCATCCGGAGGGCTTCGCGGATAGGCAGGCGGGAAACGTTGAACTCGGCAGCGAGGTCCCGCTCCACCAGCCGGGTACCGGGCGCATAGTGGCCTTCGAAAATCCGGGTACGGAGCGTGTCACGCACGGATTCCCGGAGGGGGCGGTCCGTGGTGTTCGTGTCTTCTGCGGTCAGCATGTCAGCTCCATTTCCGTGATGTGTAAGGCGATGCGCCCGGCCCGGCGGTGTCCGGCGTTGGGTGGTTCAGGACCCTCGGCCGGCCCGGTGAGTGCGAGTCAGACCGGGAGCCGCTTGTTGTAATCCAGGGCCAGGACGGAGACGCCCATGACCACTGCGGACCCAACAAAGTAGATCAGTGCCCAGGTGTAGGAGCCGGTTGCCCCGACAATCAGGCCTACCACAATCGGGGTGACGAACCCGGCAATGTTGCCGCTGAAGTTCATCGCTCCACCGAGGACGCCGGCGTTGGTGCGACCGCCGAGGATGGACGGGATGGACCAGAAGAGGCCAACCCAGCGGAGGAAGAACAGGACCACGGAAAGGAGCACGACGGCGGTGATGGGGTCAGCGACGACGGTGACGCCAACCAGGCCGCCCACCACGACGACGCTGGAGATGCCCAGGAGCGTACGCATGACCTTGTTGGCCGAGGCGCCTGCGGCACGCCACTTGTCCGCAATGGTGCCACCGAGGATTTCCCCGACGAACCCGGCACCGAAGATCACGAACGTGGACCAGCCGATGGTCTTCAGGTCGAAACCCTTTGCCTGTGCAAGGTAGAGCGGGCCCCAGGTCAGCAGGCCGTAGAACACGCCGTTGAAGCCGAGCCAGCCGAAGCACATGGCCCAGAAGGAGCGGAACTTCAGGTAGGGGAGGAGGGCGCGCTTGCCCTGTGCGCCTTCGCGGGCGGCTTCTGCGTCTTCCTCAGCGTGGGAAGCCTCGATGTAGTCTGCCTCGGCGTTGTTCACGCCCTTGTGCTGGCGGGGGTTGTCACGGATGTACCACCAGACGGCCAGCCCCATAAGGATGGTGGCTGCGCCGGCGATGATGAAGGCCATCCGCCAGCTGCCTGTGGACGCAATCAGCCAGGTGATCAGGATGCCGCCCAAGCCGGCACCCAGGGGTGCGCCGGCGTCGAGGATGGTGGCACCGCGGCCACGTTCCTTCTTGTGCATCCAGATGGCGTTGAGCTTGCCGCCTGCGGGCATCACGCCGGCTTCGGTGACGCCGATGCCCAATCGGGCGATGAACATGCTCAGGAATCCTCCGGCGAAACCGGAGGCCGCGGTGGCCGCACCCCAGCCGACACAGGAGGCTGTGACCACCTTGCGGGGACCGAACTTGTCGATCAGCCAGCCGACGGGAATTTGCATAAGGGCGTAGGTCCAGAAGAACGCCGAAAGCAGCAGGCCCACGAGTTCGGGTGCCAGGTTGAATTCTTTTTGGATGATGGGGAGCGCGACGGAAATGGAGCCGCGGTCGATGTAATTGACCGCTACCAGGACCAGCAAGAGGATGAACAGCTTCCAGCGGACGTTCGTGCGTCGCTGCACGCTGTCCTTGCCGGGTTGTTGCTCGCTGTCCTGGGTTGCCAATTGGGTGTTTTCGAGAGACACAGCTTCTCCTTCAGTAGGAGTCGACGGGTGGGATGTCTTTGGGGCTTTTGGGGGGATGAGCCGGGCGGGATACCGCTGCAGCCTGACCCGTGCCGGCGGCAACTGTTGCGGTCCCTGCCCGTTGATTGAGCCGGGCCGCAGCCGGTGCAGGATCTTTTGGGATCCCGTTTTGGGATCCCAAAATCAAAGTTAGATGTGACGGGCGGCACTGTCAAGGGGTTTGGTATACAAATACTGCCGACGGATTGTGACCAAGGCCGATTCGCAACTGCGCTACTTTCCCGGTTGTGCCGGCCTGAGAGGTGTCCGACATGGGAAAACCCGACGCTCCCGCGAAGAGAGCGCCGGGCTGTGAGCCAGTTAGCGGTGGGGCAGGCTGCGGCTTGGGATACCGCTACCTGCTGGCAGCTCTCTCGGATTCCGGGCTGTATGCCAGGATTTCCGCCAGTTCAGCCAACCTGTGGGCCCGGGCCGACTCTGCCGGAGTGAACGGTTCACCGGGGCGGGAGAACAAGAGCGGGCCATGCCAGGCGGTGGGAATCTTGAGGATGTCTGCAGAACGTCCGACGCCGGTGCTCACCCCGGATGGCCGGTGTTCCGACCCTGACGGCACCACTTTGGCGGACAAGAGTTCGGCCACGGCCAGGGGAAGTTCCTGCGGATTGCCGGCAATGCGCGCCGCGAGGCTGAGGGCCATGGTTTGCCCGTCCGCCATGGCCAGCGCAGTGGTGGGCCAAACGCGGGACTCACGCCCGCCGCCGTCGTGCATTGCCTGAAGCAGTTCCTGTTCGGTGAGATGCCCCGGCGCGGACAGGACAAATTCGTCCATCACGCTGCCGGGTAGCCCGGCGCCATCCATGGGGTGGACGTGGATGCTGAGGATGTTGGTATCCAGCTTCGCGAGGGACTGCGTGATCTTTTGCAGCGAGCCGGGCTGGTCGCGCAGAAGGGTCCGTGCGCGCCAGAGGGCGGGAGCTGTCTGCAGTTTGTGGCGGTGTTTGAGCGCCGGGGCATGCAGCCAACGCCGCAACACTTTGGCAGCAGACGGCTCGGCCACCCAGATCACCAGGACAGTCGCGGTGACGGTCAGGAGCAGGACCTTGGCTACATACGGCAGATGGGTCTCCACCACTGCCGCGTGCACCAAGAGCTCGATGGGCAGCATGACGGCGATGTTGGCCAGGGTGAGCCGGGCCTTGGGAGGTTCAGGCAGCTGGCCGCAGACCTCGCAAAGGAGGTCGGCGGTGACGGGAGAGCTCGCGTTGGGCTTCATGAACCCATGCTGCCGTCCGGGTGTTTCGCCTGCGTTGCCCCTGCGTCACGGTCTCGCGGCGGGTCCGCCTAGCGAACGGAGTCCTCGTCCAGGTCGCGGTTGCCGCCACGGGCTGCTGCGGCGTCCTTGAGGAGGTCCCGGATTTCGGCCAGGAGCGCGGTGTCCGCCGGAATCGGCTCTTCCTCGGGCTCTGCGGTGGCCAGGCGGTCCTTGACCATGGAATTGATCTTGTTCATGGGGGCTACAAAGATGAAGTAGACCACGGCGGCGGTGATCAGGAAGGTCACCAAGGCCGTCAGGACTGCCCCAATGTTGACGAACGTAGCCTCTTTGTCCGGCCAGATCCGGAAGCCCAGTCCATCCGCGTTGACGCCACCGGCCGCGGCAATCACCGGGTTGATGATGTTGTTGGTGAAAGCGGCTACCAATGCTGTGAAGGCACTGCCGATAACGACCGCGATGGCCAGTTCGATCACGTTGCCGCGGAGAATGAAGTCCTTGAAACCCTTAAACATGGAGTGTCCTCTGGTCGGTACGGGGCGTATGGCCTGAGCAGAGTTCAAACTACCATCCGCACGTGTCAGTGGGATGTCACGTCGGTTGCCGCTGTGATCGCCTGGGTAGCTGACGACGGCGGCCCAACCACCTTTCGGCGGCGCCCATGGCCCTCGTTGCCAGCACCCAATAGCCGACGCCCGCGGCAAGCGATGCCACGACGGCCAGGCCGAGGGCGAGCTCAGGTGCCAGACCGGAATCGGCCTCGACGATCAGGGGATAGACGAGCCAATGGGTCACGTAGATATACAGGGAGGAACTGGCCAGCATTGCCGTGAGCCGATGCAAACCCCGTGGCACAGGCAGCGTCGCTACCCATAGCAGCACGAGGAAGCCGACCAGGACCGTGGTGCTGCGGAGCTCGTTTGTGAAGAAGCCCGGGATGGTCAGGAAAGCGGCGGCTGTGGCTGCCGCTCGTTGCCACCATTTCCTGGACAGCGCGGCCACCCAGCCGAGCGCGAAGAGCCACAGCACCGGGCCTTGGCCGGGATACGGCAGCTCAATGATGTCGAAGCGTTGCAACAGGTCCACGCCCCCAAGCACCAAAGGGAGCAGCCAGGGCCACCTGCGCTGTGCCCTGTCCAAGGCCGGAATGGCCAGGAGGGCAGCCACGCCCAGGAGGATGTGGACCAGGATTTCAATGAACCAGAACCGTGACATATCGGTCCACCCCTGCGGGCCCACCAAGGTATTGAGCAGGAAAATGTTGTGCCAGCCGTAATCGTCCGTCATTGCGAAGGCTGCGCTGATCACCACAATGCTGGGCAAGGCGATGCGGGCTACGGCCTTGAGCTGGCGTCTTAGCCGTTGCTGACGGGAGCCGGCCAACTGGAAGCGGGCAAAGTTGTATCCGGCGACGGCTAACAGGACGTGGGCGGTCCCTTCCCAGTCGAAGAGTCCAACATGCGTGGACACGATGAAGACGATGGCGACGGCGCGAAGGACGATTCCGGTTTCCATGCGGGCCGTGAGCTTTTTGGGACGCCGTTTTCGTCCGGGGCCGGTTGAAGCCTTCTGTCCGGCGGACCCGACGTTGGGCCGGGCGCCGTTCGTCCGAGCAGCACCGGTGACTTCGCGTTCGACGGCGGGCGTCAGTTCGCAGACGGGCATCAGGTGCCATCCGTGGGGGAGGTAGCCGAGGGCACGCTCCAGCCTGACCGAGGCGGCGACGTAGGACAGTGAGTCTCCGCCCAGGGAAACGAAAGTGTCCGTATCCGCCACGTCCTCCCGTTCCAGCACGTCGATGAAGATCCTGCGCGCATCATCCGGCGACTCTGCGGCGGAAGGTCCGGGGCCGCCGTCGTGCTTCTCTCCGGGCGGGGTGGTCGATCCCGGAGGCGCGTCGGCATCCGCTTGGGCGAGGGCGAGGATGGCCTGGTAGTCCGTTTTTCCGTTGGCCAGGCGGGGGATCGCTTGCACAGAGAAGAGCTTCAGTGCGGCCCGGGGGATCCCCAGATCCTGCGCTGCGGCCTTGGCAATGAGGGACAGCTCGTGGCTACCCTCCACGACCGCTGCCAGTCCGTCGTCGGAACCCGCTACGGCGGCCGTCAAGCCATAGTCCGCCAGCATCCGTTCAACCTGCCCCAGATCGATCCGGAGCCCCACGATCTTGACGAAGCGGCTGCGCCGGCCGACGATTTCGTAGAGTCCGCCGGGTCCGAGCCGGGCGAGGTCGCCGGTTCGCAGTTCCGTGACGTCCCGGCCGCGGGCAAGGTCCGCCGGGTGCTCGGCGTAGCCCAGCATGACATTGGGCCCGGAATAGACCAGCTCGCTGTCATCGAGGCCGGGTACTGGTTCCAGCCGGAAGGATCCCCCGGAGACGGGTACGCCGATGGCATGGGGATGCTCCGCGGCCTTGTCCGGCGGGAGGTACGCCATCCGGGCCGTCGCTTCGGTTTGGCCGTACATGACGAAGAGATCCCAGCCGCGTTCCTGTCCGAGCTGGGCGTAGGCGCGCACCCTGTCAGGAGTCAAACGCCCACCGGCCTGGGTGATGTACCGCAGGCTGGGCAGGTC
This sequence comes from Paenarthrobacter sp. NPDC057355, assembly GCF_042667405.1. Classification (NCBI taxonomy): domain Bacteria; kingdom Bacillati; phylum Actinomycetota; class Actinomycetes; order Micrococcales; family Micrococcaceae; genus Paenarthrobacter; species Paenarthrobacter sp. NPDC057355. Next base: position 25,830 of record NZ_JBHVAL010000016.1, on the reverse strand, counting down.
CATGCCCTCGAAGCCCACGCGCTCCAGAAGATCGAAGGTGTAGGGAACCGCGGCGAACGATGTCATGGATTCGCGCCGCATCAGATCCCAGAAGCACGGGTCCACCACGGACAGATCGGTGAGCGCTATCGACGCTCCCACCAGAAGGTGGCTGTTCACTACGCTCATGCCGTAGCAGTAGGACAACGGCAGCGTCGTTGCTGCCCGGTCGTCCTTGCGGAGGTGCAGGTACTGGGCGATGGCGGCCGCGTTTGCCTGGATCGACTCTGCCGAGATGCGCACGAGTTTCGGGGCGCCGGTTGAGCCGGAGGTACTCAGCAACAAAGCAAGCTCCGGGTGGAGTTCGTGGCCGCTGTGCTCCCGGCGGATATCCAGCCTGATGTCGCCGTCCACCGACCGCGCCACGATATCCGGGTCATAGGCCGCAACCAGCGATTCCGCGGCCTGCCCGCCACCGGAGGGGAGGATCAGCAAGGGCTGGCCGGACGCCAGAGCCGCGAGGTACACGGTCAGGGAGGGCAGCGTGTTTTCTGCTTCGAGGGCGATAAGGCGCCGGCCGTCGCCAAAGGACCTGGCCATCTCCTCGACCCGGGCCGCCAACTGCGCGTAGGTCACTGTTTGCCCGGGGAGGCGTACTGCAGGCCGTTCTCCGAAGGATGCCAGGCGGGCGGCAAAGGCGACTCCGGCCAAATCCGGCTGAATACTCACCCGAAAAAGTTAGAAGGTATGGCTAACCTAACTCAAATGGATTAGGCCGCGCGCCGGAAAGATGACGTTGGGGGGATGTGAGCGAGGGATGGGGAATGGGGGGTGGGATGTGAGCGAGCGTCGGTATTGCAGACGCTCGCTCACATCCCACGCCCTTTTTGGGGACGCTCGGTCAGCCGAACAGCGCCCGCGTGTGGTCGTTGAGGAACATACCGCGGGGGTCGAACTCTCGCCGGACCTGGAGGAAGGTGTCCAGTTCCGGGTAAAGGCGTTCCAGCCGGCTCCGCGTCATGAAGTGGATCTTGCCCCAGTGGGCGCGTGGCTCGAACTCCTGCAGCACGGCGTCGGCGTCCCGGAAGAACTGCCAGTAGTCGGTGCCTGGCTTGGTGGTGAGCGTGATGACGGTGCTGTCACGTCCTTGGAACTGGGACATGTAGGCGTCGTCGGCCTTCACCCAACGCACTTCCACGGGGTACTTCTGGTCAGGGTGCTTGCTGCGGATCAGGTCCTGGATGACTTCGACGGCGGCCAGGCCGTCTTCGCTGCGGACGAAGTACTCAAGTTCGTGGAATTGGGTGGTGAAACCGCCCGGGTAGATCCGGTAGGAGCGGTCCAGCCGGGCGCCTTCAACGGTCGAGATCCGCGACTCGTCCGGGATCGAAGCCTCGTTGTACCGCTTGGTGTAGCTGCGGTTCCCCATGCGGTGGTCCGGAGATCCGGGCAGATCCAGGAGCTCGCACGAATCGTCCTCGGGGCACCACAGGAAGGAGTAGTGTCGGTTGGAGTCTATGTCGTCCTGCCAGGTGGCGGCAGTTTCGGACCACGTGGGATAGGTGATCTGTTCCTGGAGGTAGTACTTGTCCTCCACTTCCAGTTCCACCTCGAGGAAGACCCCCAACGTGCCCAACGCTGTCTGGGCGGCCCGGAGTTCGCGAAGCTGGCCCTCGCCGATCTCCACGATCTCGCCGTAGCCGTTGATCAGTTTCACCCAGCGCAGCTTGGACGAGAAGCTGCCAAGGTCCTTGCCGGATCCGTGGGTGCTGGTAGCCAATGCACCTGCGACTTGTTGCTTGTCGATGTCCCCTTGGTTGCTGAGCGCCAAGCCCTGCTCCCAGAGCGGGTCGCCGAAGGCGTTGATGGTGGTGCCGGCCAGGGCCCGGGCCCGGCGGTTCAAGCGATCGGTTCCGGTGATGCCGGAGAGCTGGGACATGTCCATCAGGACCCCGCCGGTCTGCACCAGGGGAGATGATGAGTGTCCCGAACCGACCGCCCGCACAGGCAAGCCTTCACGGATGGCGAACCGTACGGCGTCGAGTGCTTCCTGTTCGTTCCTTGGCTGGACGGTGAAGGCGGGCGTCGAGGTTTGGTTCCCGCCCCAGTTGGTCCACGGCACCTCGGTCTGGAAAGGCGCCGACGGCGTGGCGGCAGGGGGCGCCGAGGGAACGGTGGGGTTCACAGTGGTCATTTCACAAAGCTCCGTTGCTTCTTTGGTTTCGCGTGGTGGGGCTTACGCGCCGTGGTTAATCATGACGTGCTTGGTCCGGGAGTAGTCATCCAGGGCGTAGAGGGAGAGGTCGCGGCCGTAGCCGGATCCCTTGAATCCGCCCCAGGGCACTTCGTTCGCCAGTACCAAGTGGGCGTTGACCCACACCGTGCCGAAGTCCAACTGCTTGGGGACGCGCAGGGACAAGCTCGAATCGCGCGTCCATACCGAGGCGGAGAGTCCGTAAGGGCTCTCGTTGGCCCGACGGACCGCTTCCTCAGTGGTGCTGAAGGTTTCCACTGTGACAACCGGGCCGAAGATCTCATGGGTAGCTATCGGCGCCCCGGCCGGAACGCCGGTGATGACGGTCGGTTCGATGAAGAAGCCGGTCCCTTCAAGGGCGGAACCACCAACGGCGATGGTCAGGCCCGCGGAACGGGCTTCTGCCAGCGCTTCCTTGACGCGCTCAAAGTGCGGCCGGGAAATCATGGGGCCCATCTCCACCGCCTCCCCGGCATCCGGGGCACCCACCACCAGCGAGCCCACCTCTTCAGCCAGGTATTGCGTGAATTCCTCGGCTACCGACTCGTGGACCAGCACGCGGCAAGCAGCACCGCAGTCCTGCCCGGCGTTCCAGTACCCGGCGTTTCGGACGCCGGCAGCGGCAGCCTGGAGATCGGCGTCGGGGAAGACCACCACGGGTGCCTTGCCGCCGAGCTCGAGGTGGACGCGCTTGACCGAACGTGCGGCTGTCTTAGCCACCGCCTGCCCGCTGACGACGCTGCCGGTCAGGGCTACAAGGGCGATATCCGGATGCTCGGAAAGCCGCTGGCCCACTGTCCGGCCTTGACCGGTCACGACGTTGAGGATGCCGTCCGGGATGCGTCCGGCCAAGAGTTCAACGAGCTTCAGCGTGGAGAGCGGCGTTTGCTCCGAGGGCTTCATGACAATGCTGTTGCCGGCAGCGAGGATGGGCGCGATCTTCCACGCAGCCATGAGGAGCGGGTAGTTCCATGGAGTGATGACGCCAACCACTCCCACGGGCTCGCGCAGGATCACGGAGGTGTGATCCGTCGCGTAGTCGCCGCCGGCCATGGAGGTCAGGGTTCGCGACGCGCCGGCCATGAACCGGAAGGTGTCGATGGTGCTGGTCACGTCGTCTTCGGCGACGGCCCGCGGTTTCCCGGTGTTGGCCGACTCGATGACTTCGAACGCTGCCCGGTTGTCTTCAATGATGTTCGCGATGAGATTCAGGACGTCGGCGCGTTCCTTGGGGGTGGTGGCACCCCAGGTTTTTTGGGCTTCGACGGCGGCTGCCACCGCGGCGTCCACATCGGCTGCGGTGCCCGCCTGGACTGAGGTGATGATCTCCTCGGTGGCGGGGTTTACGACGTCGATCAGGTTGCCGGAAACCGTGGCGGGAACGAACGATCCGTTGATGAAGTGCCCGGTGGGCGGCAGGATCGCGGAGACATTGGAGGTGCCTTCGGCGCGGTGGACCGTGAACGTTTCGGACTGGATGGTGGTCATGATGCTTCGCTTTCAGATGAGGTCAGGTCAGATGAGGTCAGGGGTGAGGGAGTTGGCGGGAAAGGGCGCGGCTTCTGTCTTTTTGCCGAACAGGCGGGCCGCGACGTAGTACAGCGGTGCAACGACCACCAGGCCGACGATCCAGGAGATGTCGACGCCTCCCATCGCTTCGGCCAAGGGGCCGGTGTAGATAGCGGTTGCTGAGAAGGGCACCTGGATCAGGGCGCCTGCGATGTACGAACCGATGGCGACCCAGTTGAACCGCCCGTACACGCCGCCGTCGCGCTTGAAGAAGTCCTCCACGCGGTAGTCGCCGTGCCGCAGCAGGTAGTAATCCACCAGGTTGATTGCGGTCCATGGGACCAGGACGTACATCAGGAAGGACAGGAAGTTGGTGTAGAAGAGGATGAAGTTGTCGCGGGCGAACAGTGCGATGGAGACCGCCAGGACAAAGAGCACGACGGCGGCGACGCTGCGGGTTTTCGCGCGGGGAAGCCACGTGGGCTTGAAGGTTTGACCTATGGTCAGTGCGCAGAGGACGCCGCAGTAGAGGTTCATGGCGTTCGAGGCAGCCACGCCCAGGCAGAAGATGCCCACGATGATCAAGGTCCACGGCTGGAGCAGGGTTCCCAGGCTGCCGACGATTTCAACGTCGCCGGCGCTCATCGCCACGGCGAGCGTGCCCACCAAGGCGCCCAGGATCATGGGAAACAGCGTTCCCAGGACGCAGCCGGAGTACGAAGCCCAGAAGGCCGGTGCCGACCCCGTGCCCTGCGGCATGTACCGCGAGTAGTCCGAGACATAGGGCGCGTAGGCCAGTTGCCACAAGGCCGAAACCGAAATGGTGCCCATGAAGCCCACCCAGTTGAAGTCGCCTTGTTCCAGGAAGTTGGCAGGCAGCCCGTCCACCATCAGGATCCAGCCGAAGGAGAGCAGCAAAGCCAGGCCGGCCGCGACGCTCAGCACCCGTGCGTAGGCATGGATGAGGCGGTACCCGAAGATGGTGGCGATCACGCTGACCACGCCGATGATGATGATGCCTCCGTCGACACTGATGGCGGGACTCACTGCCGCCATTGCTTCGCCGCCGAAAACGAGGTTCGCTGCAAAGAAGCCCACATACATGACCACTACGATCACGACGATCAGCAAGGCTCCGAACGAACCGAATTGGCCGCGGGTCTGGATCATCTGGGCAACCCCAAGCTGGGGGCCTTGAGCCGAGTGCAAGGCCATGAAGATGCCGCCCAGCAGGTTGCCGATGATGATGCCCACGATCGCCGGCACGAAGCTCAAACCGAACACCGTGGTGGCGAGTCCGCCGGTCACGATGGTCATGATCATGATGTTGGAACCGAACCAGATGGTGAACAAGTCCCGGGCCTTGCCATGACGTTCGTTGAGGGGAATCGGCTGGATGGTCTTGTCCTCAAGCCGTGGAACTTCGGTTGCCTGTTTCGTGGAGGACGGCGTACTCATGACGCGCTCCGGGACACCGATTCGAGTTCGCGGAGCTCCGTGGCCTTGCTTCGGTTGACCATCAGGGCCAGCAGGTCGAAGACAAGGGTGGCCGCAGCCACGGTGGTGATGTCGGCGTGATCGTAGGCAGGAGCCACTTCCACCACATCCGCACCGACGATGTTGATGCCGTCCAACCCCCGCAGCAGGGCGAGCAGCTCGCGTGAATGCAGGCCGCCCATCTCAGGGGTTCCCGTGCCGGGAGCGTAGGACGGGTCCAGGACATCGATGTCGATCGAGACGTAGACAGGGGTGTCGCCAAGGCGTTCCTTGACCCGCTCAATGGCGGCCGGCACGCCGATGACGTCCAGGTCCGAGCATCGGATGATCTGGAAGCCGAACTCGTGGTCCCGGAGGAAGTCGTTGCGGTCATAGACAGGGCCGCGGATACCAACGTGCATCGACTTGTCCTCCACAAGAAGGCCCTCTTCGAAAGCGCGGCGGAAGATGGTGCCGTGCGTGATCGGCTGGTCGAAGTACGTGTCCCAGGTATCCAGGTGGGCGTCGAAATGCAGGAGTGCGACCGGCCCGTGGACCTTGTTCAGTGCCCGGAGCATGGGAAGGGCAATGGTGTGGTCGCCGCCGATGGACACCAAGCGCTTGGATTCGCTGATGAGCGGCAGGGCCTGCTCCTCGATTTCGCGGACGGCGCGGGTGATGTCGTACGGGGTGCAGGCGATGTCGCCTGCGTCAACAACCTGCGCTTCGTACACGGGCTCGACGTCGAGCTCCGGGTGGTAGCCCGGGCGCAGGAGCCGCGATGCCTCGCGGACCGCGGCAGGACCGAAACGGGCGCCGGGACGGAAGGAGGTTCCGCCGTCGAACGGCACACCGACAATAGCGATGTCGTAGTCCGGAACGCAGTCGATCTGGGGAAGTCGGGCGAAGGTGCCGAGGCCGGCGTAACGGGGAACTTTTGTCGCGTCCACGGGGCCAATGGGCTGGTGCGTTGTCATGGCTGGGTCCTTCGGGTAGCTGGGGCGCTCGCCGTTGAGCGGGAAGTGCATAATTCAATTCTTGGTGACGCGGATCACCCCGGATAGCGGTACATTGACTACAAATAGCCGAGGCACTTAGACAAACGTCTAAACGCCGCTCAGAGACGGCCGTCCGCGCCGAAAAGGAAGCGAAATATGGCCATCACCGTCGCCGAACTCGTGGCTGAACCGCAGCTCGGCCTCACCCTCCTGGCAGGCGCTGCGGGTGTAAACAATCGAATCACCTGGGCGCACACTTCGGATCTTCCGCGCTTGTGGGAGTGGGTCACCGGCGGGGAGCTCATGATGACCAACGGGCTGTCCATCCCGCCGGATGCTGAAGGGCAGGTGGCGCTCGCCGAGGCATTGGTGGACGCGGGTGCCAGTGCGTTGGCGATTGGTGAAAAGATGCACGCGCCGCCGCTGACGTCTGGGTTCCTGGCTGCCTGCGAGCGGCTTCCGCTTCCCCTCCTCAACATCCCCTACCCGCTGCCGTTCATCGCCATTGCCAGGTCCGTGGCTGAGTCCTCGCTCCTCGAAGAATCCCGCCGCCTCCGCCAGACGGCACGCGTCTACGACCTCCTGCGCACCGCCGGTGCGTCGGAGGATCACTGGCAAAGCCTGGTGCTTCGGCTCGCGACGGAGCTCGATTCCGAGCTGTTCGTGGTGGACCGGCGTTGTCTCCATCCCTGGCATCCCGAGGGCCATTCCCTGCCGAAGTTCCTTGTGGAGGAATGGTCGCCGCAACCGGGCCGGGTGACTGTTGCGGGCAAGAACTTCCAGTGGCACCGGATCCGCGGCCGTCACGTGCTCACCATGGACATCCCCACCCACGCGAATGCGCTTCTGGTGGTGCTGCCCGGCAGCGAACCGCACCCTGACGCCGTCGTCCTTCTGCATGCCGCAACGGTGCTGGGACTCCAGCTGGCGCGGATCGTGCTCTCGCTCGAAGGTCGGCACCGGCTTGCCGGCGAGTTCCTCCTGCAGGCCCTCGATGGGCGGCTCGGAACGGGCGAGATCGAGCGTCGGTTGACGGCTTTCGAGGTACCTCCCCAAAAGTTCGTGGTCGCCTCGATGGCGGCGGACGACGGCGACAGGCTGGCCAACGTGCACGTCGAACTCTGGCGGCACGGCGTCCAGGCGGCCTCCTTGCGGCGGAACGACCGGTTGCATGTGGTGGTCGCCTCGGATGTCGCGGACGGCTTGTTGGTCCACTGCGCCGGGCCGGAAAGCGTCATCGGCGTCAGCTCGCCGGCCGCCGTCGCCGGGCTCCAGCAGGCCTTGCAGGAATCGCTGTGGGCGCTGGGTTCGGCCAAAGCCAACAAGCTCGGGCTGGCCCGGTACGCGGAGGGTCCCAGCTGGCTTGGACTGACGGGATTCGAGGAAGGAACCGCGTTGGTGCAGCGTCTCCTGGGTCCGGTTTTTGAGTACGAGCAGCGCCAGGACGGCGATCTGATGGTCACGTTGAGAACCTATTTGGACTCGCAGCGCTCATGGCAAAAAACCGCGTCCGCGCTCTTCACGCACCGGCAAACCATCATCTACAGAATCCGGAAAATCGGCGAACTGACGGGGCTGGACATGGGTGAGACGTCCACGTTGGCACAGCTCTGGCTTGCCTTGCAGATCCACGAGGCGATGCATGGCTGATCGCTGTGGGAAAGGTCGCGCCTTGCACTTTTTCGCAGCCACCCGCTATGGTGTGAAGCGTGTCACTGACGTGGCGCAATCGCTTTTGATCTGCGGCGGGAGAGTCCTGCCGGGTACATCCAGTCAGGCGCCGTAGGAGCAAATCCTCCCCAGGAATCTCTCAGGCCCATGTACCGCCGCGGCGAGGCAACTCTGGAAAGCAGTCCGGGCAACCGGGCTCACCGACGGTGCAAGTGGGCAACCAAGTCCACGGAATCTCTCAGGTCCAATACAGAGCGGGGAGGAACCCATATTCAACGTGGCGTCCCTTGGGCGCCTGAATCCTGGAGTTCCTCGTGACTGTTCAATCCTCCCCAACCGCTTTCGCGGACCGGCATATCGGCGCCCGTCGCCAGGCCGATGTTGACACCATGCTCAAGGCGATCGGCTATGACTCGGTTGATGGCCTTGTGGACGTTGCTGTCCCCGATTCCATCCGCCAGTCTTCGCCCCTGACCCTGCAGAAGGCGCTGAGCGAGACGCAGGTCCTGGCCGAGCTCCGCAAACTCGCGGCGAAGAACAAGACCGCCGTGCAGATGATCGGCCAGGGCTACTACGACACCATCACCCCGCCGGTGATCCGCCGCAACATCCTTGAAGCCCCGGCCTGGTACACCGCCTACACGCCGTACCAGCCCGAGATTTCACAGGGCCGCCTTGAGGCGCTGCTGAACTTCCAAACCATGGTCCAGGACCTCACCGGGCTCCCGATCGCCAACGCTTCGCTGCTGGATGAAGCCACTGCGGTGGCCGAAGCCGTGTTGCTGATGCGCCGGGCCAACAAAGCTGTGAAGGACGGCAAGACCGTCCTGGACGCCGACCTCCTCCCGCAGACCATCGCCATCGTCAAGGGCCGGGCCGAGGCGCTCGGCTTCGAGGTCCTCGTGGCTGACCTTTCGGCCGGATTGCCCGACGGCGACATCAACGGCGTCGTCCTCCAGCAGCCCGGCGTTTCCGGCCGGGTCTTCAACCACGCCCCCGTGATCGCTGCGGCGAAGGAACGGGGCGCGCTGGTCACCGTCGCGGCCGATCTGCTGGCGCTCACCCTCATCACGCCCCCGGGCGAACAGGGCGCGGACATCGCCGTCGGAACTGCGCAGCGCTTCGGTGTCCCGCTGTTCTTCGGTGGCCCGCATGCCGCTTACATGGCCGTCCGGAACGGCATGGAGCGCACGCTTCCCGGCCGCATCGTGGGTGTCTCCAAGGACAACGCGGGCGTGCCCGCGTACCGCTTGGCGCTGCAGACCCGCGAGCAGCACATCCGCCGCGAGAAGGCCACGTCCAACATCTGCACCGCGCAGGCATTGCTGGCCATCGTTGCCTCGATGTACGCCGTCTACCACGGCCCGGATGGCCTGAAGGCGATCGCCGAAACTGTCCACGGCCACGCCCGTGTGCTGGCTACTGCCTTGCAGAAGGCAGGCCGCGAACTGGTCGCCGACTCCTTCTTCGATACCCTCACCGTCCGCGTCCCAGGCAAGGCGGACAAGGTGATCGGCGCTGCCGAAGCACGCGGCATCAACCTCCGCTACATCGACGCCGACACCGTGGGTGTTTCCGTTGATGAAACCACGACGCCGGAGGTCCTATCCGCTGTCGCCGTCGCCTTTGGTGCGGGTCCCGTAGGGGACGCCGCCGGGTTCGAGCTGGCTTCCGACGTAGTCCGCACCTCCGACTTCCTGCAGCACCCGGTGTTCAACACGCACCGTTCCGAGACGCAGCTGTTGCGCTATATCCGCAAGCTGTCCGACCGGGACCTGGCCCTGGACCGCACCATGATTCCGCTGGGTTCGTGCACCATGAAGCTCAACGCCACCGCTGAAATGGAGGCTATTTCCTGGCCGGAGTTCGCCTCGATCCACCCGTTCGCGCCGGATCACCAGACTGAGGGTTGGCGTGAGCTGATCACCGGTTTGGAAGCCGACCTGACGGAGATCACGGGCTACGACCAGGTCTCCATCCAGCCCAACGCCGGTTCCCAGGGTGAGCTTGCCGGTCTCCTCGCGATCCGCGGCTACCACCTGTCCCGTGGCGATGACCAGCGCAACGTCTGCCTGATCCCCGCCTCCGCGCACGGCACCAATGCTGCCTCGGCTGTGCTGGCGGGAATGAAGGTGGTTGTTGTTGCTACGGCTGCCGATGGCACGATTGACCACGCCGACCTCGCCGCGAAGATCGAAGCCAACCGCGACGTGCTTTCGGCCATCATGATCACGTACCCGTCCACCCACGGTGTCTACGACGCCGACGTCGTTGAGGTGTGCGATGCCGTTCATGAGGCCGGTGGCCAGGTGTACGTGGACGGCGCGAACCTCAACGCGCTGGTCGGTTTGGCCCAGCCGGGCAAGTTCGGCGGCGACGTCTCACACCTGAACCTGCACAAGACCTTCTGCATCCCGCACGGTGGCGGCGGCCCGGGCGTTGGTCCCGTTGCAGCCAAGGCACACCTGGCACCCTTCATGCCGGGCGACGCGAACAACGCTTCCTCCTCGGAAGGCGGCGTGGCGATCTCGGCTTCCCGGTTCGGTTCCGCCGGCGTGCTGCCGATTTCCTGGGCCTACGTGAAGCTCATGGGCGGCGAGGGACTGACCGAGGCCACCAAGTCTGCGCTACTGGCTGCGAACTACGTTGCTTCCCGGCTGGACGAGCACTTCCCGGTCCTTTACACGGGCGAAGGTGGACTCGTGGCGCATGAGTGCATCCTGGACCTCCGCGAACTCACGGCCCGGACGGGTGTCACGGCCGAGGATGTGGCCAAGCGCCTCATCGACTTCGGCTTCCACGCTCCGACGTTGGCCTTCCCCGTTGCCGGCACGCTGATGGTGGAGCCCACGGAGTCCGAGGACCTGGCCGAGATCGACCGCTTCATCGAAGCCATGATCACCATCCGGGCCGAGATCGAGCAGGTTGCTGCCGGGGACTTCTCCGTGGAGGACTCCCCGCTCCGTAACGCGCCGCACACGGCAGCCGCCGTCGTCAGTTCCGCATGGGAGCGCGACTACCCGCGCGAGCAGGCCGCCTTCCCGGTGCCGAGCCTCAAGCAGGACAAATACTTCCCGCCGGTCGGCCGCATTGACGGTGCTGCGGGCGACCGCAACCTGGTCTGCTCCTGCCCTCCGATCGAAGACTTCGAGAACTAAAGGATCCGGATCATGTCTGAGAACTACACCGCTCTCTACGAGCAACACAAAAAGGCCGGCGCGTCCTTCACGGACTTCGGCGGCTGCCAGATGCCCCTCAAGTACGAGTCCGAGTTGGCTGAGCACCACGCCGTACGCCAGGCCGCCGGGCTGTTCGATCTCTCCCACATGGGCGAAGTCTGGGTGACCGGCCCCGAGGCAGCCGCGTTCCTGGACTACGCGTTGGTTGGCAAGTTGTCCGCGATCGCCGACGGCAAAGCCAAGTACTCGCTGATCTGCAACGCCGACGGCGGCATCATCGACGACCTCATCACGTACCGCCGCGCGGAACACAAGTTCCTCGTGGTACCGAATGCGGGCAACGCTGCGGTTGTTGCCTCGGAGTTGAAAAAGCGTGCGGCAGGATTCGATGTTGTTGTCGAGGACGCCTCCGCTGAGACCTCCCTGATCGCTGTCCAGGGCCCGAACGCGGAGGCCATCCTGCTGGGCCTCGTCCCCGCCGAGCAGCATTCTTTGGTGACCGAGCTGAAGTATTACGCGGCTGTTGAGGTGACCATCAGCGGACAGGACCTGCTGCTGGCCCGCACCGGCTACACGGGCGAAGACGGGTTCGAGATCTACGTCCCGAACGCGGACGCTCCCTCACTGTGGGAGGCACTGCTTGAAGCCGGCGAAGGCCACGGGCTTGTCCCCGCCGGCCTGGCCGCCCGCGACTCCCTCCGCCTTGAAGCCGGCATGCCGCTCTACGGCAACGAACTCTCCCGGCACGTCAACGCCTACGCAGCCGGGCTCGGCCCCGTGGTGGCGCTGTCCAAGGAGGGCGACTTTGTCGGCAAGGACGCGCTGGCCGCGATCAAGGCCGCAGGTGTTGGCTCCTCGATCGGGCAGAAGCTGGTAGGCCTCAAGGGCGCCGGACGTCGTGCGGCCCGCGGTCACTACTCAGTCCTCAAGGACGGTTCGCTGATCGGCGAGGTGACCTCGGGGCAGCCGAGCCCGACGCTCGGTTACCCGGTCGCCCTGGCGTATGTCGACGTCGAGCATTCCGCCGTTGGCACTGTGGTGGACGTTGACCTCCGAGGCAAAGCCGAACCGTTCGAAGTAGTTGCCCTGCCGTTCTACAAGCGGACCAAGTAGCCCGGCGGTGCCGACTTCCTCTGCATGCTCGGTCGCGAAAGCGCCCGCTGGGCGGACGCGACGCTCCCTTGGACGCATGCTGCCGGAAGCCGACACCACAGAGGCCGGCGCGCTGTTTGAACCCCTAAGCGCTGGGCATGGGTCAACCTGCCGCGGGTGAGCTTGAAAAGTTTTCAGTAAATGAGAGAAGGAATTGATATGAGCAAAGTTGTTGCCGAACTGAAGTACTCGGCTGAGCATGAATGGGTTGCCGTCGATGGTGGCGGCCCGGTGGGCATCGGCATCTCCGCCGTTGCCGCCGACGCCCTGGGCGACATCGTCTACGTGGACCTGCCCGAGGTTGGCTCCACTGTGACCGCGGGGGAGACCTGTGGCGAGGTGGAGTCCACCAAGTCCGTGTCCGACCTCTACTCGCCCGTGACCGGTGAAGTGACCGAGATCAACGACGTCGTCGTCGCAGATCCGGCCCTCATCAACAACGACCCCTATGGTGCGGGCTGGCTCTTCAAAGTCGCCGCCACCGAAGAAGGCCCCCTCATGACGGCCGAGGAATACGCAGCAGCCAACGGAGGCGAACTGTGAACCCGGTATCCGTGACTGAATTCGAGCAGGTCGTATCGCCGTCGCTGGACGCCCAGCTGTCGGAGCTGGACCCCGAGATCGCGGCAAAGATCGACGACGAACTGGGTCGCCAGCGCGGTGGCCTGGAAATGATCGCCTCCGAGAATCACACCGCCGTGGCAGTGATGCAGGCGCAGGGTTCGGTGCTGACCAACAAGTACGCCGAGGGCTACCCGGGCAAGCGCTACTACGGTGGCTGCGAACACGTGGATGTCATCGAGCAGCTCGCGATCGACCGCCTCAAGTCGCTCTTCGGAGCCGAGTACGCCAACGTGCAGCCGCACTCCGGCGCACAAGCCAACGCCTCGGTGATGCACGCCCTCATCAAGCCGGGCGACACCATCATGGGCCTCAACCTCGCCCACGGCGGCCACCTCACGCACGGCATGCGGATCAACTTCTCCGGCAAGCTCTACAACGTGGTCCCGTACGGCGTCCGGGAGGACACCCACACCGTGGACATGGCCGAAGTCGAGGCCTTGGCCCAGGAACACAAGCCTGCTTTGATCGTGGCCGGCTGGTCCGCATACGCGCGGCAGCTGGACTTCGCCGAATTCCGCCGGATCGCGGACTCCGTTGGCGCGTACCTGATGGTGGACATGGCACACTTCGCGGGCTTGGTTGCTGCGGGCCTGCACCCCTCGCCCGTCCCGCACGCGCATGTCACCACGTCCACAACGCACAAGACCCTTGCCGGTCCGCGTGGCGGCATCATCCTCTCCAACGACGCCGACATCGCCAAGAAGATCAACTCGGCTGTGTTCCCTGGTCAGCAGGGTGGACCGCTGGAGCACGTGATCGCGGGCAAGGCCGTCGCATTCAAGATCGCCGCCTCCGAGGAGTTCCGTGAGCGGCAGTCCCGCGTCCTGGCAGGTGCCCGCATCCTCGCCGAACGCCTGGTCCAGCCGGATGTCGCCGCGGCAGGCATCTCCGTGGTCAGCGGCGGCACCGACGTGCACTTGGTCCTGGTGGACCTGCGCAACTGCGAGCTCGACGGCCAGCAAGCCGAGGACCGCCTCGCCGCGATCGACATCACCGTCAACCGCAACGCCGTTCCGTTCGACCCCCGCCCGCCGATGGTCACTTCCGGTCTGCGCATCGGCACTCCTGCCCTGGCCACGCGCGGTTTCGGCGACGCGGCCTTCCGCGAGGTTGCGGACATCATCGCCGAAGCGTTGATCGCCGACGCCGGCACGGACCTCAGCGGGCTGCGTCACCGCGTCGAAGCACTGGCTGAAGCGCACCCGCTGTACCCGGGAGTCGCGAACCTGGGCTAAGCGCTTGGTTGCGCTGGCCGTTGGGGCCGGCATCCTCCGCGTGCTCGGTCGCGGAGACGCCCGCTGGGCGGACGTGACGCTCCCTTAGACGCACGCTTCCGGATGCCGGCCCCAAAGGGCCAAGGGTTGGCTCCTCCGGGTTGGGGACAGGACTCGCGGGCTCGTTTGTTTGAGAAATGGGACCACCTGCCGAGGGTGGGCTCATATTGATCTACCCGGGTGGGGCATTTGCTGGGAACGGATGCCCCACAGCAATACCGGGTTGGAGGTTCGCACTGGGACCTCCGGGGGCTGGGCCGCCTTGGCTCGGGATTGGCCCAGCCCCCACCTTTTTGTTTGTTCTTTACTCCTCCCTGAAAGGGATCACGGACATGGCTGTTGGTGTTTTCGATCTGTTCTCCGTGGGTATTGGCCCGTCGAGTTCGCATACGGTGGGGCCGATGCGCGCCGGGGCGGTGTTTGCCCGGGAACTGCGTGAATCCGGCGTGCTTCCTGCGGTGGCGTCGTTGCGGGTGGACCTGTATGGGTCCTTGGCCGCGACGGGCAAAGGCCATGGCACGTTCACTGCCACACTGCTGGGTCTCGAAGGCTACGAACCGGAGTTGATCCTGCCTGATGAGGTGGAAGAACGCCTCGCGTCGATCGAGGAAACCGGCAAGCTCAACCTCGCCGGTGAAGTCCTGCTGCCGTACGGCGTGGAGGATATGGTGTTGCATCCGTTGACGGTGTTGCCGCGGCATACGAACGGGATGAAGTTCGTGGTCTCTGATGCTGAGGGGGCGGTGCTGAAGGAGGCGACGTTTTTCTCGGTGGGTGGCGGGTTCATTGTCCGTGAGGGGGAGGAGAACGCGGCGCAGGCTGAGTTGGAGGAGTCCAAGGCGGAGTTGCCGTTGCCGTTTAGGACGGCGGCGGAGTTGTTGGGCCGGTGTGCTTCGAAGGGGTTGGGCATCAGCGGGATCATGATGATCAATGAGCGGGCGTCCCGGTCGGAGGAGGAGATCCGGGAAGGGCTGTTGCATATTTGGTCGGTGATGGAGGCTTGTGTTGAAACGTCCCTGAAGCGTGAGGGGGTGCTGCCGGGCGGGTTGCGGGTCCGTCGTCGTGCTCCTGACTGGTTGGAGCGGCTCCTGAAGGAGGACGAGGACCGGAACGATCCGAAGTATTGGCAGGAGTGGGTGAACCTGATCGCGTTGGCGGTCAATGAGGAGAACGCTTCCGGGGGCCGGGTGGTGACGGCTCCGACCAATGGTGCGGCGGGGATCATTCCGGCGGTTTTGTATTACGCGTTGAATTATGCGCCGGGCATGGACAAGGCCACACAGCAGGACAAGGACGATGTGGTGGTGCGGTTCTTGCTCGCTGCGGGTGCGGTGGGGGTTTTGTATAAGGAGCAGGCGTCGATTTCGGGTGCTGAGGTGGGGTGCCAGGGCGAGGTGGGGTCGGCGTCGTCGATGGCTGCTGCGGGGTTGGCTGAGGTGATGGGTGGTTCCCCGGCGCAGGTGGAGAACGCGGCGGAGATCGCGATGGAACACAACCTGGGGCTGACGTGTGATCCGATTGGTGGGTTGGTGCAGATTCCGTGTATTGAGCGGAACGCGATTGCTGCGGCGAAGGCGATCAACGCCGCGAAGATGGCGTTGTGGGGTGATGGGACGCACCGGGTCTCGTTGGATGAGGTCATCGTGACCATGCGGGAAACGGGCAAGGACATGTCCGATAAGTACAAAGAAACAGCGATGGGCGGACTCGCCGTCAACGTCGTCGAATGCTAGGCAAGGAAGCACATCACATGACTCTGGCACCTGAAGGCCGTAAGTTGCTGCGTGTTGAGCAGCGTAACTCGGCGGTTCCTGTTGAGCGTAAGCCTGAGTGGATCAAGGCCAAGGTCCAGATGGGTCCGGAGTTCGTCGGGTTGAAGAACCTGGTGAAGAAGGAAGGCCTGCACACGGTGTGTGAGGAGGCCGGGTGCCCGAATATTTTCGAGTGCTGGGAAGACAAGGAAGCGACGTTCCTGATCGGCGGGTCCGAATGTACCCGGCGCTGTGATTTCTGCCAGATCGATACCGGCAAACCCTCCCCGCTGGACCGTTTCGAACCCACCAAGGTCGCCCGCTCGGTGCAGGCCATGCAGCTGCGCTACGCGACCGTGACCGGGGTGGCCCGTGACGACCTCGAAGACGAGGGCGTGTGGCTGTACGCCGAAACGGTCCGCAAAATCCATGAACTGAACCCCGGCACCGGGGTGGAGCTGCTGATCCCGGACTTCTCCGGCAAACCTGAACACATCGCCGCGATCTGCGACTCCAAACCCGAAGTGTTCGCCCACAACGTCGAGACCGTGCCGCGGATCTTCAAGCGGATCCGGCCCGCGTTCCGGTACGAACGGTCCCTGGATGTCATCACCCAGGGCCGGGACCTGGGCATGGTGACCAAGTCCAACCTGATCCTGGGCATGGGCGAGACCCGCGAAGAAATCTCCGATGCCCTCCGCGACCTGCACGCCGCCGGGTGTGACCTGATCACGATCACCCAGTACCTGCGCCCATCCGAACGGCACCTGCCCGTGGACCGCTGGGTCAAGCCCCAGGAATTCGTGGACCTCCAGCACGAAGCCGAAGAGATCGGCTTCCTCGGCGTCATGTCCGGGCCCCTGGTCCGCTCCTCCTACCGCGCCGGCCGGCTCTGGGCCACCGCCATGCGCAAAAAAGGCTGGGACATCCCCGAAGCCCTCGCCCACATCGAGTCCTCCGGCACCACCCGCCAGGAAGCCTCCACCATCCTCGCAGCCCACAATTGAACCAGCACAACTGAACCAGCCCTACAGAGATTCCTGCGGGCGGTGGCCGGCCTGGCCAAAAAGCAACTTTACGACGGCGGTCGGTCGCCTTAACAAGGCGACCGGCCGCCGTCGTGGTTTAAGACAGGGTGGCGAAACCATCGAACACCAGCGCAATTTTTGCTCAAGATGAGCACAATGTTGGCGCAGCAACGCGGGACTGCCCAGCGGGGCCTACGCTGAGGCAGTGTCCACTCCTTGGACACTCCAGGAGAAGGCGAGTACTGCCTGTCCCGCCATGGCTGGGATGACAGCAGCCTTACTAAGTAGTCGGGGCCGAGAAGGCGAGTACCCGCATCCCGGAGGTGGGTATTCAGGAGCCCCTGTTCGAACGCAAAAGTGAGGTATTCCAATTCCTAGCCACCGGACTTGCCATGGCTGAACCATTGGGTGCATCGCTTCATCCGCCAGCAACGGCCGGATGCTGGGGGTTGCACAGCGGCTCCCCGGACCAGATCAACCAAGGAGTCACATCATGCGCAAGCTTTCCAAGAAGAGCCGGATCACCGCCGCGGTCGCAGGCGTCGCACTGGTAGCAGTGGGTGGCGGCGCCGCCTACGCCTACTGGACCACCACGGGCTCAGGTAGCGGAGCTGCTACCAACTCGGCCGGCGGCGGAACCGTCACCCTCCACGCCAACTTCGCGGGCGGCCTCGCTCCGGGAAACTCCGTCCCCGTGACGTACACCGCTGACAACTCCACCACCTCAGGCACTGTGGTCGGAAACCTGACCGCCAGCGTGACCACCAACGTGGACGCTTGTCTGCCTGCCTGGTTCGAGGTCACTGCCGTCACGTCGAACAGCTCCGTGGCAGCAAACACCACTGGTACGCAGGTGGGCACCGGAATGCTGAAGTTCAATGACAGCACCACCGTCAACCAGGATGCCTGCAAGTCGGCCATCGTGACGATCACCGTCGGCAGCGTCTAAAAACCTCGACGCCGGGGTCCGCCTTGTGATGGCGGACCCCGGACCATTGTTTTCCACGCATCTTCTCCAACGCACCCCAAGCCAACGTCCGAAAAGAGCTTCCATGGACCACCGCCCAGAGCGCACCGTACCGTTCCACCGAGGTGGAGTCCTGCGTGCGTTGCTGCTGGCCTTGCTGGTGGCCTTCACGCCGGTTGCGGCCTTGGCTGCCAGCAACAGCCAGGGAAGCAGCAAGGCAAGCGGCCAGGGAGGTGCCGGAAAAGCGCCGGCTGGGATCAGTGTGGCTTTGTCCCCGTCGAGCCGAACGGTTGACCAGGGACAGTCCGCCACGTTCACAGTGTCGGCCACGTCAACAGGTGGATTCGCCGGAACTGTGACGTTCACCATCAATGGACTGCCGGCCGGGGCCACCGCCACTTTCGCGCCGGTGTCGGTTTACCTCGCCTCCGGAAGTACCGCCCAGGGAACCCTGACGGTTGGCACTGCCACCACAACGCCGGTCGCCAAGACCGATTTCACCGTCAAGGCAAGCAGCGGCACAGTCGTATCCAACACGGCACCTGGCCAATTGCAGGTCCTGGAAGTCAAACGGAATTTCGGCGTATCAGGGGCCGTGAAAGGCTTGCTCGCCCCCGGTGTTTCGAGGTCACTGGAGCTGCAGATCTCCAACCCGGAGAAAAAGAGCATCGCCGTGACCAATCTTTCCGTCTCCATCAGCCAGGTGGTCCGCACCCAGGCAGCCATTGCGGCCAACCTTCCCTGCACTGCGGCGGACTACAAACTCACCCAATACTCCGGCGCGTATCCGCTGGTAGTGGACCCGGGTGTTCGAACACTCTCAGCGCTCGGAGTCCCGGAATCAAGCTGGCCGCGGATTACGATGCACGACACCTCACAGCTCCAGGATGGTTGCAAGGGCGCCACTATCCAACTCACGTACTCCGGAACGGGACAAGGCAACTGACATGAAGACGACAGTCGGAAAACCCCGCATCCCCGCAACCGGTCGACTCGCACGAACAGCCGCAGCCACTGTTGCCCTGTGCGTTCTGGGTGGGGTTGGAACGGCCTACGCCTACTGGACCGCCACAGGTCTCGGGGGCGGATCCTCGACCAACGGCACGATGCAGGACGTCACGGTGAGCGCACTCGTCCCGGGGGACACCTTGCAAACCACTTTGGTTCCCGGTGGAACCGCCGATGTCCTGGTGCGGGCCACGAACCCCAACCCCCACGCTGTCACCATCCATGGATTCGCGGCCAACGGAGCTGCCGTCGCCGACGCTTCCCATGCCGGCTGCACCACTACCGGGGTAAGTTTCACGCCGCCCGCCGCACCACTGAACCCGCCGATCACCATCCCGGCGAACACCTCCATCCTGGTGACCCTGCAGGGTGCGGCCAGCATGGGCACAACCTCGATGTCCGCCTGCCAAGGCGCCCAATTCGCCATCCCCGTAACGCTGGAGGTACGGAAGTGAGCCAGGACCGTCAGCCTTCGCGCATCACCATGGGACGGTGGAACCGACTCGTGGTCATTGCGTTGGGTATCCTCCTTGTTTCCTTTGGCGGCCCTGCGGCGAGCGCATTCTGGGGCTCCGTCAGCAGCGGCACCGGGGCAGTGAAAGCCGATTCCGTGGTCCAAGGGGCCAAGCCGACCACCAGCGTGTCCGGCACCAACGTGACGGTCAACTGGACGGCCAGTACGACGGCGGCAGGCAGGTCTGTGACCGGGTACAGCATCGGACGCTACAGTTCAGCCACCGGCGGTACGCGCGTTGCTGCGACCGGAACCTGCCAGGGTATGATCGTTGCTCTTTCGTGTGCAGAGGCAAGTGTCCCGGCCGGGACCTGGTACTACACGGTGACACCCGTGCTGTCCCTGTGGCAGGGCGTCGAAAGTCCCCGCAGTGCCGGGACAACGCCTGTCACGGACACCTCGCCGCCCAACGCCCCGGTGATTAACGCCGTCGCCCTGATCAATGCGGCCCTGGCGGACAAGGTTCCGGTGAGTGGCACAGCAGAGGCCAACTCGTCGGTCACCCTCACTGTTTCAGGTGCAGGTGGCCAGCCGATATCGCAGACGTTGCCGGTGAATGGTTCGGGGAACTGGACGGGCTCGACCGTTGATGTCAGGAACTTTGCCGACGGCACCATCAACTACTCGGCCAAAGCCACGGACGCGGCCGGAAACGTCAGCGTCGCCGGTACAGCCAGCTCTTCCAAGGACGCGACAGCTCCGACGGTGGCGAATGTGCAGCTTGGCAATGGGACCGGCGGCACGGTGGGCAAGATCGACAAGGGCGACACTGTGACCATCACATTCTCCGAGCCACTCATGGCCAGTACCATCTGCAGTGCGTGGACCAGCAACACCGGCCAGACCCTGAGTGGTGACAGCCAAGTCAAGGTCAATATCTCGACGGGCAGCGTGATGACCTTGTCCACTCCCGGATGCGCATCCTCATCGGTCGGAAGCGTGACGCTTGGAGCCTCGTACAACAATGGCTCCACAGTCCTGACATACTCGGGCGACTCCAAGCTTGTATGGAACCCAACGAACAAGACGCTGACCATCACCCTGGGGGCAACGGTGACGGGAACTCCGAGCAATGCCAACCGCAATCCGTTCGCCGCCGTTTACACACCGGTTGGAGAGCTGACTGACGTGGCGGCCAATCCGCTGGGTACCGGTCCGGTGTCAGGAACTCCGTCCCGCTTCTAGGTGATGCGGAGCACTATCTGCCCCATAACCCGCAGTAGCCCAGAGGCCCGGGCGTAACCTTGAGAGCGGACGCCAGCGCCGCCGTCGTACGTTTGATCCTGCGACGAAAGGCGAACCGCCCCTTGAAGGCTGTAGCGGAAATTTTCACGATGGGTCCTGGAAACAAGGACCACCATCCCGCCCTCCGCTGCGCAGTTGGTGTGTTCGTCCCACTGATCACGCTGACGCTGATCGGACGCCTGGATCTCGCAGTGTTTGCTTCGTTTGGTGCCTTCACGGGCATTTACGGGCGCAACGAACCCCATAGCGTCCGGTTCCGGAGCCAGTTGCGGGCCGGTGGCTTCATGCTTTTCATCATTCTCCTGGCCACGATGACCGCCCGTCTTGCCGATGTGTGGGGCATCGAAAATGTGGCTTATTCATGGCTTCTGACCGCCGCCACAACCCTGGTTGCGGGCGTGTGTTCGGTGGTGGTGGCTGCCTGGCGCCTCCGGCCCGGCGGCTCCCTCTTTCACATTTTCGCCTTTGCTGCCATCGCCTCGATCCCGGCCCAGCCCCCGCTTGGCGAAGCCCTCCTGGTTGCTGTGGGGACCACGGTTCTCTGCCTTGCGATCGGTATGTCGGCCCGGGTGGTCAGGAGCCATCGGAGTCCGTGGAAACGTCCTCCGCGCATCAGGCACACTCCCGCTGAACGCCGGGCGATCTGGTTGGAAGGCGGCGGCTATTTGGTGGCCGCCGGCCTGGCGGGAACCATCGCCACACTGGTGGGGGAGCGGCTCGGCTTTGGGCACACCTACTGGGCGATGGTGGCGGCGGTGGTCCCCTTGGTGGGCCACTCAACCCGGCACAGGGTTAGCCGCGGCATCCAAAGAATTGCCGGAACCGTTCTTGGGCTCGTGCTGTTGGCGGGCATCTTGTGGCTGAATCCCGCGCCCTGGGCCATGGTCCTGGTGATTGCGGTGTGCCAGTTTGGTGCGGAGATGTTCATCGCCCGGCAGTACCTCGTGGCGCAGGTGTTCGTCACACCGTTGGCGTTGTTCGCCACGCTGCTCGCCGCTCCGGTGGATCCCGCTCTGTTGCTGCGCGACCGGATTGTTGAGACCGTCATTGGTGCCTCCGTCGGGGTCGCAGTGGTGCTTGCTCCCGCGCTCTGGCGACGTTCAAGGGCTCGTCAGCACGCCCTCTAGGGTGTTGTTTTAATCACTCGGGCAGCACAAATCCTGAGGATCGCCTAGAATTATTTGGTTAGACAAGCAAGATACATGTCTACCGAAGGACTGGTGATGACCGAGACTAGTGAGCGTCAAGGCTATTGGTACGGGCTGGAGAGCCGCAAGCAGATGGGTGCCGTGGACGTCCTGAACGCACTTAGGGACTACCGCACCGCAGAAGCCGACATGAGGCGCCGCACGCGCGCATCCATGGGCATGGGGGAGACCGATCTGCTGGCCTTGCGGTATCTTCTTGAAGCCGAGCGGGCGGGGCGCGACGTCGGACCCAAGGAACTTGCCGTCCGGCTCGGCGTGACATCGGCGTCCATGACTTCGCTCGTGGATCGGCTCGTGCGGTCCGGATACGTTACCAGGGAGCCACATCCCACTGATCGCCGCGCCCTCATCCTGCGGCCTACCCCCGGCTCTGACCAAGAGGTGCGCAGCACCCTGGGCGATATGCATGCCCGGATGATGGAGGCCGCTGAAACCATGAGCGGCGAGGAGACTGCCGTGGTAGTGGAGTTCCTCAGGCGGATGAGAAGGGCTATAGACGGGATCGCCGCCTCCTGACGGGAGCCGGCCAAGCCGCCGCCTGAATCCACCGCGCTCTGGAGCGGCTGCCATCGGATTGGTTTTCACGCGGACTGGACATTATTCATAAGTACACATATAACTAGATAGCCAAGCTACTTACTAGTGAATGTGTGGAAGAACGATGACAGTTTCGCTGCGTGAACCAAGCTCCGCACCAGTGGCTGAAACCGCCGTGGAAGATCTCACGGATCAACTGGTTCCCATGGGACCGGTTCACTGCGGGTCGCACATGGCTATCTCCGCCGGGCCGGCCTACGACGCCATGAAGTGGGTCTCCGTGGAACCCATCTGGCCGGAATGGGCCTGCGGATGCGGATTCCGGATGGACATCGATGCCCTGGATCCCGTAAGCGCCGTATGGATCGCGGCACTTCGCAGGCAGAGCCTCCAGCACGAGCTGGCCATCTCCCAGAACACCCTCGCGCTGGCCTTCAAGAAAGCCGTTGACGCCGGAGTCAACCCTCTTGCCCTCGCAGAAGTAGCGGGAGTTCCCGCTGCCGAAATCGAAACCCTCCTCGGGTGACAACGCTCGACGTTGCGGCTGTCCGCGCTGATCGCGGAGCCGCAAGTGAAGCCGCGGCGCGACCGGAAGTGGTGTTGCAACGTGAAGCCGCGGCGCAACCCGAAGTAGTGATCGCTGGCCGGTACCGTCTTGCCGACCCCCTCGGTGGCGGCTCGGAGGCCTACGTCAAAGAGGCGCTCGATCTCCACACAGGTAATGCCGTCGCAGTCAAGATCTTCAGGAACCCCGATCCAGTCAGCGATGTCCCTTTCCGCAGGGAAGTGGGTATCCACGGGCGCTTACGGCACAAGAACATCGTCCGGGTCCTCGATTCCGGCGCCACCGGGGATGAGCACGGCGGGGGGAGCCGCAACTTCCTGGTGATGGAGTTGGTGGAAGGAAAGGACCTGCGGAGCATCCTGCACCAGCAGCCGGCCTCGCCGCGCGAGACAGCGGAGTGGATGGGCGGCATTGCACGAGCACTCGCCTACATCCACCGCAAGGGGATTGTTCACAACGACATCAAGCCCGGCAACATCCTGGTGGACTTCGCAGCGGACCCGGGTGGCCCCGGCGTTGCGCAGTTGACCGACTTCGGCATCGCCATCACCGGCGGTCCCTCCACGGCGTCCTCGTCTTCGGGCACCCCGCATTACCTCAGCCCGGAAGAGGTCCGTGGCGGAACGTCCACAGCTGCCAGCGATATCTATTCGCTCGGTCTGGTCGCCCTCGAGTGCCTGACCGGGACGAAAGCATTTCCTGGCCCTCCCCTTGAGTCCATGGTTGCAAGGACCCTCGGGGAACCCCGAATTCCCGGCACGGTCCGGCGGCGCTGGTCCATGGTGCTCCATGCCATGACCGACCCCGAACCTGCCGGCAGGCCGTCTGCCAGCCAGGTTGTCGGAATGTTCCGACGACTCAGCTGGTAGCCATCAATCAGGTCAACGTCCCGGCATGCATCTTTATGCCGGATCGGGACCTCCTTACGAAAGAGAGAATGGAAAATGGGCATCATCGGTTGGATTGTTTTGGGCTTGATTGCTGGAGCCATCGCCAAGGCCATCAAACCCGGCCGGCAGGGCGGTGGCTGGATCGCCACGCTGCTGCTCGGCATCGTAGGCGCCATCCTGGGTGGTTGGATCGGCAGCGCGCTCTTCAACGTCGGAATCAACGAGTTCTGGTCGCTCTCGACGTGGCTCCTCGCCATCGGCGGCGCCTTGCTGGTCCTCATCATCTGGGGACTGCTGACGCGCAAGAAGGCCTAGCTTTCCAGGAAGGCCCTGGCTCCGCGGTTTGCGCCGCGGGCCAGGGCCTTTTCTTGCTTCTGGGGGCTTTTTACGGTCACAAATACCCCGTAGGGAGGCGACTGCGGGCGCCGTCAACAGTTTCGCTACGCTACTCGAAGTCACCACACTTCCGCACGCCAAGGGTCCCCAATGACGCACTCTTCAGCCGGCACACCTGCCGCCGCAGCCCCTGAAACAGCAGGCTCGCCTGAAACGACTCCGGCTCCTGAAACCGCATTGGCTTACGGCGCGGCCGGCACAGCGTTGGGGGCGTTCGGCATGGCTGCGGCAGTTGGCCTCTTGTCCTTGTTTCTGCACTTCCTGGCGCAACAACCATCCGGGACGGTTTCGCCCCAGGCTGCGCCCAACGACTCCGTGCCTTCCAGCCTGCGATGGTTCCTCGGCGACATGACCGAACCCTTGTTCTACAAGTCGGAAGTGGCGGCACTGGGGCTGCTCGCCGGTGCCGCGTTGGCTTGGCGGCTTGCCCGCGCCGGCAAGAGATGGGCGGGCCCGCTGACCTACGACACCGGGCTCTGGCCTTGGGCGCTGGGCTCGGCGTCGCTGAGCCTGCTGCTGTCCAACCTTGCGTTCGGATGGATGCTCGACGACGGCTGGCAGCCGACGTTTGTGCCTTTCGTTTGCGTCGCGCCCGCCATGGTCCTCCTCTACGGTGCGGGATGGCGCACTTGCGTCACGGGGGCAGTGTTGGGGGCCGGCATCGTGACGCCTTTGGCCTTGTTCTTCATCCCTGTTCTGTCCACTCCGTTGGGCTTGCCGCCGGTCGTCGGCAGCGTCCTGGCAATGGCGATTGGCTCGGCCATCGCCTTTTCGATTGCCCGGCACCTGCCCTGGCTTGCCCTGCGGAAACCGCAGCCAGCACCGGCAGGTGACCACTCGCCGTCGGACGCTGAACGACCAGTCCTCAATGACGCCGTCCGGGCCGCACGCCGCGTCCTCAAGGACTTCACGGAAACGCACTTCTTCGCCAACGAGCTGGCTGCTCTGGGAGTGATCGTGGGCGTGTCCGCGGCGTTCGTGATCGATCCAGGACTGCCGTCGTACGGTTCCGCCTTGCTGCCCCACATCCTGTTCGCGCAAGCCCTGACTTCGGCCGTGGGGATCGTCCTGTGGCGGCGCTGGTACCGGGACGAAGGCTGGGCCGCGACGTACGCATCCGTGGTGTCGGTGGCTCCCGCTGCCGTCCTCGCCTCGGGAGGTTCCTGGACGGGGATCATCGGCGGCGCAGTACTGGGGGCCTTGCTCGCCCCGCCGATCGCCCGGGCGATCTCCTCGCGGCTACCGGCCGGATTCCACCCGGTGATCGGCAATACTGCCGCAATGGCGTTGTCGACGGCGGTTGCCTTGCCGGTGCTGGGGCTGGTGAACGCCTGAGCATTGCGGCGGACAACGTGATGGCGGCCCGTTTCCTGCCGTTCAAGGGCTCAAATGGGTGTTTCACATGGTGCTGATGGTGCTGAGGAGATCTTGAGGTTTTCCTGAGGAAGTGTTGCGGGTTTGCAGGATTTGTTCTTGATCCAGGCCCGGCAAAGTAATTCCTGTCAGCCGAACAGGCTGAAACAACAGGCCGGCCGGTCTCACGGTGGCCACAGGAAAGGAACACTGATCCCCATGGCCATCAGCCTCAAAACCACCACCGGCAAA
>NZ_JBHVAL010000015.1:0-117279 GCF_042667405.1 Paenarthrobacter sp. NPDC057355 | reverse complement strand
TATTTTTTTTTTGTCTCTGCCTGCCCGTCACACACCCTCTATTTTATCTCGGGTCGGGGCGGGCCCGGGGGCCCCCCCCCCCCCCCCCCCCTCGACTCCGATGTACCTCAGGTGCCAGGACTCGTAGAAGTAGCCCGTGGTTTCGTGGAACATCCAGGGGTACCGCACGACGAATCCGTACTTGTGCGCATTGGCCTTGGCCCAGACCGCTGCCGGTTGCTCGGCGAAGCATGGCTGGAAGCTGCAGGCTCCGCCGCCGTCGCCGATATCGAAAGCCCAACCCGTTTGGTGCTCCGAGTGGCCGGGGCGGGCTGAAGCACGGTCGGCCGCGGCCTGCCCGGTGCTGGCGACATATCCGTTGTAGGTGGACACCTGGGTGGTGTACGAACGGTAGCCCGAAGCCAGCGTCATGATGACGCCCTCAGAAGCCGCCGCGCCGAACATCTTTTCCGCGGCAGCCGCCGTCGTGCTGTTCAGCAGCGCGGCCTCCCCGCTGACGGCGAGCCGCACGGCCGGTTGCACCAAATCCGCGGGCACAAAGTTCTGCGGGTTCAAGGGCCTGTGCTTGTTGACGATGACCCAGGGGCTGGTGGGATCCGTCAATGACTGCTGGGTCTTAAGCGAGCTGGAAGGAGTCGGGCTGGGGGTCGCCACCGTGGGCTCCGCAGTGGGTGTGGGCTCGGTGGTGGGTGCAGCAGCGGTGCTGGAGGCGGCTGCTGAAGGCGTGACGTCGGCCTGCACCGGAACCGTGGCGGCGGCCGGGGAGGGCGTGGCGTTCTCCGGCGTGCAGGCGGTCAGGGCGGCCAGACCGGCTCCGGCGGTCAGCAGGCCCGCGAAAGCCCGGCGACTGGGGAGCGGAAAGTTATCGGTGCGCAACTAGACCTTCCTTAGCAGCATGCGCCGGATGGAGTGGTCCGCATCCTTGGTGAGCACAAGCTGTGCCCGGCCACGCGTCGGCAGGACGTTTTCCTTCAGGTTTGGCTCGTTGATGCGCTTCCAAATGCCCCTGGCAGTGGATTCGGCGTCTTCGTCGGACAATGTGGCGTAGCGGTGGAAGTAGGACTCGGGCTGGGCGAAAGCGGTAGTGCGCAATTTCCGGAAGCGGTCCACGTACCACTCTTCTATGTACGAGGTCTTGGCGTCGACATAGATGGAGAAGTCGAAGAAGTCGCTGATGGCCAGGCCTTGCACTCCGTCCATGCGCGGCCGGGCCGGCGCAAGCACATTCAAACCCTCGACGATCAGGACATCGGGGCGCCGAACGACGACTTCCTTGCCCGGCACGATGTCGTAGGTCACGTGCGAGTACCACGGCGCCCGGACTTCCTCAGCCCCGCCCTTGACCTCCGAGACAAAGCGCAGAAGCCCGCGCCGGTCGTAGGACTCGGGAAAGCCCTTGCGTTCAAGGAGGTGGCGGCGCTTGAGCTCGGCCAGCGGGTACAGGAAGCCGTCCGTGGTGATGAGCTCGACGTTGGGGGTGCCCGGCCAGCGGCGCAGCATTTCGCGGAGCACGCGGGCGATGGTGGACTTGCCGACTGCCACGGAGCCGGCGACGCCGATGACGAACGGCGTGCGCTGGGTTTGTTCACCCAGGAAGGTGGTGGTCGCCGCATGCAGCTGGTGCGATGCCTGAACGTACAGGTGAAGGAGCCTGGAAAGCGGGAGGTAGACCTCCCGGACTTCTTTCATGTCCAAGGGGTCTCCAAGCCCCCGCAGACGGAAAATGTCCTCTTCGTTGAGGGGCTGCTCCATCTGTGCCGCGAGCCTGGACCAGGTTTGACGGTCCAGCTCAACAAACGGGGAAGCGCCGTCGCCATTAGCTTCGGTGCGTTGCAAAGTCACGATCATGATTCTGCCCTCCGCGCGGCTGATCAGGAAATGCGCGATGGCCGGAGAGTGAATTGTGCGTTCTTAACAGCGCGCGAATAGCTCTTGGTTATAGGATGTCCCACGTCAGTTGTTTGCAGAAGCCGTTAGGCTTGTACCTATGTGTGGAATCGTAGGCTATGTTGGCAATTCGTCTCGCGAGGCAGCTGGTTACAGCGCCCTTGACGTCGTGGTGGAAGGGCTGCGCCGTCTGGAGTACCGCGGCTATGACTCCGCCGGCGTCGCAGTAGTAGCCGATGGAGCAATCTCATCGCGTAAAAAGTCCGGCAAGCTGAGCAATCTGATCGAGGAACTGGAAGCTCACCCCGTTCCCGAGTCCCTGACGGGCATTGGCCACACCCGGTGGGCCACGCACGGCGGCCCTACCGACCGTAATGCCCACCCGCACCTCTCCGATGGTGGCCGCCTGGCTGTCATCCACAACGGCATCATCGAGAACTTCGCCGAGCTCCGCCAGGAACTGCTCGCCAAGGGTGTCACGTTCGAATCCGAAACCGACACCGAGGTGGCTGCCGCACTCATCGGCGACATCTTCCGCAACCAGCTCAAGGGCGACGGCGGCAACCTTACCGAAGCGATGCGCCTCGCCTGCCAGCGGCTCGAGGGTGCGTTTACCCTCCTGGCCGTACACGCGGACCAGCCCGACGTCGTGGTTGCTGCCCGCCGCAACTCACCCCTGGTGGTGGGTCTGGGCGACGGCGAGAACTTCCTCGGTTCCGACGTCTCCGGCTTCATTGACTACACGCGCCGCGCTGTGGAACTGGGCCAGGACCAGATCGTCACCATCACCGCGGACTCCGTGGAGATCACCGACTTCTTCGGCGCTCCCGCCGAAGGCAAGGAATACCACGTTGACTGGGACCCGGCATCGGCCGAAAAGGGTGGCTTCAACTCCTTCATGGAGAAGGAGATCAACGACCAGCCTGACGCTGTGGCACAAACCCTCCTGGGCCGCTCGGACCTCAACGGCCAGCTGACCCTCGACGAGCTCCGCATCGATCCGGAGCTCCTCAAGCAGGTGGACAAGATCATCGTCCTCGCTTGTGGCACTGCCGCGTACGCAGGCTTGGTGGCCAAGTACGCCATCGAGAACTGGTGCCGTATCCCCACGGAGGTGGAGCTCGCCCACGAGTTCCGCTACCGCGATCCGATTGTGGATGCCAAGACGCTGGTGGTTTCGATCAGCCAGTCCGGTGAAACCATGGACACGCTTATGGCCGTCCGCTACGCCCGCGAACAGGGCGCCAAGACGATCTCCATCTGCAACACCAACGGCTCAACCATTCCCCGTGAATCCGATGCTGTGCTCTACACCCACGCCGGCCCGGAAATCGCCGTTGCGTCCACCAAGGCATTCCTGGCCCAGATCACCGCCGCCTACCTCCTGGGCCTCTACCTGGCCCAGCTGCGCGGCAACATCTTCTCAGGCCAGATCAAGGACGTCCTTGCGGACCTGAACAAGATCCCGGCAAAGATCCAGACCATCCTCGACAACGCAGGGCCCCTGCGCGAGCTCGCACGCAGCATGAAGGACGAAAAGTCCGTGCTGTTCCTGGGCCGCCACGTGGGCTACCCGGTGGCTCTTGAGGGCGCGCTGAAGCTTAAGGAAATCGCGTACATCCACGCTGAAGGCTTCGCCGCGGGCGAGCTCAAGCACGGCCCGATCGCCCTGATCGATGACGGCCAGCCGGTCTTCGTCGTCGTGCCTTCCCCGCGCGGCCGCGACTCCCTGCACTCCAAGGTGGTCAGCAACATCCAGGAAGTCCGCGCACGTGGTGCACGTACCCTGGTCATCGCTGAAGAGGGAGATGAATCGGTCAAGGACTACGCCGAGCACGTGTTCTACGTTCCGGAAACGCCTACGTTGCTCATGCCGTTGCTCACTACGGTTCCGCTGCAGATCTTTGCCGCCGAATTGGCCGGGGCGAAGGGTTACGACGTCGACCAGCCGCGTAACCTCGCCAAGAGCGTGACCGTAGAATAACGCCATGATTGTTGGCATTGGCGTAGACGTCGTAGACATTGAGCGGTTTGGCCGGCAGCTTGAACGGACTCCAGGGCTGAGGGACCGGCTTTTTGTGCCGGCGGAGCGTGAACTCAACACGCGGTCCTTGGCAGCCCGTTTTGCGGCCAAGGAAGCTGTTGCCAAGGTTCTGGGCGCACCCGCGGGCATGAACTGGCAGGACTGCTGGATCGGCCTTGACCAGAACGGTCCAACAGTCCAGGTCAAGGGCACCGTGCTTGCGGTGGCTGAGGCCAAGGGCGTCAAGCGCTGGCACCTGTCCATGAGCCACGACGGCGGCATCGCCACGGCGACTGTCCTCGCCGAAGGCTAAACGGACACACGTTCACATGATCAGCGCCTTCACCGGACAACAGATCAGGGATGCGGAACAACCGCTCCTGGACTCCGGTGAGGGCGCTGTTCTTATGCAACGGGCAGCCTACGGCCTGGCACAGGCAGTGATCCGCGAGGTGAAGATAAAACGCCGGCTGGCCGGAGCGGGTGTCACGGTTCTTGCCGGCAAGGGCAACAACGGCGGCGATGGCCTCTACGCTGCAGCGCACCTGGCCGGGCGTGGAATGCGGACGACGGCGATACTTGCTTCGGAAACTGTCCACACGGAGGCTTTGCTTGCCTTCAAGGCCGCCGGCGGTCGGGTTCTGCGGCTGGAGGCCTCCAACGCGGAAGAGCTCGCGGTCCTGTGTGCCGGCGAGGACGTGGTCATCGATGCCCTCCTGGGTACGGGAGCCCGCGGCGGCTTGCGTGACGCCGCTGCCGAGCTGGTAGCGGGGCTCCAGGAACTTCGGCCCGGCCTGGTGGTGGCATGCGATGTCCCGAGCGGCCTGGATGCCGGCACGGGCGAGGTCCATTGGCCTGTCCTGGAAGCCGACCTCACCGTCACCTTCGGGGGCATCAAAGCCGGCCTGCTCAGTGACCCGGGTGAAGGCTGCGCCGGCCGCGTCGAACTGGTGGAGATCGGTATCGAGTCCACGCTGCAGTATGACGTGCCGGAGCTGCGCCGGCTCACTGCCCGGGACCTGGGCGCCTTGTTGCCCAGCCCTTCCCGGCGGGCGCACAAATACTCACGGGGGGTCCTGGGAATCGTCGCGGGCTCCAGTCGCTTTGCCGGCGCAGCAGTTTTGAGCGTGCACGCCTCGGCCCTCGCCGGGGTGGGCATGGTGCGCTACCTCGGCCCTGAACCAGCGGCCCGAATGGTTCTCAGCCGGACCCCTGAGGCCCTCTGGGAGACGGCGGACCCGGGAAGGGTGCAGGCCTGGGTGGTTGGCCCGGGCGTCGACGGGCAAGAGCAGCTTGAGCGGGCAGGGGCTGCTGCGGAGTCCGCACTCCGCGATGACCTGCCGGTGGTGGTCGACGCCGGTGCGCTGAGCCTCTTGCCGGAGCGTTGCCCGCCCCACTGGATCCTCACTCCGCATGCCGGCGAGCTCGCCTCGTTGCTGGACTCGCTTCCTTCCACGGGCGAAGTGGCCGTGAGCCGTGCCGACGTCGAATCCCGCCCGCTGCACTTCGTACGGCAGGCTGCGCAACAAACCGGAGCCACAGTGCTCCTGAAGGGTGCCACCACCTTGGTGGCATCGCCGTCGGGAACTGTGTTCAGCCAGTCCGACGGCACCGCCTGGATGGCGACCGCCGGAAGCGGCGATGTCCTGGCCGGAGTCCTGGGAGCTTTGGTGGCGCAGGCTGCTGATGAGCTGACAAACGACGACGGCGCGTATGCCGCCTTGGGTTTGGATCCTGAGGACCGCTGGGCTGCTGTCGCGGCCGTGGCAGCAAGCATCCATGGACGGGCCGGAGCGCTGGCTTCGGCAGATTTTGATGGTGGCCCCATTACAGCCTCGGCGATCGCTGAGGCTGTTCCGCGCGTTGTTGGTTCGCTCAGCGCGGAATACGACCGAACAATACCGTAAGGTTACTGTCGTTGTCAGGGTCATGAGTAGGCTTGCAACAGTTGTTCGCATCAGCAAGAGGAGAACGCATGGAAGTCTGGCCTGGATCGGCTTATCCGCTCGGAGCCACGTTTGACGGTACCGGCACCAACTTTGCACTGTTCAGCGAAAGGGCAGAACGGGTTGAACTGTGCCTCTTCGACGACGACGGCGGCGAAGTCCGCGTCGACGTCACGGAAGTGGACGGCTATGTCTGGCACTGCTACCTCCCGACGGTGCAGCCCGGACAGAAATACGGCTACCGCGTCCACGGTCCCTACGACCCCGACGCCGGCCAACGCTTCAACCCCAACAAGCTCCTGCTGGACCCCTATGCCAAGGCAGTGCACCGGCAAATCGACTGGGACCCTTCCCTGTTTTCGTACAACCTGGGGGACCCCGACTCCCGGAATGACGAGGATTCAGCAGCACACATGATGCTGGGCGTCGTCATCAACCCCTTCTTCGACTGGGACGGCGACAAGCTCCCCAGGATCCCGTACCACAAGTCGGTGATCTACGAGGCCCACGTCAAGGGACTCACGCAGCTCCACCCCGAGGTCCCGGAAGAGCAGCGCGGAACGTACGCCGGCGTTGCACACCCGGCAGTGATTTCGCACCTGCAGAAGCTGGGCGTCACGGCAATCGAACTGATGCCCGTGCACCAGTTCGTGAACGACGGAATCCTCCAGGACAAGGGCCTGAGCAACTACTGGGGCTACAACACCATCGGCTTCTTCGCCCCGCACAACAGCTACAGCTCCAAGGGCGACACGGGACAGCAGGTCCAGGACTTCAAGGCCATGGTCCGCTCGCTGCACGACGCCGGCATTGAGGTCATTCTCGACGTCGTCTACAACCACACCGCTGAAGGCAACCACCTGGGCCCCACGCTGTCCTTCAAGGGCATCGACAACTCGGCCTACTACCGCCTGGTGGAAGACGACCAGAAGTACTACATGGACTACACCGGTACGGGTAACTCCCTGAACGTGCGCAGCCCACATTCCCTGCAGCTGCTCATGGACTCCCTGCGGTATTGGGTCACCGAAATGCATGTGGACGGTTTCCGTTTCGACCTCGCCTCCACCCTGGCCCGCGAGTTCTACGACGTCGACAAACTCTCCACGTTCTTCGAACTGATCCAGCAGGATCCCGTAGTGTCCCAGGTGAAGCTCATAGCCGAACCGTGGGACGTCGGGCCCGGCGGTTACCAGGTAGGCAATTTCCCGCCCCAGTGGACCGAATGGAACGGCAAGTACCGCGATACCGTCCGAGACTTCTGGCGGGGCGAGCCGTCCACGCTCGGCGAATTCGCATCCCGGCTCACGGGCTCGGCAGACCTGTACGAACACTCGGGCCGCCGTCCGTTCGCATCCATCAACTTCGTCACGGCCCACGACGGCTTCACCTTGATGGACCTGGTGTCCTACAACGAGAAGCACAATGAGGCCAACGGCGAGGACAACAACGACGGCGAATCCCACAACCGTTCGTGGAACTGTGGCGTCGAAGGGCCGACGGACGACCCCACCGTCCTCGCCCTGCGGGCACGCCAGCAACGCAACTTCATTGCCTCCTTGTTCCTGTCCCAAGGCGTCCCAATGCTCCTGCACGGCGACGAACTGGGCCGGACCCAGCAGGGCAACAACAACGGCTACTGCCAGGACTCCGAACTCACCTGGATCAACTGGGAACACGTGGACCAGCCGCTGATCGAGTTCACTGCGGCAGTCAGTGCACTGCGTGCCAAGCACCCGAGCCTGCGCCGCAGCCGCTTCTTCGACGGCAGGCCTGCGCTCCGGGGCGAGGGCGAACGACTCCCGGACATCGTGTGGCTGGACAAGGACGGCACCACCATGACGCCGTCGGACTGGGACGAAGCCCTGGGCCGTTCGGTGGGTGTGTTCCTCAACGGTGACGGCATCCACGGCCGCGATAACCAAGGCCGACGCATCACCGACGTCAACTTCCTCCTGTACTTCAACGCGGACCAGGAAGAGGTGGACTTCCGGATTCCCTCCGACGAGTACGCACCGGCCTGGGACGTCATGATCGATACCGCCGGAGAGGGAGCGGAAGCCGGCGTCATCAAGCCGGACCAGATCCTCTCAGTCGGCGGCAAATCCCTGGTGGTACTGCGTGCGCACAGTACCCCCGAGATCGAACCGGACCACTCCGTTGCGGCCTCGCTGGCAGCCCTGACGCAGACCAGCACACCGGAAACGGCCTCCATCACGGCTCCCGCCGTGACCTCCCTGCCGTATGACTACAAGGAGGCCCCGGCAGAGGAGGCTGCTCCGGCAGAAGAGGCTGCTGGTGCTGCTGACGCAGGCGAGGGAAAGGAGACCGAATCATGAGGACGCCAGTCTCCACGTACCGCCTCCAGATCCGTCCCGGCTTCACCTTGCAGGACGCTGCCGAGCTCACCGGCTACCTGAAATCACTGGGAATCGATTGGGTTTACGTCTCACCAATCCTGACCGCCGAGCAGGGATCGGACCATGGCTATGACGTGACCGACCCCTCCACCGTGGATCCCGCCAGGGGCGGCCGTGAGGGCTTGGCTGCCCTGTCCAAGGCAGCCAAGGATCACGGCCTGGGGATTCTTGCGGACATCGTGCCCAACCACATGGGTGTTGCCTCTCCCAAGCAGAATGCTTGGTGGTGGAGCCTGCTGAAGGACGGGCAGGAGTCCAAGTATGCCGAGGCCTTCGACGTCGACTGGGACTTCGGAGGCGGAAAGATCCGGATCCCGGTGCTCGGCAGCGACGACGACCTCGATGAACTCAAGGTCGTGGACGGTGAGCTGCACTACTACGATCACCGTTTCCCGTTGGCTGACGGAACGTACGAGTCCGGCGACAGCCCCAAGGACGTCCACTCGCGCCAGAATTACGAGTTGATCGGTTGGCGGCGGGCAGACGCGGACCTGAACTACCGCCGGTTCTTCGCCGTGAACACTTTGGCGGGCATCCGGGTCGAGATCCCGTGGGTCTTCGACGAGTCCCACGCCGAGATTGTCCGCTGGTTCCGTGAGGGCCTGGTGGACGGCCTCCGCATTGACCATCCCGATGGGCTTGCCGACCCCGAGGGCTACCTTGCGAGGCTCCGGGAAGTCACCGGCGGCGCCTACTTGCTGGTGGAGAAGATCCTCGAACCGGGGGAGCAGCTCCCGGAAACCTTCAGTTGTGAGGGCACCACCGGGTACGACGCTCTCGCGGACGTTGATCGCCTGTTCGTCGATCCCACGGCCGAGGAATACCTCAACTCACTCGATGCCCGGCTGCGGAACTCGGAAAAGCCGGCAGATTACGCCGAGATGATCCATGGGACCAAGCGCCGCATCGCCGACGGTATCCTCCGTTCGGAGATCCTCCGGCTCGCGCGCCTGGTACCGGCCACGCTGGAACTGCCGTTCGCCAAGGTAGCCGATTCCCTGGCCGAGATCATCTGCTGGTTCCCCATCTACCGGACCTACCTGCCTCATGGCGGTAAGACTCTGGTCGAGGCAATAGAGAAGGCAGGACGTCACCGTCCCGAACTTGAACCCGTCCTGGGCAAACTGCAACCACTCCTGTTGGATCCAGGCAACGCCCTGGCGCAGCGGTTCCAGCAGACCTCGGGCATGGTGATGGCGAAGGGTGTGGAGGACACCGCGTTCTTCCGTTACACCCGGCTAGGCTCGCTCACCGAGGTTGGCGCGGATCCGACGGAGTTCTCCTTGCCCAACGGAGTCTTCCACGAGCGGATGGCCCGTCGCCAGCAGCTCCTGCCGCACTCCATGACCACCCTGAGCACCCACGACACCAAGCGAAGCGAGGATGCGAGGGCACGGATATCGGTCATTTCCGAGGCCGTGCCGGAGTGGGAATTGTTCCTTGGCACGGTGCAGCAGCTCGCACCGATCCCGGACGGACCGCTGGCCGCGCTTGTCTGGCAGTCGATCGTGGGTGCTTGGCCGGCAGACCGCGGACGCCTCCAGTCCTACGCGCTGAAAGCTGCACGCGAGGCCGGCAGTTCAACCAACTGGACCGACCCGAACCCGGAGTTCGAACGGCAGCTGGCAGCCGCCGTCGACGCCGCTTTCGACGTTCCCGAGGTCGCGGCCGCGCTGGCCAACTTCGTGGCCGAGCTGGAACCCTATGGGACCTCCAACTCGCTGTCCGCCAAGCTGATCCAACTCACCATGCCCGGCGTCCCGGACGTCTATCAGGGCACGGAGTTCCGGGACGGCTCGCTGACTGACCCGGATAACCGGCGGCCAGTGGACTTCCAGGCACGCCAGGCCGCTCTGAAGCAGTTGGACCAGGGCGCCACGCCGTCGTTCACGGAAGAACCCGCCAAGCTGTTGGTGGTTTCGCGTGCGCTGAGGTTACGGAAGGACCGTCCGGAACTGTTCGAAGGGTACTTGCCCGTGGCAGCACAGGGCTTGGCTGCGGCGCACGTAGTGGCCTTCGACCGGGGTGCAGGCCGGCGTGGAGCCATGACTGTGGCCACGCGTCTGCCACGGCGCCTCGCCCGGGAAGGCGGCTGGCGGGACACCAGCATCGAACTCACTGTGAACTGCAAGGACGAACTCACCGGAGCAAGCTACGGCCCCGGTCCCGTCCAGGTGGGGAAGTTGCTGGAACGCTACCCGGTGGCGCTGCTGGTACCCACCGACTGAAGCCAGCCTGAATTCGCGGCAACGCACGCTTAAGGAACGTACAGGGGAACATCATGCTCAAGCACGCTGCTGGAAAAAATAGATTCGATGTGTGGGCGCCGAATGCCAAGAGCGTTCGGCTGGTGGCCGGGGGCCACGAGTACGGCATGGAGCAGTTCGACGACGACGCCGCGCACGGTTGGTGGCACGCGCCGGCTGACGTCGTGGCACAGGAAGCCGACGACGTGTCGTACGGCTACCTGGTTGATGGAGAAGGGCCGTTCCCTGATCCGCGCTCACGGCGGCAGCCGGACGGAGTCCATGGACTGTCCTCAACTTTCGACCCCTCCATCCATGAGTGGAAGGACGGCGGGTGGAAGGGGAAGGACCTCAAGGGCTCGGTCATCTACGAGCTGCACCTTGGGACCTTCACGCCTGAGGGCACACTGGATGCTGCCGCTGCGAAACTGGACTACCTGGTGGACCTTGGCATCGACTTCATCGAGCTCCTGCCGGTGAACGGGTTCAACGGTGTCCACAACTGGGGCTACGACGGCGTCCTTTGGTACGCCGTCCACGAGCCCTACGGTGGCCCGGCCGCCTATCAGCGCTTTGTTGATGCGGCGCACGCCGCAGGGCTCGGAGTCATCCAGGATGTGGTCTACAACCACCTCGGTCCCAGCGGAAACTACCTGCCAAAGTTCGGGCCCTACCTGAAATCGGGTGAGGGCAACACCTGGGGTGACTCAGTGAACCTTGACGGCCCGGGCTCCGACGACGTGCGGCGCTACATCCTGGAGAACGCCGCGATGTGGCTCCGGGACTACCACGTTGACGGACTTCGGCTCGATGCCGTGCACGCCCTCCGTGATGAGCGTGCCGTTCATATCCTTGAGGAATTCGGGGCGCTGGGGGACCTGATCGAATCGGAAACGGGGATCCCGCGGACCCTGATTGCGGAATCGGATCTGAACAACCCGCGCCTGATCTACCCCCGCAAGGACAACGGCTACGGTCTGGAAGGCCAGTGGAGCGACGACTTCCACCACGCGGTCCACGTCAACCTCAGCGGGGAGACCACCGGCTATTACTCGGACTTCGACTCGTTGTCCGTGCTGGCCAAGGTCCTTGAGCACGGCTTCTTCCATGATGGAAGCTACTCGAGCTTCCGGGAGCGCCGCCACGGACGGCCCATCCGGCACGACCTCGCCCACCCTTCGGCCCTGGTGGTGTGCCTCCAAAACCACGACCAGATCGGAAACCGGGCAACCGGCGACCGCCTCACGGCATCGTTGTCCTACGGCAAGTTGGCTGTTGGTGCAGTCCTGACCATGACCTCTCCCTTCACCCCGATGTTGTTCATGGGGGAGGAGTTCGGCGCATCCACACCGTGGCAGTTCTTCACTTCCCACCCGGAACCGGACCTGGGCAAGGCCACCGCCGAGGGGCGGATCAAGGAGTTCGAACGGATGGGGTGGGATCCGGCCGTTGTTCCCGATCCCCAGGATCCGGAGACCTTCCAGCGCTCCAAGCTCAAGTGGGAGGAAGCCGGTGAAGGGGATCACGCACGGCTGCTGCAGCTGTACAAGGATTTGGCACAGCTGCGCCGGAACACGCCCGAACTGGTCGAGGGCGGCTTTGGCGAAACCTCCGTGAAGTTCGACGACGACGAGCACTGGCTGCAGTTCTCCCGTGGCAGCGTCCGTGTGGTCTGCAACCTGGGGGAGGATGCGTTCGCGACACCGCTCAGTGGCTCCTTGTTGCTGGCCACCGATCCCAAAGCAGCCCTCGACGAGGACACGTTGACGCTTCCCGGCGGTAGCGCCGCCGTCGTACGCGTCAGCTGAAGCAACCACCAGGCCGGGGTGACGGCGCCCACATGGCGGACAACGCCGTCGCCCCGGTTTCTGCAGTGGCAGGATGGTGCGTATGACTTATTCGGCCGCGGAAAACCGCTACGAAACAATGCCCTACCGCCGTGTCGGACGCAGCGGACTCAAGCTGCCCGCCATCTCGTTGGGCCTTTGGCACAACTTCGGCGACGACAAGCGATTCGACGAGCAACGCGCCATCCTGCGACGCGCTTTCGACCTTGGGGTCAACCACTTCGACCTCGCCAACAACTACGGTCCGCCGGACGGATCTGCTGAAACGAACTTCGGGCGCCACTTGAAGGACGACTTCAAGCCCTACCGCGACGAGTTGGTCATCTCCACCAAAGCCGGCTACTACATGTGGCCGGGCCCCTACGGTGAGTGGGGCTCGCGCAAGTACCTGATTTCCAGCCTCGACCAGTCCCTGGAGCGCATGGGCCTGGACTACGTGGACATCTTCTACAGCCACCGGCCCGACCCCGAGACGCCGCTGGAAGAGACCATGGGCGCGCTGGATTACGCGGTCCGCTCAGGCAAGGCGCTGTATGCAGGCATCTCCTCCTACACCCCCGAACAGACCCTCGAAGCGGCGCGGATCCTCAAAGAACTGGGCACCCCGCTCCTGATCCACCAGCCGAGCTATTCAATGCTCAACCGCTGGACCGAGAACGGCTCACCCAACCTCTACGAAACCCTGGACCAAGTCGGTGCGGGTTCCATCGCCTTCTCCCCGCTGGCCCAAGGGATGCTGACCGACCGCTACCTCAACGGCGTGCCTGCGGATTCACGCGCGGCCAAGGAACGGTTCCTGTCCGAGTCGCAGCTGACCGAAGACAAGCTGGACCGCGTGCGTGGGCTGAACGCCATCGCCAAGGACCGCGGGCAGACGCTCGCCCAAATGGCCGTTGCCTGGATCCTCCGGGACCAGCCAAAGGGTTCTCCGGTGACGTCGGCGTTGATCGGTGCCTCGAGCGTGACGCAGCTCGAAGACACGCTCAGCGCCATCAACAACCTGGAGTTCAGCACGGAGGAACTGACGGCCATCGATGAGTTCGCCGTCGAATCCGACATCAATTTGTGGGCGCAGAAGTAGCCGTTCACGAAAGACATATACGGAAGGGACCGGCGGGGAACAAAGCCGGTCCCTTTCCTGTTGGCTACAATGCAAGTGTGCGCCGAATGGCGCCGTGCCAATCAGCCGTGCCCTGGACTCAGTCAGGGTTGCGCCTGGCACCTGAGCTTTAGTTCTCAAAGGAGTTCCGTGTCTTCACATCCGATTCGTGTTGCCATTGTCGGCGTAGGTAACTGCGCCGCATCGCTGGTCCAAGGTGTTCAGTATTACCGCGACGCTGACCCCAAGGCCACGATCCCGGGTCTGATGCACGTCGAGTTCGGCCAGTACCACGTCAACGACGTCCAGTTCGTTGCTGCTTTCGATGTCGATAGCAAGAAGGTTGGACTGGACCTGGCAGACGCCATCGGCGCCAGCGAAAACAACACCATCAAGATTGCCGACGTCCCCGCGACGGGCGTCACCGTCCAGCGTGGCCACACCCTGGACGGTTTGGGCAAGTACTACCGCGAGACCATTGTTGAGGCTCCCGAGGAAGCAGTCGACGTTGTTGCCGCCCTCCGCGAAGCCAAGGTCGACGTCATGGTCTGCTACCTGCCGGTGGGATCCGAGCAGGCTGCAAAGTTCTACGCCCAGTGCGCCATCGACGCAGGTGTCGCCTTTGTGAACGCCCTCCCGGTGTTCATCGCCGGTACCAAGGAATGGGCCGACAAGTTCACCGAAGCCGGCGTACCGATTGTCGGCGACGACATCAAGAGCCAGATCGGTGCCACCATCACCCACCGCGTGATGGCCAAGCTGTTCGAAGACCGCGGCGTCACCTTGGACCGCACGTACCAGCTGAACGTTGGCGGCAACATGGACTTCAAGAACATGCTTGAGCGCGACCGTCTGGAGTCGAAGAAGATCTCCAAGACCCAGGCCGTCACCTCCAACGTCGAGGCCGAACTGCACGCCGACGACGTCCACATCGGCCCGTCCGACTACGTTGCCTGGCTCGATGACCGCAAGTGGGCCTTCGTCCGCCTCGAGGGCCGCAACTTCGGCGATGCCCCGGTTTCCCTCGAGTACAAGCTTGAGGTCTGGGACTCCCCGAACTCCGCCGGCGTGATCATCGATGCCATCCGTGCCGCCAAGATCGGCCTGGACCGCGGCATCGGTGGCCCGCTGCTCTCCGCTTCCAGCTACTTCATGAAGTCGCCGCCGGAGCAGTTCAACGACGACATCGCCCGTGAGAAGGTCGAAGCCTTCATCCGCGGCGACATCGAGCGCTAAACACCGCGTTACCCCTGACGCCCCCGCACTTTCGTGCGGGGGCGTCAGTCGTTTCCGGACCCTCTCTCACGTTCCCCGCGTTTGGGCGCGTCCCTCTCTCACGTTCCCCGCGTTTGGGCCGGTCGCTCTCTCAGGTACCCCGTGCTTGGGCCGGTCGCTCTCTCACGTTCCCCGCGTTTGGGCCGGGCGCTCTCTCAGGTACCCCGCGTTTGGGCCGGGCGCTCTCTCAGGTACCCCGCGTTTGGGCCGGGCGCTCTCTTTCACGTACCCCGCGGTTGGGCCGGTCCCTCTTTCACGTAGCCCGCGGTTGGGCCTGCCCTCTCAAATAATCTGCGGGGGTGTGGTGGAGGGTTGGGGTGAAGGGCGGGGGATGTGAGAGAGGGTCAGAAGAGGCCGGTGGGGTTGCCCTCGGCGTCGACGTCCATGCGCATCGCAGCCGGTTCTTTCGGGAGCCCGGGCATTGTCATAACAGCCCCGGTCAAGGCGACGATGAAGCCGGCACCGGTTTTGGGAATCAGGTCCCGAACATGCACCCTGAACCCCTTGGGCGCTCCGAGCCTGGAGGCGTCGTCGGTGAAGGAATACTGCGTTTTTGCCATGCAGACCGGCATGCCGGACCAGCCGTTCTTCTCGATCTCCGCCAGCCGTCGCAACGCCGGTACGGAAAATTCGACGCCGTCGGCCCCGTAGATCTCCTGCACAATCGTCCGGATCTTGTCCTCAACTGGCAGCTCCAGCGGATAGAGGTGGTGGAAGTCCGACGCCGCGCCCAATGCGGCCGCCACCTTGGCTGCGAGCTCGTCGCCGCCGTCGCCTCCACCGCCGCGACCCCAGACATCGGCGACGGCGGCCTCCACGCCTTCGGTGGCACACCAGGACAGGAGCCATTCAAGTTCCCCGGCAGTGTCGGTGGCGAACTTGTTGATGGAGACAACCGGCGTGATGCCGAACTTGGCCACGTTCCTCAGATGCCTCCTAAGGTTCTCCACCCCGGCCGCCATCGCGTCCAGGTCCGGTTCGCTCAGGCGGTCCTTAGGTACCCCGCCTTGCATCTTGAGCGCACGGATGGTTGCAACAACTACGACGGCGGATGGCGCCACGTCTGCGATGCGCGCCTTGATGTCCATGTACTTTTCTGCGCCAAGGTCCGCGCCGAAGCCGGCCTCGGTGACCACGACATCGGCAAGCTGCATGGCCGTCCGGGTCGCGATCAGCGAGTTGCATCCATGGGCGATGTTCGCGAACGGGCCGCCGTGGACCAATGCCGGCGTCCCGGCGATGGTCTGGACAAGGTTTGGCTTGATGGCGTCCTTCAGCAGCATGGTGAGCGCACCCTCGACGCCCAGATCCGCGACGGTAACCGGTGCGCGGTCGTAGGTGTATCCGAAGGTGATCCGGCCCAGTCGGGTCCGCAGGTCATCGAGGTCTGTGGCCAAGCAGAACACGGCCATGATTTCAGAGGCCACCGTGATGTCGAAACCATCCTGGCGGGGTATGCCCTGGGCTGGGCCGCCGAGGCCGATCACCACTTCCCGCAGGGCGCGGTCGTTCATGTCCAGCACGCGTTTGAACGTCATGCGCCGGGGATCTATGCCGAGCTGATTGCCCTGGAAGATGTGGTTGTCCACCAAGGCCATAAGTGCATTGTTCGCAGAGGTGATCGCGTGAAAGTCCCCGGTGAAATGCAGATTGATGTCATCCATTGGCAGGACCTGGGAGTATCCGCCGCCCGTGGCCCCGCCCTTCATTCCAAGAATGGGACCCAGTGAAGGCTCCCTGAGGGCGATCATTACCTTATGTCCGGCACGCGCCAATGAATCGGCAAGACCTACCGTTGTGGTTGACTTCCCTTCGCCCGCCGGGGTGGGGGACATGGCAGAGACCAGGACCACTTTCCCCCGTGCCTTATTCTCGGGAAGCACCACCTTGCCGGTGTTGATCTTGGCTTTGTAAGGCCCGTACAGCTCCAGGGCCTCACGAGGGATGCCGGCTCTTCGCGCGATCTCCTCGATGGGGAGGATGGCGGCTTGATGGGCAATCTCAAGATCACTCAAGACCTTGTTTTCAGACATCGTTGTCCTTCGGCTGGATGTTCCCGTTTCAGGGCTGACGCTTGTGGCGCGCAAACGCTGTGCGCGCCAATCTACCAGCAGTGGGGAACGACGCCAGGGAACCTCAAGCCCTGGGAAGCAACAGGCCGCCGACCGCTTCGCGATAGCTCTCCAAGGTGATCGCGGCTGTGCGCTGCCATCCGAACGACTCCGCATGGGTGGCAGCAAGCCTGCCCATGTCTTCGCGGGTCCGGACGTCGTCGTACAGATCCTCCAAGGCATCCGCCCAGTCAGTGGGGTCATGTCCGTCCACCAGGATTCCAGTGCGGCCATCGGAGATAGCCCGGGACAGGCCACCCACGTTGGTGGCAACCACCGGTGTGCCGCACGCCTGTGCTTCCAAGGCGACCAGGCCAAAGGACTCGCTGAAAGAAGGCATCACCACTACGTCGGCCGATCGGAACCAACCAGCCAGCTCCGTCGCTACCACCGGTGGGCGGTGGGTGACGACGTCGTCCATTCCGGCATCGCTGATGATGTGCTGGAGGTTGAAGTCCTTGGCGCCGCTGAGCGCACCCAGGATTGTCATTTCGAGGTCAATGTCCGGTCGCCGCTCCCGCAGGATGCTCGCGGCTTTGACGAAAATCTGGGGACCCTTGAGCCGCTGGATCCGGCCGGCGAACAGGATGTGGAAGCTGCCCGGCCGCACGTCCAGCCTGGCACGTGATTTCTTGCGGAAAGCGGGTGTGAAGACGTTCAGGTCCACACCGGGCGGAGCGACATCGATCCGGTCGCGATCTGCCCATAGTGGGACACAAGTTCATCAGCCTCGGCAGGAGTATTCGCGATCAGACGGTCGGCGCCGTCGACAATCCGTTGCTCGCCGTTCTCCCGGCGTCGAGGCTCCGGGTGTTCGCCCGGTTGCAGTACCAGGTTCTTCACCTTCGCCATGGTGTGCATGGTGTGCACCAGAGGAACGCCCCACAACGCCGACAGCTCCAAGCCCGCAACTCCGGAGACCCAGTAGTGGGAATGGATGGCGTCGTAACGGCCATGCAGTTGCCGGTTCCGGATGTTATCTATCTCCACCACCATCTGGTGCAGCAGTTCGGGCAGCTCCTCCTTGGGAACCTTGCGGCGGGGCCCGGCGGGAATGTTGTGGACGCAGACGCCAGGGCCGGGATGCTCGACGGCGGGCTGGCTGGCTTTGGTGGCCCGCGTGAAGATCTCCACCTCAACGCCGGATTCCGCGAGAGCCATGGCCAAGGCCCGAACGTACACGTTCATTCCGCCCGCATCGCCGGCCCCGGGCTGCTCCATGGGGGAGGTATGCAGTGACAGGAACGCCACACGACGGACCATCGGCATGGCAACCCTCCTGACTCTCACCACTTCACTGCAGAAAACACTACTCCTGCCGATCCACGCCTCAAGAAAGTCGCGCCGCTATGTGGACAGTCCCGCATATGTGGAAAACCCGCAGCTGGAGACCCCATCTCGGCAAGGCTGCTAGCGTGTGGCCTGTGAGCCAAGAACAAACCTTTGACATCCGCAAGGCAAACCCCGAGGACTGGACCGGGATCTGGTCCATCCTGGAGCCCGTGATCCGGGAAGGCGAGACTTTCACTTGGGACCGCGACACTCCCGAGGAAGCGGCCAAGGCCAAATGGACCAAGGAAGCCCCCGGCCAGACCTTTGTTGCCGTGGACCGGGAGTCCGGCAAGATCCTGGGCACCGGGGAGTTCCACGCCAACCAGGGTGGCGGTGGTAGCCATGTGGCCAACGCAGGTTACATGGTGTCGGCCA
The DNA here is from genome assembly GCF_042667405.1 of Paenarthrobacter sp. NPDC057355. NCBI lineage: Bacteria > Bacillati > Actinomycetota > Actinomycetes > Micrococcales > Micrococcaceae > Paenarthrobacter > Paenarthrobacter sp. NPDC057355. The sequence continues at coordinate 98,718 of NZ_JBHVAL010000015.1, read as the reverse complement.
ACCACTCGGGCCAGGGTATTGCCCGCGCTCTCTGTGCATACTCCCTTGCGGAGGCCAAAGCCGCAGGGTTCTACGCGATGCAATACAACGCCGTTGTGGAGAGTAATGTCAGGGCCGTCTGGCTGTGGCAGTCGATGGGGTTCCGTATCCTTGCCACCGTCCCCGAGGCCTTCAACCACCCTGAGATCGGCTACGTCGGCCTGCATGTGATGTACCGCAAGCTGTAAAGCCGAAGCGTCACTCCCAGAGCCCGGCCAGCGCGGGAAAGGCTTCCTCATACCCTGCGAGCAGTTGCCGTCCCAACAGCTCCGATCCAACCAAGGGATGTGAGGCGAAGGCCTGGACTGCGGCTTCGCGATCGCGCTCGCGGACGGCTCGGATCGTGAGCCGCTCCACTTCCTTGACGTGCTGCATCAAGGTGAGGAACTGCCCGGGCGGGCGATCCTGCGCAACCGCCACCGCGCCGTCGGGCGTCACCTGGGAGGGGACTTCGACGACGGCGTCCGCCGGCAACCCGGGCACGGCCACCTCAGCGGCGGCGGGAGCTGCCAGCACCGGCGCGTTGGGCACGTTGAGGATGAGCTGGGCGGTGCCGCCCCCGGAGAGGGCCCGCATGACGGACAAAGCCACCCGCTCATAACCGCCGCCAGCGAGATCGGCCTCATCGCGTTGTTCCCCATGAAGGCGGGCCTCCGCGAGGTAACCCTCTTCGCGGGACCGCCGCGCCGCGTCCCACAGCGCGTAGGCATCATCGGACCGGAGCAACTCCGGATACAGGGAATGCTGCTGTGCGTGGATGGACGCTCCACGGGTCTGGCTTTGTCCACGAATCGCCGTGGTGGCCTGCGCGGTCTGATAGTAGTAGTAAAGATATTCGTTGGGGATGGCCCCAAGTCTGTCCAGGAGGTGTTGCCCGAACAGGCGCCCTTCCTCCAGCGACTCGAGGGCGGCGCGGTCGGCCAGCAACCCGGGCAGGAGATCCGTGCCACCGGGCGCCAGCCGGTAGAGCCAGCCGAGGTGATTCAGCCCGTAGTAGCCCACGCCGTCGAGATTTCCTTCGGCCAGCGGATAGCCGGCCGCCCGGGCGGCCCGGTGGACCAGTCCTCCGGCGGAATCGCAGATCCCGATGACCCGCTTCCCAAGGACCGGCACCAACGCCTCCGTCACCATGCCGGCAGGATTGGTGAAGTTGATCAGCCATGCGTCGGGGCAATGGCGCCGCATGGCCTCGGCGAGTTCCAGCATGCGCGGAATGGATCGCAGGGCGTAGGAGATTCCGCCGGCACCGGTGGTCTCCTGGCCCAGCAAGCCAAGCGCCAACGCAACGCCTTCATCGGCGATCCGGCCGGCTGTGCCGCCGGGCCGGATGGCCGCGAACACGACGTCGGTCCCCGTGAGTGCCTCGCCAAGATCCGTACACACCGAGACGGCGGGACCGGAGCCGGAGGTTACAGGCATCGCGCGGAGCACTGCCTGGATGGCGTGGAGCCGTTGTTCGTCGACGTCGAAAAGCACCAGTTCGCTGACCAGGCCCGCGAATGGACCCTCACACAACGCCCGGTACACAAGGGGAACCCGGAACCCGCCGCCACCGGCGATCATGAGCCGCATGCTCCGAGTCTATGCAGCCCCGCAAGCTGCGGCGTAGTGTGCCGTTCATGGACGCTATGCCCCAGCGACGATTCGACCCCCTGGCCGCCGTGAGGTCCGACGCCGACGCCGGTTGCGATCTTCTCCTGACCGGCACGGTCTTCCAGGACATCATCTTCACCGGCCTTCCCCAAGCGCCCGAACCCGGTACCGAGGTGTGGAGTGAAGGGATGGGAAGCTGCCCGGGAGGAGTCGCAAACCAGGCAATCGCGGCGGCCAGGCTTGGATTGCGGACCAACCTTGCTGCCACGTTCGGCGACGACGGCTACGGCGACTACAACTGGCAGATCCTCGAAACACAGGAACACGTGGACCTGTCGTTGTCCCGGCGGGTTCCCGGATGGCACTCACCCGTGACGGTTTCCATGTGCGTGAACCAGGACCGTTCCATGGTCACTCACGGCCACCCAGCCCCGATTAGCTCTTCGGAGCTGATCGGCCAGCCGCCCCGGGCGCTCGCGGCCGTTGCTGACTTGGAAGAGGAGATGGAACCGTGGATGATGGCGGCCCGGAGTGCCGGCACCCGGCTCTTCGGCGTCGTGGGATGGGACCCGACCGGCAAATGGTCCGAGCGCAGGCTGGACCAGCTCGAAAATTACTATGCCTTCTTGCCCAATGCGCCGGAGGCCATGGCGTTCACCGGCAAATCCGACCCCTGGGCGGCGCTGTACTCCCTGGCTGACCGTGTTCCAGTGGCCGTGGTGACCCTTGGCCCTCAGGGCGCTGTGGCAGTGGACTCGGAAAGCGGGGAGGAAGAATGGGTTCCTTCCTTGCCCGTTTCGGCCGCTGACCCCACGGGGGCGGGGGACTGCTTTGGGGCGGCCTTCATTGTGGGGTGCCTTTCGGGATGGCGGCTGGGTGACCGTCTCCGCTTTGCCAACCTGTGTGCATCCTTGGCCGTCCAACAGGTCGGCGGATCGTTGGCCGCGCCGGGGTGGGGCGACATCGCGGACTGGTGGCAACGGGCCAACGCACGGAAGGAAAGGCAGTCAAGTCAGTGGCTGCGGCGCTTCGCGTTCCTGGAACCGATCGTGAAGGACATTCCGGCCGAAGCCCAACGTCGTGCGCGGGCCACCATCGCGCACTTGTCCGATGCCCAATAGCGGTGGCAAGCGGCCCCGCAGTTAACTCGAATTCACTGGCACCACTAGAATCTCTAGGGTGACTTATGAAGCAGCTGCAGATATCGGGATCGGCTCAAAGGCCGCAATAGCCAAAGCGGCGGTGCTTGAACGGTCCGCCGTGATCGATCTCGAAGCAGTGCGCCACAATGTCCGGCAGTTCGTCGGCATTGCCTCTCCCGCCGCGGTGATGGCCGTGGTGAAAGCCGACGCGTACGGCCATGGCGCCGTCCAGGTTGCGCGGGCCGCGCTCGACGCCGGTGCCGCCTGGTTGGGGGTTGCCCACATTTCCGAGGCGCTCGCATTGAGGGCCGCCAGTATCGATGCCCCGCTCCTTGCGTGGCTGCACACCCGCGAGAGCAACTTTCAAGCGGCCGTCGCCGCCGGCATCGACGTCGGAATCTCGGGCTGGGAACTTGACGCTGTCGTGGCGGCAGCGCGCGAGCAGGAACGGCCCGCGCGAGTGCACCTCAAAGTGGACACCGGCCTCGGCCGCAACGGCTGCACCATCGCCGACTGGGACCAGCTCCTGGGCCAGGCCATGGACTACCAGGACCAGGGCTTGCTGCGGGTAGTCGGCATTTTCTCGCACCTTGCCGTGGCTGATGAACCCCACCGCCCGGAAACTGATGAGCAACTCGCTGTTTTCCGTGAGGCCATCGCCATGGCCGAGGACGCAGGTGTGGACACGGAAGTCCGGCACATCGCCAACACCCCCGCAACCTTGTCCCGGCCGGACTCGCACTTCGACCTCGTCCGCGTGGGCCTTGGCATCTACGGTTTGTCACCCTTTGAGGGCGCCACTTCTGCCGAACTCGGACTGCATCCCGCAATGACGGTCCGCACGCTCCTGTCCAACTGCAAGAAGGTTCCTGAAGGCCAGGGTGTCTCGTACGGGCTGAACTACAGGACCAGCGAAGAAAGCACCCTGGGCCTGGTTCCTTTGGGCTATGCCGACGGCGTCCCCCGGATCGGCACCGGCGGTCCGGTCCGCGTCAACGGCGTCAACTATCCCGTGGTTGGCAGAATCGCGATGGACCAGATGGTCATCGACCTCGGGCCGATGAGCCCGGAGACGGCGGCCGCTTACAAGGGCGCGGAAGCCGTCATGTTCGGTGACGGCGCAGACAACGGACCCACCGCCGACGACTGGGCCGCGGCGGCAGGAACCAACAACTACGAAATCGTCACGCGCATCAGCCCCCGTGTGCCGCGCAGCTACGTCAACGAGGCCCTCCCGGCTCCCGAAGAACCCGCGGCTGTTGCCGCTAGCACCGATAAGGCGGCGCTGTGAGCGGAGCCCAATGGGAGCGCACCTTGACCGTTACGACGGCGGACCAGACCCACGCGCTCGCCGCGGCCCTCGGTGGGGTTCTGGAGGCCGGTGACCTTTTGGTCCTGACCGGCGAGCTGGGGGCCGGCAAGACCACGTTCACGCAAGGACTGGGGGAGGGGCTGGGCGTGCGCGCCGGGATCATCTCGCCCACCTTCGTGTTGGTCAGGATCCACCCGAACCTGCCCGACGGACCGCGGCCGGGCGGCCCTGACCTTGTCCACGTGGATGCCTACAGGCTGGAATCGGCTGCCGAGATCGACGACATCGATCTCGAGAACACCATGGATACTGCGGTCACGGTGGTGGAGTGGGGCCGGGACCGGGTAGAGCACCTGTCTGAGAGCCGGCTGGAAGTCGAGCTGCACAGGGCCGTCGGTGGCGAAAGGTCCACGGAGGCACAGGATGTCTTGGACTTCGATACCGACGACGACGACGAGCCCCGCACCATTGTTTTCCGTGGCTTTGGTCCCCGTTGGGCCGAAGCTCCATCGCTTCTTGAAAACGCAGAACAGGGAGGCAACTGATGCTGATCCTGGCTATTGATACGTCGGCGGTGGCCAGTGCTGCCCTCATTTCCAATGACGCCATGGAAGGCGTGGTGGATTCCTTCGCCACGGAAGATACCCGTAGCCATGCCGAAGTGCTGGCGCCTGGCATTGAGAAACTGTTGGCGGGAGCCGGCGTGACGGGGGCTGACATCGATGCCATCGTCACCGGTGTCGGGCCGGGTCCCTTCACCGGTCTCCGGTCCGGCATCGCGACTGCCCGCACCCTGGCCTTCGTGTGGAACAAGCCGTTGTACGGCCTGATGAGCCTGGATGCGATCGCCCTTGAAGTGGCTGAGTCCACCGCTGCTGCCCCGGAGTTCCTGGTGGCCACTGATGCCAGGCGCAAAGAGGTCTACTGGGCCCGTTATACGTACGTCCAGGGGCAGCTTCCTGAACTCGTCGACGGGCCGCACGTCGGCTTCGCCTCTGAATTGCCGGACCTGCCCGTTTTCGGAGCGGGTGCGGGTCTGTACGCCGATGTCCTGCGCGCCGACGAGGACTTCGCCACGACACAGCCGGATGCCGCGTCCCTGGGCCAATTCGCTTTGGCCCGACTGAACGCAGGGCAGCCACTGTTGGACTCCACGCCTTTGTACTTGCGGGAATCGGATGCCCAGGTGCCCGGTCCCCGCAAACGCGCGCTCTGATCGGACGGAAACTGTGAAATTGTCACCGAAGCTGGAGCTCGCCGGGATTTCCCTGCGGGACATGGGCAACGCGGACATCAGGGAAGTGGAGGCCTTGGAGCGCCGGCTGTTCCCCGTCGACGCCTGGCCACTCCAGATGTTCATCGATGAATTGGCCCAGCCGGGAACCCGCCGCTATGTGGTGGCAGAGGTGGGCAACGAAATCGTTGGTTACGCCGGCCTGATGTGCATCGAGCCCATCGCGGATGTGCAGACGATCGCCGTCGTCCCTGAGTACGAGGGCAAGGGGATCGGCTCGGCCATGTTGACCGAATTGATCGACGAGGCCCGCCGCCGCGGCGCCGCAGATGTCCTGCTTGAGGTTCGGGCAGACAACCCCCGGGCACAACAGCTTTACCTGCGCTTCGGTTTCGAGCAGATCCACGTCCGGCCACGCTACTACCGTGATGGCACCGATGCGCTGATCATGCGGTTGCAGCTCGGCGATGCGCCCACCCAGGAAGGACCCACAGCATGAGCACGCCTGCTCCGCACCAGCCCTTGGTGCTCGGTATCGAATCGTCCTGCGATGAGACAGGTGTCGGCATCGTCCGTGGGACTACCTTGCTCACCAATACGGTCTCTTCTTCCATGGATGAGCACGTGCGGTTCGGCGGGGTGATCCCGGAGATTGCCTCCCGCGCGCACTTGGACGCTTTTGTTCCGACCTTGCAGGAGTCACTGCATGAAGCGGGCGTGACCCTTGAGGACATCGACGCCATCGCCGTGACATCCGGACCAGGCCTTGCCGGGGCACTGATGGTTGGAGTTTGCGCCGCGAAGGCGTTGGCTCTCGCCACCGGAAAACCCCTGTACGCGATCAACCACCTGGTGGCCCACGTTGGTGTTGGGCTGCTGGACAAGCGGCCCGGGACGAACGGAAAGCCCGACGCCGGTGCTGCCGCCGGCCTGAGTGCCGGGACGTTGCCGGAGAACCTCGGAGCGCTCCTGGTCTCGGGTGGTCACACGGAAATTTTGCGCATCCGCAGCATCACGGACGATGTCGAGCTGTTGGGTTCGACCATCGATGACGCCGCCGGGGAAGCGTACGACAAAGTAGCGCGCATCCTGGGCCTCGGCTACCCGGGCGGCCCCGCCATCGACAAACTGGCCCGCCAAGGCAATCCGAAATCGATCCGTTTCCCTCGCGGGCTGACCCAGCCCAAATACATGGGCACTGCGGAGGAGAAGGGCCCGCACCGTTATGACTGGTCATTCAGTGGTTTGAAGACCGCCGTGGCACGGTGTGTGGAGCAGTTCGAGGCCCGGGGCGAAGAAGTACCCGTGGCGGACGTTGCGGCAGCCTTCCAGGAGGCCGTGGTGGATGTCATCACCTCGAAGGCAATCCTGGCGTGCAAGGAGAACGGCATTACCGACCTCCTGCTCGGAGGGGGCGTCGCCGCCAACTCGCGGCTCCGGGAACTGACGGGGCAGCGTTGCACCTCGGCTGGAATCAAGCTTCACGTACCCGCGTTGGACCTGTGCACGGACAACGGAGCCATGGTGGCGGCCCTCGGAGCCCAGTTGATCATGGCAGGCGTCGGCCCCAGTGGGGTGGAGTTCGCGCCGGATTCGTCAATGCCGGTCACCACGGTGTCAGTACCCGCCTAGCCAACAAGCAACGCGGGGTCACTTATGGCCCATCCCGACAGCAATTATGGGCCATAAGTGACCCCGCGTTGCCTCCTAGGCGTCCGGGCCTTTGCGCATCTGCTGGACGAGGTCCATCACCACGGCCTGGAGGTCGCCGTTGTGTTCGGCTGCGACGCGGCGCTGGCGCTGGTAGCTGGCACCCCGTTCGATGATCTTTGCGACATCCTTCAGTTCCTCGGTGCAACCAAGTTCGGCAGCGATGGGTTCCAGTCGTTCCAAGGTCTCGGCCAGGTGCTCGGTCACCAGCTTTTCGTTGCCTTCAGCATCGAGGATGATGATGGCTTCCATGCCGTAGCGGGCAGCGCGCCACTTGTTTTCCTGCACGTGCCACGGAGGCATGGTGGGAATGGTTCCGCCGGCGTCGAGGATGCTTGAGAATTCATGGACCAGGCACTGGGTCAGCGCCGCGATCGCACCCACTTCCTCCAGCGTGGCGAGTCCGTCGCAGATCCGCATCTCGATGGTGCCCAGGGCAGCAACGGGCCGGATGTCCCAGCGGATTTCCGAAATCGCGTCAATCACGCCGGTGGTGAACATGTCCTGGACATAGGCTTCGTAGCCTTCCCAGGTGTCGAACTGGAAGGGGAGTCCCGCCGTCGGGAGTTGCTGGAACATGAGCGCGCGCTGGGAAGCGTAGCCCGTTTCTTCGCCGGCCCAGTAGGGGCTCGAAGCCGACAACGCCTGGAAGTGCGGGAAGTAGTTGACCAAACCGTCCAGGATGGGAAGGACTTTTTCCTTGCGGTCGATCCCAACGTGGACGTGCACGCCGTAGATAACCATCTGGCGTCCCCACCATTGGGTCCGTTCGATCAGCTTGGCGTAACGCTCTTTGTCGGTGACGGGCTGCAGCAGGGGAGGGCTGAACGGGTGGCTGCCGGCGCAAAACACTTCGACACCCATGGGATCGGTGACTTCGCGTACTGCCTCCAGGGAGCGGCTGAGGTCCTCTTTGGCGTCCTTGACCGTCTCGCAGATGCCGGTGACGAGTTCCACAGTGTTGAGCAGGAGCTCGCGCTTGATGTGGGGGTGTTCGTCGTCCTCGTTGAGGTCCGGGTGGTTCGCTGCCACGCCTTTGAGGACATCGTTTGCCACGGAGACCAGTTCCCCCGTGCGTGCATTGACGAGCGCCAACTCCCATTCCACACCCAGTGTCGATTGCCTGGATGGCGCAAAATCAATCTGCACGTAGTCCCCTCAGAATGTACTTCCCGGTTGAGGGTTGCCCCAGCCGGCCGTGGTTCCCCGCTGCGGGGCCGCCAGCGGTCGGATCAAGTCTAATGCAGCCTCAAGGTCCAGCCTCACGGAACGTAACCGTTCGCTGCCCATGGATTTGCTATTGAGAATCGTTCGCATTATTCTTTTCCCATGCATTTCACCGTCGTCAGCTCCCTGGACAGTCAGTGCCGCGAGGCGGCCGCAAAACGGCTCGGCCGCACGCACGCCAATTCAGTGGTGGTCCTCCACGACCTCCTGGACGGATCGCTGGTCCTTCGCCGTGTATTCCGCGATGGCCGGCTCTTCGAGCGGGAAACGACGCTGTTGGAACACGGTTGCCTCAGTTGCACGGTCCGGTTGGATGTAGTCCCGACGGCGGAACGACTCGCCGCGTGCGGCTTCGACCATGTGGTCCTTGGCCTGCCTCCGGGTGTCGCCACGGGCATGGCCGTGGACGAACTCCGCCGCGGACTCGACGGCCCCGTGATCATTGACAATGCGGTCCTTGCCCTGGATCCGGCGGACGTGGACAACCACATATGGGACCGCCACACGCTGTTCGAATCCGGCTTCACATCGATGCCCAGCGACGAACGCACGAGTGGCGAGTTCCTTGTCGGCGAGTTCGGGCAGGTGGACACGGTGCTCATGTCCCCGGGCCTGGGATCCGTTTTGTCCGGCAATCCCGGGGAGGGATCAGAACCCTGGCTGACGGGAGTCGAACTGCTGGGGCAACTGGCGCCCCACGCACACCTCGTCGCACCAGCTGACACCTTCCGGCCAGGCTGCTTCGACCCCGCCGAGGCAGCGGCCCGGAACCGGCCCGGCGTCGTGCGCCTTCCCGTCAGTGACTCGCACGGTTCCTTCACCACCGTGCTGCACAAAGCCGGACGTCCCTTGCACCCCGGCCGCTTCCGGGACGCCTTGCCGTACCTGGCCAGTGGAACCCATTGGATGCGCGGACGACTCTGGATTGCCTCGGCTCCCACAACCCGCATTGCCGTGCAGGGCATTGGTCCCCGGGTCTGGCTCGAAAGCACGGGAACGTGGCTGGCCGACCGGCCTGAACAGGTGCCCGTAGGGGACGTGGATGCCGCCCTCGACTGGCACCCGAGCCATGGAGACCGTGGCACGGTCCTGGCCCTCACCGGGTACTCGCAGGACATCGACGCCGGGGAAGTCCGCGATCTCCTGGACAGCTGCCAGCTCACGGAGGCCGAAATGAAGGACGACTTTGCCCAAACCACCCAAGAAGAAGGAGAAAAACCATGAAGGTCAGGAACTCGCTGCGTGCACTCAAGAAGATCCCGGGCGCCCAAATCGTCCGCAGGCGTGGCCGCACATTCGTCATCAACAAGAACAACCCGCGAATGAAGGCGCGCCAAGGCTAAACGGTCAACGGCCCGTTGTTTAATGGGTGGATGCCCATCCTGAATAAAGACATGTCCCTGTGCATTTCGCTCGCGGCCCGCCCCAGCAATATCGGGACCCGGTTCCACAACTATCTGTACGATCTGCTCGGCTTGAACTTTATCTACAAGGCATTCGCACCCGCGGACATCACCCTTGCCGTCGCGGGCATCCGCGGTCTCCCGATCCGGGGCGCCGCGGTGTCCATGCCGTACAAGGAGGCCGTCATTCCGTTGGTGGATGTGCTGGATCCCTCGGCCAAAGCCATCGATTCGGTGAACACGATCGTGAACGACGACGGCGTCCTGACCGCCTACAACACGGACTACATCGCCATTGCGCGGCTGCTGAAGGACCACGAGGTCCCCACAAGCCACACGGTCCTGCTGCGCGGCGCCGGGGGTATGGCGAAGGCAGTTGCCGCAGCCCTCCGGGATGCCGGGTTCACCGCCGTCACCATCGTGGCCCGCAATGAAACCACTGGCCGCGCTCTTGCGGAGCTGTACGGCTTCGGCTGGCAGGACGACGTCAACGGAGCAACCGCGGACCTCATCATCAACGTCACACCGCTAGGCATGGCCGGAGCGGATGAAACTGCGCAGTCCTTCGATGACGCCACCATTGCCGCTGCGCAAGGGGTCTTCGACGTCGTTGCGCTGCCCTCCGAAACGCCGCTCATCACCGCTGCGCGGGCTGCCGGAAAGCCGGTCATCACCGGGGCCGAAGTCATCGCCATCCAGGCGGAGGAGCAGTTCGTCCTCTACACGGGGGTGCGCCCGACTCCCGGCCAGGTGCGCGAAGCCTCTGAGTTCTCGCGCCGCTGAAGCCTCAGGCGGACACCGGCTCCACCACAACAGCCACCCGATCCTCGCCGATCCTGGTGAGGGCCGGGTGCTTGTCTCTCTAACGTTGTAATCGAGAGCCTCCTGTCGTATACACTCTTGCTTGGATTAATCATTTCGATTGATTAATCAGAATCCTTACTACTTTGTTTGGGGGCAAGCAGTGGTGTTCGAGATTGACAGTGGCAGGGCTTTGGCGGTGGTGGCTGCATCGAGGCAGCGCATCAGTGTGCTTCCTGGCGTCCAGTCGCAGCTTCGGCATGCGTTCGATGCCCTGGGTGGTGTGCTTCGGAGCGGACCCGCCTACTCGGCTCTTCAGTACTACGCAGACTCGGTACTAACCACGGATGTGCGTGCTCTGGTACAGCGAACCGCGAACATCTTTGGCGGGGCCCAAGCCGCGGTAGCGGCCTATGTTGCCTGCGACGAGACGATGGCGGCGACAGCGCTGGCGAACGCACGGAGTACGGGTGCAAAGAGCCCCTGGGATTTCCCGCCCGGAATGTCCTGGAATCCGGCAAGGTAGGGCCACCATGTACCAGGTCGATGCATCTGCGTTGGATGGGTGGCCCGATCCCGCGGCGTTGGAGTTCTCCGCAACCCCATTGACGGAGAATGCGCAGGGAGTCGTCAATGCCGTGCAATCGGCGGCTTCGGAGTGGTCAGCAATGGCCGACGCCTACCGTGCCCCCGAGGCTCCACAATTGTTGTCGTTGTTCCAGCCGGTTACCCGGAAGAGTGAGGAAATCCGGACAGGTCTGGTCGTGGTCTACCGGGCGTTGATGGCGTACGCCGACGCTCTTCGGGAGCTGAACCGGCGTCGTGGTTTGCTGCTGGATGAGATCGCGCGCTTTCATGGCGAGCGGGACGAATGCGAAACCCGTGCTGCCTTCATGGAAACCACGGGCGATGTTTCCTTCTCGGTTAGTGGAGTGGCTATGGCTTCGCAGGCCGCCGACCTCGAGCGCCGTGTCGGGTCGCTGGCTACGGAGCATGAGCACGCTCAGGAGGCCTGTGCCCGACAGATCAAACGGGTGTATTCCGTCGACCCGTCCGTGCCGGTGTATTACGACGGCGGCGCATTGACGGAGTTCAAGACGGAATGGACCCGGTACCAATTGAAGGGGCTGGAGGCCAAGGGCGGGGGAGGACTGGAGACGCTTCTGTTGCTGACGTCGCTGACGCCCGGGCGGTTGCTTGACTACGGGCTTGCCGAGTCCGACTACCTTCGCTCCGGACTGGCCTCGCCACCGGCCGTTTCCAAGGTCAAGGAATGGTGGGCTGGTTTGTCCCCGGAGCAGCAGGCCGCGTTGGTAGTGGCTGCCCCTGGAATCATCGGGAGCCTCAACGGGATACCCTACGCCGTCCGGGCAAAAGCGAACCGGGTCAACCTTGATGCGGTCTATAACGACACCCGGACCAGCGAAGCGGACAAGGTGGCGCTGCGGGTTATTTACGATTCACTCGTCCCAGTGGAAAACGGGCCGGATGCCCCGGCGAGAACCATTGTGTCATTCACTCCTGACGAGAACGGCAAACCGCTTGTTGCCCTTGCGATCGGAGACCTGGATACAGCCTCCAATGTGACCTGGAACGTCCCGGGCATGAGGACTACGGTGGCTGATGGTCTCGAGTCGTGGACCAAATCTGCGCAAGACCTGTACAACGAACAACTCCGCACCTTCTCAGAGCCGGCAAAAGCTCCTACTACCGCTGTAGTGTCCTGGGTTGGTTACGACTCTCCCGAGGCGCCGCCAAGCGGTGAGGTGTTGTCGACCGAGCTGGCGAAACGCGGCGGAGCAAAGCTCGCTGCTGCATTGGATGGCTTCAGCGAGACCCGCGCTGGGATAGGTGAGAACGCCGTGGAACCGCGCCTGAACCTTGTGGCCCACTCCTACGGCAGCACTACGGCCTCTTATGCCTTGATATCCATCAGTCAGGAGATCGCGACCGCTACGTTTTTTGGCTCGGCCGGGATTGAATGGCGGGAGATCGGCTCTGCCGCGGACCTCCACGTGGCGAAGGACGCCGCTGGTCAGCCGGAAGTCTATGTGACGGCGGCGAGCGAGGATCGAGTAGCTCCGTTGGGGATCATGGGGAGTGGCTTGAGAGGACGTGAGGGGCGTTTGGATCCGACAGGTGACTGGTTCGGGGCTAAGTCCTTCTCCTCCGAAGGCGGTTATGATCCTGAAACAGGTCACCTCTATACCCGGACAACTGGCCACGACGCCAAAGGGTGGGCAGCCAGCAACAGCGGAGATTCGATCTTTGCTGCTACCAGCTCCCACGGTTACCTGGATCTAAACACCGAGTCAGCCCACAACATAGCCTTGACCTCAACGGGGCGCGGTGAACAAATCAAGCAGTTGCTGCCACTTCAACGTGAAACCCAAGCGGGATTCGGGGGAATGGACTTTCCTGCAGGACGGCTAGTCGAGCGGAACCTAACTCCGGACGAGCTAACCGAGGAATTAAAGGAAATTGACAAATGACTAAAACTACATACAAGCACAAGGTGTGGTTGGTGTTGGTGATGATGGGGTGTTTGGTGGCGTCGGGATGCAACGGAAATTCAGCAATTAATGGTCAGGGTGGAACGCCCGGACCCGGACAGCGGAGCGCAGAAGAAGTTTTCATTGACTTCTTGGACGCCATTGACGACACCGTGCAGCATTCCGGCACCGATTGGCCCGCATGGGATCGAAACCACACCGCGGGTTTCTTTCCGCCGCCTTGTTCAGTTCAGTCTCGAGACGATGGGCGGGCGTATCAGACTCAAATCGAGGGAGGCCCCGTCGATGATCCCCGGGCCGCGGTGGAACGAATGAGGACCCACTGGGAGAGCAAGGGCTACAAGATTGGAAATGTCTTCGACAATATGGGCGCGAATACCACCGGGATTGAGATCGGTGCGTCGACTCCACGGGGAATGATCCTGATTTTCACACCGTCTAAGCACACCTCATTCATAAATGTACAAAGCGAATGCACATTGGATCCTTCGGCGAAGAAGGTGACCGCCTAGCCTTGGGTGGTCGAATGCCACGCAGGCTGTTAGAGGAACCACGGCGCAATCGGACTTCCGATGTAATCGTCATGGTTATCGCGAGCTTGGTTCTTTGTGCGTGTGGCGGGGCGTCGCCCAGCGATCAGGGCGGGGAACCCGGACCCGGTGAGCGGAGCGCCCAGGAGGTGTTCACAGAGTTTATGGATGCCGTTGATGACACGGTGCAGTTTTCGGGCATGGACTGGCCCATCTGGAACCGAAGCCACACAGCAGGTTTCTTTGCTGGCCCGTGTTCAGTAAGAACACGGGATGATGGTCGGGCTTACCAAACCCAGATCGAAGGTGGCCCTGCACTCGACCCGCAGGTTGCTGTGGACCTGATGAAAGCGCATTGGGAAGAGAAGGGGTACACGATTGGCAATGTATTTGATGATGGGAACCCTGCCACGGGAATTCAGCTGAATGCGCGTACGTCAACAGGCGTTCGCTTGCAGTTCTCGCCCACCCCGCACGTCAGTTTCATTAAGGTCGTCAGTGCTTGCACATTGGACCCGAATGCCAGGAAAAAAACCACCTGAAATGGCGGGTGTTACAAGCGAATCGGCTACGTTTTCTGCGCGACACTGTCACGGGATAAGGGTGCTCTCACTGCTCAGCGTCATGGTTATATTCGCTTCGGGGTGCGCTGCAAACCAACCAGGTGACGGTCATCGCGGCGAGCCTGGTCCAGGCGAGCGGAGCGCCCAGGAAGTTTTCACGGACTTCATGGATGCCGTGGATGACACAGTGCAGAAGTCCGGTGCAGATTGGCCTATTTGGAACCGAAGCCACACCGCCGGATTCTTCCCGGGGCCGTGCTCGGTTCGTTCTCGGGACGATGGTCGGGCCTATCAGACGCAGATAGAGGGCGGCCCGGTTGAGGACCCGAAAGCCGCGGTGGAACGAATGAGGGCCCACTGGGAGTCCAAGGGTTACGAGATCGGGAACATTTTCGACAACATGGGCGGCAATACCACCGGCATTGAAATCGGCGCCTCGACTCCACGGGGTATGGTCCTGATCTTCACACCGTCGAAGGGGACCTCATTCGTTAACGTGCATAGCGAGTGCACCCTGGATCCGGCTGCAGACAGGAGGACGACGTAGTTGTGGTTCGCGGATTCTCTGTGCCCATCGTGAGGGTGCGGTGGCGTTTGAAGGTGTTGGCGATGATGGTGGCGATGGTCGTGATGCTGTCAGGGTGCAGTACAAACCCTGAGGATGGACACGGAGAGCCTGGGCCCGGAGGGCGGAGCGCCCAGGAAGTGTTCACGGACTTCATGGATACAGTGGATGACACTGTGCAACATTCGGGTACTAATTGGCCCGACTGGGACCGCAACAATTCGTCGGGCTACTTTCCGCCTCCATGCTCTGTTCAGGTTCGTGATGATGGCAGGGCATATCAAACGCAGATCGAAGGCGGACCTATTGCCGATCCTCAGGCTGCTGCGCAGCGAATGAAGGCTCACTGGGAGTCGAAGGGCTACGAAATAGGCAATTATTTCGACGACGGCAACCCCGCTACGGGAGTTCAGATTAACGCGCGAACGCCAAGCGGGGTCCGGATACAGTTTTCGCCGACTCCGGTGGGGAGCTTAATCAATGTGATCAGCGATTGCACTTTGGATCCAACTGCCGACAGGAGGACGACGTAGCTGTGGTTCGCGGATTCTCTGTGCCCATCGTGAGCGTGCGGTGGCGTTCGAAGGTGTTGGCGATGGTGGTGGGGATGGTCCTGATGCTGTCAGGGTGCGGTGTAAGCAAAATGGGTGGTCAGGATGGCAAGCCCAGGCCAGGCGAGCGGAGCGCCCAGGAAGTTTTCACGGACTTCATGGATGCCGTGGATGACACAGTGCAGAAGTCCGGTGCAGATTGGCCTATTTGGAACCGAAGCCACACCGCTGGATTCTTCCCGGGGCCGTGCTCGGTTCGTTCTCGGGACGATGGTCGGGCCTATCAGACGCAGATAGAGGGCGGCCCGGTTGAGGATCCACAGGCTTCCGTGGACGCCATGAAGGCCTACTGGGAATCGAAGGGTTACAAGATTACGCACGTCTTCGATAACAGGGGCGATAACACCACAGGAATTGAGATTCATGCCGTAACTCCCCGGGGCATGCTCCTGAATTTTACGCCGACCAAGACCGTTTCGTTTGTCAAAGTTGTGGGTGAATGCACTTTGGATCCGGCTGCCGACAGGAGAACGACGTAACGGTGAATCGCGGAGTCTCGGTGCCCTCACAGAGCGTGGGATGGCGCTCGAAGGTGTTGGCGATGATGGTGGCGATGGTCGTGATGCTGTCAGGGTGCAGTACAAACCCTTCGGATGGACACGGAGAGCCAGGGCCCGGAGAGCGGAGCGCTAAGGAGGTGTTCACGGAGTTCATGGATGCCATGGAAGATACGGTGCAGCAATCGGGCACGTCGTGGTCCGAGTGGGACCTGCGCGATACGGCTGACTATGTAACGGAACCCTGCGGCATTCACGAGCGAGCCGACGGTCGGTTGTATCAACGGCAGATCGAAGGCGGCCCCGTCGAGGATCCAAAGGCGGCAGTGGAAAGCATGAGGGCCCATTGGGAGTCGAAGGGTTACAAGATCACACACATCTTCGATAACAGGGGCCCTAATACAACAGGAATTGAGATCCACGCCGTAACTCCCCGCGGCATGCTCCTGATTTTTACGCCGACCAAGACCGTTTCGTTTATCAAGGTCGTAAGCGAGTGCACCCTGGACCCCGCCGCCAGGAAAAAGACCACCTGAGCGTCGCGGCCAGTGGAGCAGTGCTACGCAGTCACCGGCTCCACGACAACAGCCACCCGCTCCTCGCCGATCCTGGTGAGGACGAGGGTGGCTGTTTTGGCATCCTTGCCCTTGGCAGGCTTGCCCGGCAGCAGTTGCTTGCGGAGCTCTTCGGGGGTCACTGCGGTGCCACGCTTCTTGATGTCCAGGACAGTGATGCCGTTGCTCTTGACCCAGGCTTTGAGGGCCTTGACGTTGAACGGCATCACCTCCAGCACTTTGTACGCGCGGGCAAAGGGGGTGTCGTGGGGTTCGGGGGCGCAAATGTAGGCGATGTGCTCGTCCACAAGATGCCCACCCAACCGCTCAGCGACGTCGGCCACCAGCCCTGCGCGGATCACCGCACCATCCGGTTCGTAGAGGAAGCCTTCAACAGGCCCGACGGCGGCGACTGGGCCGCCGTCGAAATCCTCACCGCTGGTGATTTCCGCAGCGCCCTGGCTGCCAAGGACCAATGCCGCGCGGCGAACGCCGGGCCGTGCAACGGCGTTGAACCACAGCGTGGCTTCGGTGACGTCGCCGCCCACGGACACCCACTGGACCTCGCAGTCCGAAGGCACGGAGTCGTGGGGGATGCCCGGGCCCATCTTGACCCCTACCGCACGCCCGGTGGCCGCAAGCCTTTCTACAAACGACAACGGAGGGGAGAAGGCCTCCGGGTCCCAGATCCTTTTGGTGCCGGACGTGGAGGTGGTGCGTCGGGCGGGGTCCAGCCAGACGCCGTCGATCCCCTCAAGGTATACCGACTCCGCGTCCGTGTGCACAACCCTCGCATGCGGAAATGGCATGAGGTTTATCATGGCGCAGGCCGCGGTGGTTTCATCCATCTCCACGGCAGTGACCGCGATATCCATCGAAGCCATAGCCATGGAGTCGGCGCCGAGGCCGCAGCCGAGGTCCGCAACGTGACTGATGCCTGCCTGGGCGAAACGTTCAGCGTGGCGGGCGGCGACATTGAGCCGGGTGGCCTGTTCCAAGCCGGCTTGAGTAAAGAGCATCTGGCGGGCGAATTCGCCGAACTTGGCCTCCGCGCGGGTCCGAAGGCGCGATTGGGTCAGGACGGCGGCTACAAGTTCGGGGGAGTGGCCAGCCTTCCGGAGTTCGGCGTTGGTGCTGAAAGCGTCAGCCTCCCGGTAAGGCCCCAGCGAGGCAAGAAGTTCCCATCCTTCAGTAGTCAGCAAGGGCGCGATCTGTTCCTGCGGTGCGTGAGGCATGGGAACAAGCCTAACGTCGCGCGTCATGGCAGTGTGACTGTGGAATCAGCCGGATAGGGTTGTTTTCATGGAAGACAACGCAGCCCCGCCGCCCTCCCGCCTCACCGTGTACGCCCGTCCTGCCCTGATTGCGGGCGCTGTCATCGCGGTAGTCTGCGTCGGCCTGCTGATTGTTATTTTCGCGCTGGACTCCTTCAATGCCGCAGCCTATTCCGTGTCGGGCAAGAGCGTCAGCGATCCTACGGATGAGGCGCGCGAGATCCGCGATCTTTACAGCGGCGCCCGCCTGGGCGGCGTGATCGCGCTGGTGATTTCCGGCGTCGTTGCAGTCGCCTCGGCGGTGGTCCTGTACCTGAACCGCGGCAGCGCGGCGCTGGATGAGGACGACGACGGCGAAGACTACGATCTGGACGACCTCAGGGACCAGTGACCGCAGTTCACCCATGACGAAATGCTGGCACTCACCTTGACCGAGTGCTAACGCCTTACATAGAGTCTAGTTAGCACTCTCCCCGTGAGGGTGCTAATCCCGCCAGGCGTCCACCGGCACCGCGACGACGGTTGTACGCCACGGCACCCTAGTTCTTAGTCCATGAATCAGCTCATGAAAAGGAGAGTCCGAGTGTCGGTCTCGATTAAGCCTCTTGAGGATCGTATTGTTGTTCGCCCGCTCGAAGCAGAGCAGACCACGGCTTCCGGCCTGGTTATTCCGGACTCCGCGCAGGAGAAGCCGCAGGAAGGCGAAGTTGTTGCAATCGGCCCCGGCCGCTTCGATGACAACGGCAACCGCGTACCGGTGGACGTAGCTGTCGGCGACGTCGTCATCTACTCCAAGTACGGTGGAACCGAAGTCAAGACCGGTGGCAGCGAGTACCTCGTCCTGTCCGCCCGCGATGTCCTCGCGATCGTCGTAAAGTAACTTCCTGGAGCCCCGCACCGCCGTCACGTTGGAATCATTCCGACCGACAGCGGTGCGGGTTTTCTGTCTCGAAAGGACACAACCATGGCAAAGCAGCTTGCTTTTAACGATGCTGCCCGCCGGTCACTTGAGGCCGGTATCGACAAGCTCGCCAACACTGTCAAGGTGACGCTCGGCCCGCGCGGCCGCAACGTCGTCCTGGACAAGAAGTGGGGCGCCCCCACGATCACCAACGATGGTGTCACCATCGCCCGTGAAGTCGAGCTCGACGACCCCTACGAGAACCTTGGCGCACAGCTGGCCAAGGAAGTCGCCACCAAGACCAACGACGTCGCCGGTGACGGCACCACCACTGCCACTGTGCTTGCACAGGCACTGGTCAAGGAAGGCCTGCGCAACGTTGCTGCCGGCGCCGCTCCCGGTGAAATCAAGCGCGGCATCGAAGTTGCCGTTGAGGCTGTCGCTGCACGCCTGCTGGAGAACGCCCGCGAAGTCGAAGGCACCCAGGTAGCCAACGTCGCAGCCATCTCCGCGCAGAGCGACGAAGTTGGCGAGCTGCTGGCTGAGGCGTTCGGCAAGGTGGGCAAGGATGGTGTCATCACCATCGAAGAGTCCTCCACCACGCAGACCGAACTGGTCCTCACCGAAGGCATGCAGTTCGACAAGGGCTACCTGTCCCCGTACTTCGTCACCGACGCAGAGCGCCAGGAAGCTGTCCTCGAGGACGCCCTCATCCTGATCAACCAGGGCAAGATCTCCTCGCTGCAGGACTTCCTGCCGCTGCTGGAGAAGGCACTGCAGGCCAACAAGCCCCTCTTCATCATTGCTGAGGACATCGAAGGCGAAGCCCTGTCCACGCTGATCGTCAACCGCATCCGCGGCACGCTCAACGTTGTTGCCGTCAAGGCTCCGGGCTTCGGCGACCGCCGCAAGGCCATGCTCCAGGACATCGCCACCCTGACCGGCGCCCAGGTTGTTTCCCCGGACCTCGGCCTCAGCCTGGACACCGTTGGCCTCGAGGTACTGGGTACGGCCCGCCGCATCACGGTCACCAAGGACAACACCACCATCGTGGACGGTGCCGGAACCGAGCAGGACGTTGCAGACCGCGTTGCACAGCTGCGCGCAGAGCTCACCCGCACCGACTCCGACTGGGACCGCGAGAAGCTGCAGGAGCGCCTGGCCAAGCTTGCCGGCGGCATCGGCGTCATCAAGGTTGGCGCAGCCACCGAAGTTGAGCTGAAGGAAAAGAAGCACCGCATCGAGGACGCTGTGTCCTCCACGCGTGCAGCCCTCGAAGAAGGCATCGTTTCCGGTGGCGGTTCCGCGCTCATCCACGCCCTCAAGGCTCTGGATGAGTCCCCGGCCGTCAAGGGCCTCGAAGGCGACGCTGCCGCAGCTGTCGGCATCGTCCGCCGCGCCCTGGTCCAGCCGCTGCGCTGGATCGCCCAGAACGCCGGTTTCGACGGCTTCGTGGTTGCTGCCAAGGTCTCCGAACTCGAAGCCAACCACGGTTTCAACGCCAAGTCCGGCGAGTACGAGGACCTGATCGGTGCCGGCGTGATCGACCCCGTCAAGGTCACCCGTTCGGCACTGCGCAACGCCGCTTCCATCGCTGCCTTGGTTCTCACCACCGAGACCCTGGTTGCCGAGAAGCCGGCTGACGAAGAAGACGCACACGCAGGCCACCAGCACTAAGCTGCCTGACCTGGAAAGCCCCGGCCACTGCTGAGTGGCCGGGGCTTTTTGCTGTCTTGTCGCCGGCGCGGGGCTGCTATTGCTGGCGTACGACGGCGGCGGTAACCTGACGCTTACACGGCGGCTTGGGCGGACCATCAGGGCCGCTGCCCGCCTCAAGGTGAGTCATGTCAGTACCTGCCACAGCTTTGGACCTGGGACGATCGGCCTTCACGGAGCACCGCTGGAGCGCCGCTTTCGAGTGCCTGGTTCGCGCTGACGACGACGGGGGCTTACCTCCGCAGGACATTGAGTTACTGGCTTCCGTCGCCATGCTTCTGGGACATAATGAGGAGGCCATTGGATATCTCACCCGGGCGCATAACGAGTACCTGACCGTGGGAGATACGGACAGTGCCCTGCGCTGCGCGGCGTGGTTGATCATGTTCTTGCTGGATGCAGGTGAACATGCCCGCGGGAGTGGATGGCTCGGGAAGGCCAACCGACTGGCGGAAAGCCTGGAGCACGCAACTGCTGGTGTGGGGTTCCTGCTTATTTCCGTTGCCCTCGGCTCCCTGCGCGGCGGGGACGCGGAGGCGGGTTATGTGAACTTCTGCCGGGCGTTCGAGCTGGGGGAGTCCTTCAATGAAAAGGACCTGCAAGCGATGGGCCGCCTGGGTATTGGAACATCCCGGCTGGCGCTGGGGTACCCGGAGGAAGGTCTTCGCACCCTGGACGAGCTCATGGTTTCGGTCATGGCGGGCGAGGTTTCTCCCATCCCCACGGGGATCATCTACTGCGCTGTCCTGGGCAGTTGCCGCCTTGCCCAGGACGTGGGGCGAGCGCGGGAATGGACCGCTGCCCTGGAACGTTGGTGCGGGGAACGTCCTGACATGGTCATGTTCGGCGCACAATGCCAGGCGTACCGGGCAGAGCTGCTGATCCTGCATGGCGCTTGGGACCAGGCCCTGGAGGTTGCACGTGCTGCCGAGGGGCGCATCAGGAAGGGTGATCCCGATGCAACGTTCGGCGCGTGGTACCAGGAAGGCGAAGTCTTCCGGCTACGGGGCCGTGCCGAGGAGACGGAACGGGCATTCAGGACAGCAGCGGAGACCGGCTTTGAGCCCGAGCCGGGGATGGCTTTGCTTCGTCTGTTGACTGGCCGGAACAGCGAGGCGCAGGCCCGCATCAGGCGGGCAGTAGCAGAGGCCGACCCGGGTAACAGGCGCAGGCTCCTTCCGGCGTTGGTGGATATCGAATTGGCCGTGGGTGAGACGGGCGCTGCCCGGGCCGCCGTCGAGGAATTGCTTGCGGGTCTTCGTGATGGCAGCCAGCTGCTGGAGAGCGCCGGTGCGCGCCAGGCGGAAGCCGCGGTGCTTCTTGCCGAGGGTGATGCCGGCGCAGCATTGCGGGCATCACGGCAGGCGTGGCGTCAGTGGTATGTCCTGGAAGCTCCCTTCAAGGCCGCTTGTGCCCGCGTCATCGCAGGCAGGGCTTGCGCCGCATTGGGGGATGCGGACTCGGCCGCTATGGAGTTCGAGGCGGCACTGGAGGAGTTCGCCGACCTGGGGGCGGCACCGGCAATTGCCGAGGTCCAGGCCCTTCGGAACGGTGGGGGAGAAGTCAAAACGGCGCTGACTCCTCGCGAGCTGGAAGTGTTGCGCCTGATTGCTGCCGGCGAATCCAACAAAGCCATTGCCCGTCAGTTGTACCTGAGCGAAAAGACAGTGGCCCGGCATGCAGGGAACATCTTTGCAAAGCTCGGTGTCGGCTCCCGGACGGCTGCCGCTTCCTACGCCTTCGAAAACCACCTCATCGGTTGACCATCTCTCACGTCCCACCCGTTTGGGGCGATCGCTCTCTCGCCGCTATCCCATGGGCATGAATGCCCAACAGTGAACCGTACAAAATGGGTAATTTGCCCGACGCGGCGGGAGGGTCCGCAGCCGTACTTTGGCTCTATCAGTACAGGCTGAATTACGGAGGAGGACATCAGCCATGGAATATCAACAGCACACTGAGCTGGACACGGTTGTCATTGGCGGCGGTCAGTCAGGCCTCGTGATGGGGTTCCACCTTGCCCAGCGGGGCCTCAGGTTCGTCATCCTGGACGAAAATACCCGCACGGGGCAATCGTGGCGGGAAAGGTGGGATTCACTGCGGCTCTTCACCCCCGCGAAATACGATGGCCTCCCAGGTAAGCCTTTCCCCGGCGACCGTTTGGCATTTCCCAGCAAGGATGAGATGGCAGCCTACCTCGAAGGCTATGCGGAAACCCTGGGGTTGCCCGTCGTTTTGGGGACGCGGGTGGATAAGGTGCAGAAGGTCGGGGAGGGCTTTGTCGTCAGCGCGGGGGAACGTTCGTGGCAGGCAAGAAACGTCGTAGTAGCTACGGGCGGTTCCCGGATTTCCAAGCGCCCGGATTTTGCCGGCGGACTTGATCCCTCAATTCGCCAACTCCACTCCAAGGATTATCGCAATCCCGATCAGCTCCAACCAGGACCGGTGCTGGTGGTAGGTCTTGGCAACTCCGGCGCGGAGATTGCGCTGGAGGTCAGCCGGACGCACGCTACCGCAGTGGCCGGCAAGCCCGGGGGCGAACTGCCGGTCCGGCACGGACGGGCCGCTGCCCGCTTCGTCCTTCCCGTGATCCGGTTCCTTGGCCTGCACGTGCTGACGCTGGGGACTCCAGTCGGTAGGAAAGTTGCTCCTCGGTTCAGGGCCACCGCTACACCCCTGATCCGGACCCGGACCAAAGAACTACGGGCAGCGGGCGTGGAGCTGGTTTCGAGGGTATCCGGAGTGGTAGAGGGCTTTCCCGTCCTCGACGACGGGACCTCCATGGCTGTAACCAACGTGGTGTGGTGCACCGGATACCACGAGGACGCGTACGGAGTGGAGTTGCCCGTTTCTGCCGAAACGGGTCACCAACGTGGAGTAGTGGATGCCATGCCGGGGCTTTACGTCCTGGGGCGCGAGTTCCAGTTCTCGGCCGCTTCAGCGACGCTCCCCGGGGTAGGCAAGGATGCCAGCTACCTGGCCGAGGTCATGGGTGCTCGAAGCGGCCTTTCCGCCGCCACTTTCCGTGGGATGCGTCACATTCCCGCCGGTCACATTGAGTAAGATCCCTTAGGATTGTTTTGCCATGTCACGGCCGCATTGACTCTGCCAGCCACAGGCGGTGCACAGGTTCAGCACGGTAAATCCATAGCGGAAGGTGGACTAATTGACCTTCGGAAGCCCCCTCAAGGAACCAAATTGACATGAGCATTGGGCCAAAACCGCGTATTATGGATGCTTTGTGCCACCCGCTGTGCCACTTGCTTTAAGGAACTGCCTCACGTGACTACCCCAACGTCGACCCCCGCCGCCCACCGTAGCAGGCGGGCTTCAGGTCCCGTTGCAAAGTCCAAGTTCCGCCCTGAAATCCAAGGACTCAGGTCCCTCGCCGTCCTCATGGTGGTGAGCTACCACATCTGGATCGGCAGGGTTTCAGGAGGGGTGGACGTCTTCCTCCTCATCTCGGCGTTCCTCATGACGTTGCAGTTCACGGGGCGTTATAAACAGAACCGTCCCATGGACCTCCTGCGGCATTGGCTGCACCTGTTCAGGCGGCTGCTGCCCGCCGTCGTGGTTGTCCTTCTGGGGACCTTGGCGGCCACCTTTGTTCTCCTGCCGCCGACCCGATGGGCGGAGATTGTCCAGCAGGCGTGGGCGTCGTTGTTCTACTACGAGAACTGGCTGCTGCAGAAGCTCGCGGTTGACTACTACGCCACGGACCACAGCCTGGCCAGCCCTGTCCAGCACTTCTGGTCGCTGTCCATCCAGGGACAGGTCTTCATCCTCTGGCCGATCATCTTTGCGGTCGTTGCGGTGCTCTGCCGGCGCTTCGCCCTGAGATACCGCGCCACTTTGGTGTACGTGTTCGGAATCATCTTCCTGGTCTCGTTCATCTACTCCATCATCTTCACGGCCACCAACCAGGCGGTGGCCTACTTCGATACCTTCGCCCGCCTTTGGGAATTCGCCTTGGGCACATTGCTTGCCCTGATCCTGCCGGGTTTGAACTTCTCCAAGCCCATCCGGGTACTGATGGGCTGGATCGGCGTCATCGCCATGCTCACGTGCGGCATTGTGCTGCAGGTTCAAACCGCCTTCCCCGGCTTCGTGGCACTATGGCCCACCCTTGCTGCAGTCGCCGTGATCGCGGCAGGCCAAACTGGCAGCCGCTTCGGGGTGGACCGGATTCTGAGTTCAAAGTTCCTGGTCCGTTTGGGCGATAACTCCTACGCTCTGTATCTCTGGCACTGGCCCATCCTGGTCATCGCCCTCGCATGGAGCGGCAAGGATCATGCCGGTTGGCTTTCCGGAACGGCGATCATCTCCCTGTCGCTGGTGTTGGCCTTCCTCACCACGAAGTACATCGAGAAGCCCTTCCGCCAGTGGAAGTGGCCTGAAATGAAGCGTCGTCGTGCGGTTGTGGCCATTGCAGCGTGCGTGGCAGTGGCCTCCGCACCCCTGCTTGGCTTCCAGTACAAACTGGACCTGGACGAACAAGCCGCGCAGGCGCGGATGGTCTTTGACAACCCCGGTGCCAAGTCCCTCCTGCCCACCTACGTGAACCAGATTGCCCCCAACGCCCTCACCCAACCCACCGCGGAACGGATCGGCCGCGACTGGGCAAAGCTGCCGGACGGCTGTTCGGGCGATACCAAGCCGGAATCGCGGCTACTCCAGGACAACTGCCAGCAAAACGACGTCGGCTCCGATGCAACCAAGACCGTGCTCGTGGTGGGGAACTCGCATTCCCAACAGTGGCTTGCCGCGCTGGGGCAGTTGGCCGAGGAGCACCACTGGAAGTTGTACGCCTTGCTGTACGGTGCATGTCCTTTCGCTACCGACGATCCTGACGTCGAGCCCGAATGCAACGAGTTCAACCAGGAGGTCCGCCGGCACATTGAGGAGCACGCACCCGACGCCGTCTTCACGGTAGGAACCAAGGCTGAACCGTCGGAGCCTGACGAGAAACTGACCCGCGGTTTCGAGGAAATCGTCTCCGAGATCACCGCGCGGGGGACGCAGGTTGTTGCCATCCGGGACAACCCCCGCTTTACCTACAGCCTCACGGACTGCACCCTCAACAAGGGGGTGGACAGCCCGGACTGCCGGCCACTCAAAGCCGACGTCCTGGCCGATCCCAGCCCTTTGGAAGAAGTCAGGGGCAAGTACCAGGACCTTTTCCTGATCGACATGACGGACCTGATCTGCATCGGTATCTACTGTCCGCCGATCATCGGCAATACCTTCGTCTACCTGGACGACAACCACCTGACCAAGACCTACGTAAAGAGCATGTCGGACATGCTTGATGAGAGGTGGTTTGCCGCTACGGGGTGGCAACAATGATGAGCACCAGCACGGTCGCGCACAGCGCGCATCAAGGAACGACGCCGGAACGCGGCTTCCGTCCGGAAGTCCAGGGCCTGCGTGCCCTGGCGGTGCTCATGGTGGCGGCCTACCATATCTGGCTTGGCAAGGTGTCCGGCGGTGTGGATGTCTTCCTGCTCATCTCGGCCTTCCTGCTGACGTTATCGTTCACCAGGAAACTCGAAGCCGGTTCGCCGTTGAAGCTGTTGCGGCACTGGCTCCACGTGTTCAAGCGGCTGTTGCCCGCCGTCGTCGTGGTTCTGTTGGGTGTACTGGCCGCTACCTGGGCCTTCATACCGCAGAGCCGCTGGCCGGATGTCCTCGCCGAAGCCTGGGCATCCCTGTTCTACCAGCAGAATTGGCAGCTCGCGGACAACGCCGTTGACTATTACGCGCAAAACCATCCCGGGGCCAGCCCGCTCCAACATTTCTGGTCGTTGTCCGTCCAGGGCCAGGTGTTTATCCTGTGGCCCCTGATCTTCGCCGCCGTCGCCCTGCTGCAGCCGCGGTTGGCCAATCTCATTCCGGGGAGAACGCTGACTCACCGGAACCTGCTGTTTGTCGTATTTGGCGTTGTTTTTCTGGCGTCCTTGGTGTTTTCCATCGACCAGACCGCAAACAACCAGGAGTATGCCTACTTCGATACCCGCGCCCGGCTGTGGGAGTTTGCGCTGGGTTCCCTGCTGGCACTTGCACTGCCGTACCTGAAGCCCGGGCGCCGGCTGCGGGTGTTCCTTGGCTGGGCCGGTATCACCGCGATGCTCGCTTGCGGCCTGGTGCTGACGGTGGATCGCTCGTTCCCGGGATTCATTGCGCTCTGGCCCACCCTTGCTGCGGCGGCGGTCATCGTCGCGGGGCAAAGCAACAGCCGGTTCGGTGCGGACCGTTTCCTCGCCTCCCGTCCCTTGGTCCTTGTGGGAAACAACTCCTATGCCCTCTACCTGTGGCACTGGCCGGTGCTGGTGTTCTTCCTCCTTGTCACCGGCACGGCGACTCCGGGTCTGATCCAGGGACTGGGCATCATGGCTGCGTCCATGCTGCTTGCGGTCGCCACCACCAGGTTCGTGGAGGAACCCATGCGCCGCTGGGAGTGGCCGGCCGTGCGGTCCTGGCGGGCCGCCGTCGTGATTGCCGCCTGCGGCGCCCTGCTGGCGATGCCCGTGACCGTCTGGCAGGGTGTCATTGCGGCCGAAGATGCCGCGATCGCCGGCCAGCCCAAGGAACTGACGCCCGGTGCCGCCGCGTTGTCGCCCGAATTCGCTGGGCAGCCGACCCAGGAAGCCATGATTATTCCGGCTCCGGGGGCCATGAAGGACGAGTGGGCCGACATCGATGGACTGTGCACGGGGGACAACGTGCCCAGCGATCCCTTGCTGCAGGGTTGCCTGCAGAACGACCAACCCGAGACCGTCACCAAGGAAATCGTGGTGCTGGGGGATTCGCATGCCCAGCAGTACATGGCTGCCCTTGGCCCCATCGCCAAGCAGCATGGCTGGGAAGTGGTGACGCTGCTGAAAGGCAGTTGCCGGTTCGGGGCCGAATCTCCGGAACGCACGGACGAGTGCAATGAATTCAACAAGGCCAGTTCCAACTACGTGATGGAACACAAGCCTGACGCAGTGTTCACGGTCGCCTCACTGACGCACGCGGATGCCCCTTTCGAGACGGAGGTGCCCGGCTACCTTGACGGCATCAAGCCGTTCACGGATGCGGGGATCGACGTCGTGGGAATCCGCGACAACCCGCGCTTCAGCATCAACATGCCCGAATGCGTCCAGAAAAAGGGACCGGACTCACCCGATTGCAATGCCCCGTTGGAGGAGTCCCTGGCTGAGTCTTCGCCCTTGGATGATTACGTTGGCAAGGTGGATCGCCTGTACCTGATGGACATGAGCGACTTCATCTGTGAGCAAGGGGCATGTCCGGCTGTGGTGGGCAACGTCTACGTCTACAAGGACGACAACCACCTCACCAAGACATACGTGCAAAGCATGATCCCGATGTTCGAGCAGCGCCTTCTGGCGGCCACCGGCTGGCCGGCCGGCTAGGTCCGCGACAGCGGAGAAACGGACGACGGCGGCCTGCCGCCAGTGCTGTTGCTCACACTCCGGCGTTACGGAATATGGCGATCGCCGCTGAGGTTCTACTATTTATTCAACACTTCTGCACAGGCCAGTCCCGTAATGACGGGCTGGTCATCAGTTGCAACCCCTACCAGTTAAGCCCCCGGAACCAAGGTAAGAGGCGCACTCATGACCCAGCCCGAACACAATCCCTTTGGCCTCATTGGCCTGACCTACGACGACGTTCTGTTGCTCCCGGGACACACGGATGTCATTCCGTCCGAAGCAGACACCTCCTCCCGGATTTCCAAGCGCATCAGCGTGCAGACGCCGCTGCTTTCCGCTGCCATGGACACCGTCACGGAGTCCCGTATGGCCATCGCCATGGCACGCCAGGGTGGCCTGGGCGTGGTTCACCGCAACCTCGCCATCGACGACCAGGCTGAGCACGTGGACCGCGTCAAGCGCAGCGAGTCCGGCATGATCACCAACCCGTTGACCATCAACCCGGAAGCCACGCTCCAGGAGCTCGACGAACTGTGCTCCCGTTACCGCGTCTCCGGCCTTCCGGTAGTGGATCCCGAGGGACGGCTCCTGGGCATCGTCACCAACCGCGACACCCGATTCATCCCCGAATCGGAGTTCCCGACCCGCCGCGTCAGCGACACCATGACCAAAATGCCGCTGATTACCGGGCACGTGGGCATCAGCCGGGAAGAAGCCTCGCACAAGCTGGCCACCAACAAGATCGAGAAGCTCCCGTTGGTGGACGAGCAAGGCCGTTTGAAGGGCCTCATCACCACCAAGGACTTCACCAAGGCAGAGCAGTACCCGCTTGCCACCAAGGACGACGAAGGCCGCCTCCGGGTGGGCGCTGCCATCGGCTTCTTTGGTGACGGCTGGGAACGCGCCATGAAGCTGATCGACGCCGGCGTGGACGCGCTGTTCGTGGACACCGCCAACGGCCATTCCCAGGGCGTTCTGGACATGATCCGCCGCCTGAAGTCCGATCCCGTCGCGGCCCACGTGGACGTCATCGGCGGCCAGGCAGCCACGCGCGAAGGCGCCCAGGCATTGATCGACGCCGGCGCTGACGGCATCAAGGTTGGCGTTGGTCCCGGATCCATCTGCACCACCCGCGTTGTTGCCGGCGTCGGTGTCCCGCAGATCACCGCCATCTACGAATCCGCCAAGGCTGCCATCCCTGCCGGCGTTCCGCTGATCGCCGACGGCGGCCTCCAGTACTCGGGCGACATCGGCAAAGCGCTGGTCGCCGGAGCCGACACCGTCATGCTTGGCTCCCTCCTGGCAGGCTGTGAGGAGTCCCCGGGGGAGCTCATCTTCGTCAATGGCAAGCAGTTCAAGAGCTACCGCGGAATGGGTTCGCTGGGCGCCATGCAGTCCCGCGGCAAGAACACGTCCTACTCCAAGGACCGCTACTTCCAGGCCGACGTCTCCGGCGATGACAAGCTCATCCCCGAAGGCATCGAGGGCCGCGTTGCCTTCCGTGGCCCGCTGGCATCGGTTGCCTACCAGCTGGTCGGCGGTCTCCGCCAGACGATGTTCTACACGGGAGCGCCTACCATCGCCGAGCTCAAGGCACGCGGCAAGTTCGTCCGCATCACTCCTGCAGGTTTGAAGGAATCGCACCCGCACGACATCCAGATGACAGTGGAAGCCCCCAACTACGGCTCCCGGTAAGCAGCTGCTGATCCCCGCGGATTTTCCGCGGGGATCAGTTGTTTAACCATCCGGCGTGATCATCGGGGCCGGATGTCGGTGCACGGGAATAGGCTGGGCACATGTCAGAAAAGCCCGCACAGCCGCGGCAGCACCCGGAGTCGGTCCCGCTGAGTCCGGCCCAACCCGGCAAGGCGCAGGCCCGCAAGCTGGCCTTGCGGCCGTACGCACGCGCCGTCGGGCAGGTCCTGAAGGTGAGCTTCAAAGCCTCACCGGCAGCGGTGATCATGAAAGTCCTCGGCTCGATCATTTCCGCCGCCTTGCCACTGGTCACCACCTACTTCGCAGCGTTGACCACCACGGCCCTGGCGGCCGGATACGCAGGAGACCCCGACGCCGGTCCCCGGGCGATTCTGTACGTCGTCATCACCGCCGCCCTGGGCCTGTTTTGGGGATCCTTCAGCAGCGTGGACCGCTACATCCAGCAATTGATGAGCTTCAGGGTCGGCGCCATCGTGGGCGATCTGATGTACGAGCGTTTCCTCGCCCTGGACTTCTGGCGCTATGACGACAAAGAGACCGTGGATCTCTACGACCGAGCCAAGCGCTTCTCCGATTCCTATGCACGGGTACTGGACCGGATCGCGGCCATCTTCACCCAGCTCGTTTCAGTGATCCTTGCCATTGGTGCGCTGGTGTTGGTGAGCTGGTGGATCGCCGTGATTGTCCTGGTCGCGATCGTGCCCAGCGTGTACCTCCAGTTCAAGTTGTCCCGGGAGCAGATAGCGCACTGGAACACCCAGGTGGATTCACGGCGACAACGCAGGATGATCGAGCAGAACCTGCTTCGACCACAACATATCGCCGAGATGCGGCTATACGGCATCGTTCGCTACCTCATGGACTTGCGCTCCCGTTTGCGTGATGCCGACGAACGCCGGCGACTCGATTTCCAAAAGCGGTATATTCCCAAACAATTGGCCGCCGACTCCCTGCAATACGGTGCCGAAGTTGTGTCACTGGTGTGGGTGGTGGGTCAGATCATTGCCAGGGCACAGCCTGTGGGCCAGTTCCTGTATGTCCAGCAGATCGTGAGCAGGGCCCTGTCCACGGCGAACAATCTGGTGTCTTCGCTGAGTTCCATCGACGAGGACTTGGCCAACCTCAAAGACTACGAACTGTTCATGGCCTTGCCCGTGCCCAGCGGCAAGGAGGAACCCTTGGCCGTGTCACCCACAACTGTCGAGCTGCGGGACATCCGCCTCAGCTACACAGGCAGCGACATCGAAGTCATCAAAGGTATTTCCATGACCATCAGGGCAGGGCAGCACATCGCGATCGTGGGGGAGAACGGTGCGGGCAAGTCCACTTTGATCCGGATCTTGGCCGGGCTGTACCGGCCCGATTCAGGGCAGGTGCTGTTGGACGGCAAGGATCTGGCAGGAATCGACGTGACCAGCTGGCACCGGCACCTGGCGGTCCTCAGCCAGGAGTTCCTGAAGTACGAGTTCGCCACAGCAGCCGAGAACATCTATCTCGGTGATGTCGACCTGCCGCGGGACGATCCCCGCATCCGAAGGGCGGCAGCCGATGCCGAAGCCATGGAATTCATCAACAAGCTCCCCAACGGTCTGGAGAACCACGTCAGCAACTGGATGGAAGATCCCCGCGGACGGAAGGGAAGCGGGCTATCCGGCGGTCAGTGGCAGCGGTTGGCAATGGCCCGCAACTTCTACCGCGATGCATCGTTCATGGTGATGGACGAGCCCACCTCCGCCATTGATGCCCTGGCCGAACATCGCATCTTCACGAGGCTTTTCGCGGACCGCAGCAGTACCATCATCGCCATCAGCCATCGCCTGGCCACCATAGAGAAGGCGGACATCGTCTACATGCTCGAAGACGGGCGCATCGCAGAGCAAGGTACCCACAAGGAACTTGTCGCGCTTCGGGGCAGGTACTTCCGGATGTTCGAATCCCAGCTCTCAGTGGACGAGACCAGCCGGGCGGCTCCTGAGGCTTAGAGCGGGCCGTATCCGGCTTGTCCGTAGGGATCCCGCCAGGTGGCCAGGTCCTGTTCCAGCAGCCCCCGGAAGCGCGGATCTTTTGCAGCCTTGCGGCGAAGGGATTCCCGCGAACGGCCCGCGATGGTGGCCGGGACGATGATCCCAACCACGAGGAGGCAGACCATAGATGCGAGAACCGTCGCCAGCGTCAGCAGTGCCTCAGGATCCTGCCAGGTGGAGGGTTTGGCCGTGAAAGCGAACACCCCCACGAAGACGATCAGGACGAACGCCCCAAAGGAGAGAGCTCCTCGAAGGCCACCAGGCCCACGATTGACCAGCGCCCGGCTTGTCCGCGGCAACCGGTCCCGAACCCGCACGAAGAATATTCCGCACAGTGCGGCAAGGGCGGCGCCGGGAAGGCCGAGGGCAGGAAGCGTTACGGGAGTGCCGAGCCGAACAGAAAGGACCACGCCCAGAAGGACAAGGACCGCACCGACGCCGATTCCGGCAGCCCACGCGCCCATGTACGATCCCCGGGCGCTGGCGAGCTCACGCAGGCGGGAGCGTGCATTTGCCGGTGTGATGGCGGCAAGCTCGGGGGAAAGCCAATAGTCCAGGGAGCGGTCTGAGTGGTAGAGCGGTGCAGGGCCTGACTGGTCACTCACCCGGCTTATCGCTCCAGGCCTGCACGGACGCGGGCGTCGAGTTGATCACGCGTAAGGGCCGTCGAGTCGAGGTTTTCGCCTTCGCCCGCAGCGATCGACAGTGAACCATCGGCCTCAGCTTTGACGTGCACAGCGCGGGAGGTTCCGTCGTCGAAGTGTCGGCGGGTGGTCGCGGCAGCGGGGAAGCCGTCCGGTGCTTGGTTCAGGTAGTAGTCGGCCATCTGTACTGCAGTGGTGACCATCCCTTCAGCGCCCGTGATGGGGTGCAGCTCGTGAACGCCGTACTTGCTCAGATTGAGCAACAGGGCGCCCTGCTCTGCGCCGAACATAAAGGAAACGTGCTCCGAGGACGGCGTGACGAGCGCTGTTTCCAACCATGCCGTGGAATCGGCCAGGACAGCCGTGACGGTGGCGGCCGGCCCAACCGGAAGGAGTGTGTCGTTTTCGACCTTCATCAACCCGCGTTCCAACAGCGTGGCGACTCCTGCCTGTTCCAGCGGAGCCCCCGCGGCGTGGTCGAGGCGGAACAGGGTCTGGCACCGCAGGGCGCCGTCGGTGCCAGCCAGCGCGATGAGTGCAATGAGCTCATGTTCGGTGATGAGCAGTGCTTGGTTTTCTTCGGTCTGGGTGGTCATTTCTGCCTTCTCTTGTGGGGTTCTCTGTCCAGTCTAGGAAGTTGCGCGGTCAGGTGAGCCATCCCCAGACCTTCTTGGCGCCGTCGGCTACTGCCCCTGCGGCGTCCTGGGCTCCTTCCCAGACATGTTTTGCGCCATCAGCGATCATGGAAGACGCGGAGTCGTAGCCCATGTTGGTCGCCAAAAGGCCCAAGCCACCCCAGGCGATGCCGGCGATGGCGCAGGCAGGACCGATCACCGGAACGAAACTACCCACGGCCAGGGCCGCGGAAATGCCGCCGTCCACAGCCATTCCCGGGTGTCCTGTCTGGATCCCCTGGTAAACCTGCAACCCGCCGGTGACTACGCCCAAGGCTCCGGAGAGACGGCCGAGCATGGAAGCGCCGTTGAGCAGTTGGGTGCCCCTGACGTACCCGGCACCGGCGGCCTGGCCGTACTGGGCACTAAGCCAAGGCCACTTGGTCAGTTGCGTGACCAATCCGCCTTGGGCCATCCGGGCCAGGATGGAGTCCGCCACCAAGCCGTTGGCCGTGACGAGGGCGTTGCCGGCCCACCATTCCTGGCTGCCGGTGACGCTGAACAGTCCCTCCAACCCGGTGGTCGGGGTGTCGCCGCTGACAGTGCCCCCAGGAGCCTGCGGGCTGGTGGACCCAGTAGTCCCTCCGCCGGAGGACCCACCCTGTGTGCTGGCCTGTTGCTGTTCGTCAGCCTGCGTGCGCAACGTCTTGGATACGTCCTCCAGGGAGCGGGAGGCCTTGTGCAGCAGGGGTCGCAGAGTGCTGCTCCACTCGCGGCGGAAACGCTCTCCGTCAGCGCCCTTCCATGCAACGGTGGAAATCAGGCCGTTGATCTGGAGTTCCTGGTTCTGGAGCCGGCTTCCAGCCTGTCCCATCTGTTTGGATAACGACCGGAGCTGTTCAATGTCGGCTCCGTAGAGTCCGGGCGCCATGGGTCCCCCTTGCATGGTGTACGTGTGTTTTCCGCAGGCTATCCGATTCGCGCAGGATGCTGCCATGGGCACACCTGCCCATGTGGAAAGCCGCCGGGCCCATGCGGGGCGGTCCCGGGATCCTGGAAGGGTCCAGTAAAGTTGGAGCCGTGACTTATGAGATTGAGATTGGCCGTGGCAAGCGTGGGCGTCGTGCCTACTCCCTGGATGACATCGCGATCGTTCCGAATCGCCGGACGCGCGACCCGAAGGACGTCTCTGTCTCCTGGCAGATCGACGCCTACAAATTCGACATGCCCGTCATCGCGGCGCCGATGGACTCGGTGATGTCCCCGGAGACCGCCATCGCCCTGGGGCGCTTGGGAGGCCTCGGCGTCCTGGATCTGGAAGGACTGTGGACCAGGTACGAGGACCCGCAGAAGGTCCTTGACGAGATCGCAGGCTTGGCCGACGAGACCAGCAGCCCGGCCGTTACCCGGCGGATGCAGGAGCTGTACCAAGCTCCCGTGCAGCCGGAACTCATTAGCTCCCGTCTGGCCGAAATCCGCGCCGCAGGCGTGACCGTAGCGGGTTCCCTCACCCCACAGCGCACACAGGAGCACTACAAGACCGTGGTGGCTGCCGGCGTCGACATCTTTGTCATCCGCGGTACCACGGTCTCTGCCGAGCACGTCTCCAAGAACCATGAACCACTTAACCTCAAGCAGTTCATCTACGAACTTGACGTTCCCGTCATTGTCGGTGGCGCGGCCGGTTACACGCCCGCCCTGCACCTGATGCGGACCGGCGCGGCCGGCGTCCTGGTGGGCTTCGGCGGCGGCGCCACGACCACCACCCGCCGTGCGCTTGGCATTCACTCGCCGATGGCCTCAGCCATCTCCGACGTCGCCGCGGCCCGCCGTGACTACATGGATGAGTCCGGCGGACGTTACGTCCACGTCATTGCCGACGGCGGCATGGGCCGCTCCGGCGACATCGTCAAGGCCATCGCCATGGGCGCGGACGCAGTCATGCTCGGCAGTGCCCTTGCCCGCGCCGAAGAAGCCCCGGGCCGTGGCTGGCACTGGGGGCCGGAAGCCCACCACCTGGATTCCCCGCGCGGCGACCGCGTCAACGTTGGCACCGTCGGACCGCTCGAGGAAGTCCTGTTCGGGCCGGGCCACCACACCGATGGAACGTCCAACCTGATTGGCGCGCTGCGCCGTTCCATGGCGACCACCGGCTACTCCGACCTGAAGGAATTCCAGCGAGTAGACGTCGTCGTCTCTCCGTACCTCGGCTAAACCTTCAGAGCGGAACGGCAGCCCTGCCCAAGGCGGCGGCCAGCAAGTAGGGTAGGGGATTACCAGCTGTTGCGTTTGAGGAGGGGTCCGATGAGCAATGTCGCAGGCGGTCCACAGGCATCTCCGGGAGCACTGAGCCCGGAATCCCGTGCCGCATCCATTGATGTCCTGAAATCCACTGCCGAGCCGGGCAAGGAACTGGACATCTTGATCGTCGGCGGTGGCGTGGTGGGCGCCGGTGCTGCCTTGGATGCAGTCACGCGGGGACTCACCGTTGGGATCGTGGAAGCCAGGGACTGGGCCTCGGGTACGTCATCGAGGTCCTCCAAGCTCATTCATGGTGGCCTGCGCTATCTGGAGATGCTGGATTTCGGTCTCGTCCAAGAGGCCCTTCAGGAACGCGGATTGTTGATCCAGCAGATCGCTCCGCACCTGGTGCGCCCTGTGCCCTTCCTCTACCCGCTCACCCGCCGCTTCTGGGAGCGCCCCTACGTGGGGGCGGGCATCATGCTGTACGACACTTTGGGGTTGACGTCCGGTCACAGCCGCGGCGTACCCATGCACAAGCACCTCTTCCGGCGCGGCACGCTGCGTGCCGCGCCCAGCCTCAAAGATGACGCCTTCGTGGGTTCCATCCGCTACTACGACGCCCAGGTGGACGATGCCCGCCTCGTGGTCAACCTGGTGCGGACCGCAGCGCATTATGGCGCGCACGCTGCCAACCGCGTGCGTGTTGTGGACTTCCTCCGCGAAGGCGAGCGAGTGGTGGGCGCCAAAGTGGAAAACCAGGAAGACGGCACTGTCTTCGAAGTGCGGGCCAAGCAAGTGGTGAATGCCACCGGCGTGTGGACGGACGAAACACAGGCCATGGTGACGGACCGCGGTCAGCTCAAAGTCCGTGCCTCGAAGGGCATTCACTTGGTGGTGCCACGCGACCGTTTCCAATCCACGGTGGGTTTGATCCTTCGGACTGAAAAGTCCGTGCTGTTTGTGATCCCCTGGGGCAGGCACTGGATCATCGGGACTACCGATACTGACTGGAAGCTGGATAAAGCCCATCCGGCTGCCTCCAGCAAGGACATCGACTATGTGCTGGAACACGTCAACAAAGTACTCAAGCGCCCGCTGACCCGCGAGGATGTGGAAGGCGTTTACGCCGGTTTGCGACCGCTCCTGGCCGGCGATAATGACTCCACCGCCAAGTTGTCGCGCGAACACGTCGTGGCCCATCCCGTCCCGGGACTGGTTGTGGTGGCCGGTGGAAAGTACACCACTTACCGGGTCATGGCCAAGGATGCCGTGGACGAGGCAACCAGGGCCATGGATGAACGCGTCCCCTCCAGCTGCACGGACACTATTCCCCTGTTGGGTGCCGAAGGATTCAAGGCAGCCTGGAACCGGCGTGGCAGGTCTGCAGAGCAGGCCGGGGTACATGTGGCACGGGTGGAACACCTGCTTAATCGCTTTGGATCCATGGCATCGGAAGTGCTGTCCGTGATCTCCGCAAGGCCCGAGCTGGGTGAGCCGCTGCCTGGCGCCGATGACTATCTCGCCGCCGAAGTCGTCTACGCAACAACCCACGAGGGTGCCCGGCACGTCGATGATGTCCTGACCCGCCGCACCCGGATCTCCATTGAAGCCTGGGACCGGGGTGTGTCTGCGGCGCCCGTAGTGGCTAAGCTGATGGGAGAAATCCTTGGCTGGAGCGATGCCCAGCGTGAAAGCGAGATCAAGCACTACCTTGCACGGGTGGAGGCTGAGCGACTCAGCCAACAGCAACCCGATGACGAATCGGCCGATGCCGCGCGTATGGGAGTGGATGACATCGTTCCTCTCCGCTGACCGGCCCGGGGAACTGAGGCCGGCAGGCCACATGGAGGGAATACGACTTGGCTGAACCACTGGACCGATACGATGCGGAACTGACCACCCCGGACATGGTTATTCTTGAACTTGTTGCCGAGGACAAGATCGATGCCGCGGCACAGTTGGCCCACAAGCTCCACCAGGCCGGACGGATTTCCAACCTCGATGGCTTTTTGGAGCAGGTGCATTCACGCGAACACCAGCTGGCTACTGGCCTTCCCGGGGGAATCGGCCTTCCGCATGCCCGCAGTGAGTTCGTGGACCGCATCTCCATCGCGGTGGGAGTCACCAAGTTTGGCCATGCGTTGGACTTCGGGGCCGCCGACGGCCCGGCGACGCTCATCCTGCTCATCGCCACGCCGGCCAGTTCCTTCTCGGACCACCTTGAGGTCCTGGCTACCCTGGCGCGCTCCCTTTCGAAGGAGTCCTTCAGGGAATCCCTGCGCCGCGCGCACGACCCCGAGGTCATTTCCGAACTCATCAATTCCAGCCTGGTTTTCTTCGACCACTAAGGGCCAGCGTGGTCCTCCCGACCGGCCACATCGCAGAGGCCCGTTTCGTTGTTCTACAGCCGGACGAAGTACGGTTAAGGGGTGTTGAAAACTGCCCTGAAACCCCGTTGGATCGCAGGCTTGGTCTTTGCGCTTCTGCTGTCCGCGGTGTTTGTGCTGCTCAGCCAATGGCAGCTCAGCCGGTCAACCCAGCACGAGGCCCCTGCGCCGTCCAGCGTCGAAGAAGTGAAGCCCCTGGTCGACGTGCTCAAGCCTGGCCAGTTCTTCCCCGGCTCGGTTTCGGACCAGATGGTAACTGCCACAGGCAGCTATGACCCCAGTAAGCAGGTACTGGTGGAGGGGCGCCTGTACAACAAGCAAAAGGGCTTCTGGATCGTCTCGGCATTCGCGGTCAACGACGCTCCGGTGCTCAAGGGCGTGGCGGCCTCGCCGCAAACATGGATTCCAGTAGCCCGCGGCTGGGTGGCCGATGCCGCCCAAGCGGGGCCGCCGCCGTCGGGTACTGTCACGCTGACCGGCCGCCTGATCCCGTCCGAAGCGCCGGTACCAAATGTCGACGCCGGCCCTGGCCGCGCGTCAGCGGTATCCACCGCAGAACTCATCAACACCTGGCAAGTTTCCAGCTACCCCGGCTTCATCGCCGCGACCTCCGAGGTCAGCGGTGGCGCCACCATACCGCTGGACGGCAACGTCAAGGCCCTCAATATTCCGGCGCAGCCACCGGCGGAGCAGGTCAACTGGTTGAACCTCTTCTACGCTGTGGAATGGGTGGTTTTCGCCGGGTTCTCCGTCTTCATCTGGTGGCGCCTGGTGCGTGACGATTACCGCCGGGACCTTGAGGACGACGAAGACGATGAGTACGACGACGAGTTCCCGGACGAAGCCCACGCCGTCCCGGCGACAACCGAACCTGCAAGTCAAGACCCAGAACCTAAGGTGCAGCAATGATTGAGCCCAAACCGGCCATCCAGCCTGAGCAGTCAGGACCGAAGTCCAAGAAGCGGCGCTTCGGCGGGACGGAAGCCCAAATCCGTTCGGCGCTGAAGTTTTACAAGGTCATGGCCTACCTCACCGGTGCCATGTTGCTTCTGCTGTGTGCCGAACTGATCGCACGTTACGGTTTCGGCGTTTCCCTCTTCGCCGGTGGCACGAATGCGGTCACCGGCCAGCCATTTGGTTTCGGTTTCGCTGAATCCGAGCCCAAGGGAGTCATTGGCGGCTTCAACATCTCCACTACTGTGCTGATCGTGCACGGTTGGATGTACGTGGTGTACCTCGTTTCCAACTTCCGTCTGTGGTCCTTGATGCGCTGGCCATTCTCCAAGATGGTGCTGCTGGCCCTTGGCGGCGTGGTTCCCCTCCTGTCCTTCATTGTGGAGAAGAAATTCCACGCTGAGGTGGAGGCGGAATTGGCCGCCAACCCGCAGGCGTCAAAGCGCTATTAGGAGCCCGCGGGCTGCCTCCGATGTGAGATCCCTTACGGGAGGGCCTGTTTTGGTCGTTGGCCGCCCTTGTCAACGTGCACGGGGGCGGTCCGGCAAAGTAGTCTTGACTGGTGACTACTCCCACCGCACCCCAGACTTCGCAGAAGCCGGTGCTGGTTGTTGACTACGGTGCCCAGTACGCGCAGCTGATTGCCCGCCGCGTCCGTGAAGCAAACGTGTATTCGGAAATCGTTCCGCACACCTTCACCACCGAGCAGCTTCTGGCCAAAGACCCGGCAGCCATCATCCTCTCCGGCGGACCCTCCAGCGTCTACGCCGAAGGAGCCCCGTTCGTGGAGGCTGACCTCTTCGAGGCCGGTGTTCCCGTGTTCGGCATCTGCTACGGATTCCAGGCCATGGCCAACGCCCTTGGTGGCAAAGTGGCCCAGACGGGCCTGCGGGAGTACGGCGCGACCGAAGCCCTCCTTGTGGGCGACGCACGTTCCATCCTCGACGGCGTCCCGGCTTCCCAGAACACCTGGATGAGCCACGGCGACTCCGTCCATGAGGCACCTGAAGGCTTTGAAGTGCTGGCGACGACGGCCGGAGCGCCGGTCGCTGCCTTCGCCAACGATGAGAAGCGCCTTTACGGTGTGCAGTGGCACCCGGAAGTGAAGCACTCCGTCCTTGGCCAGCACGTTCTGGAGAACTTCCTCTTCAAGGGCGCCGGCCTGAGCCCCAACTGGACCACGGGCAACATCCTCGAAGAGCAGGTGGAGCGCATCCGCGAGCAGATCGGGGACTCCAAGGTCATCTGCGGCCTTTCCGGTGGCGTGGACTCTGCTGTTGCGGCAGCCCTTGTCCAGCGTGCTGTCGGGGACCAGCTCACCTGTGTCTTCGTCGATCACGGTTTGCTCCGCGAAGGCGAAGCCGAGCAGGTTGAACGCGACTTCGTGGCCGCTACGGGTGTCAACCTGTATGTCGCCAACGAGCAGGAACGCTTCCTGTCTGCCCTTGCCGGCGTCAGCGATCCCGAAACCAAGCGCAAGATCATCGGCCGCGAGTTCATCCGTGCTTTCGAAGAAGCCGAGCGGGCCATCATCGCCCAGGCAGCTGCCGAAGGCGAAAAGATCAAGTTCCTGGTCCAGGGCACGCTCTACCCGGACGTCGTCGAGTCCGGCGGCGGCGAGGGTGCTGCGAACATCAAGAGCCACCACAACGTAGGCGGGCTTCCCGAGGACCTGGAGTTTGAGCTCGTTGAGCCACTGCGCGCCCTCTTCAAGGACGAGGTCCGTGCCGTTGGCGCCCAGCTCGGCCTGCCCCAGGAAATCGTTGGTCGGCAGCCGTTCCCCGGCCCGGGCCTTGGTATCCGCATTGTGGGTGAAGTGACCAAGGAGCGTCTCGACCTGCTCCGCAAGGCCGACGCGATTGCCCGCGCCGAACTCACGGCCGCAGGCCTGGACAACGACGTCTGGCAGATGCCGGTGGTTCTCCTTGCAGATGTCCGCAGCGTCGGCGTACAGGGTGATGGACGTACCTATGGGCACCCGATCGTTCTGCGCCCGGTATCCTCCGAGGATGCCATGACGGCTGACTGGTCCCGCTTGCCGTACGACCTCCTGGCCCGCATCTCCAACCGCATCACCAACGAGGTGGACGGCGTGAACCGTGTGGTGCTGGATGTCACCAGCAAGCCACCGGGAACCATCGAGTGGGAATAGCATTCTGAGTGGCCGGCTTCCTTCGGGAGGCCGGCCACTTTGTATTTAGCGCATTTCCCCCGTGGTATGAGAAAAGCAGCAAGCTGTGAAAACCGGTCAATTTCGCGTTGGAACAGTGTTGCGGTGCGGGCTGGCCGTGTATTCCCGCTACCCTCGAAAGTATGCCGGTATGGTCCAAGGCGTCTAAAGCTAGTACAGAAAAGAAGGCAGAAGTCGTGTCAGTAGGTCAAGGCCAGGAAGAGGGCTCCGAAGAGCTCCGCAAATGGCTGTCTGGTCTCAAACCCGTCACCGGGGCAGACACTATGCTGCGTTTCGTCAAGACGCCCGAAGGCGCCATTGACCTCAGCAACGCGCATCCCTCAGGGTTGGCGCAGCTGTTGGCGGGTCGCAGGACACGCTTGTCCACCCTGATCAGGGACCGCCAGCAATATCTCGTGGCTGCTCGGGCAGCTCGCAACATCAGGTCGAAGATCTTCGAGCTCAGCAATGACCGCGGTATCGAAGCCGGGTACTTGTCCGCCGGTACAGTGGTGTGGACGTCAGCCGTCGGTGGCAAACCGCAGCGTGTCTCCGCGCCCGTCATGCTTACCTCCATCGTCCTCACGGTCCGGCCGGGGGAGGACGACTTCGAACTTCAGCTCACCGAGCAAGCGCG
Source organism: Paenarthrobacter sp. NPDC057355 (assembly GCF_042667405.1). Taxonomy (NCBI): domain Bacteria; kingdom Bacillati; phylum Actinomycetota; class Actinomycetes; order Micrococcales; family Micrococcaceae; genus Paenarthrobacter; species Paenarthrobacter sp. NPDC057355. Next base: position 57,707 of record NZ_JBHVAL010000015.1, on the reverse strand, counting down.
CATGAATCCCGCCTTGGTACGCCACTTGAAGACCGTCCATGGCATCGTCTTTGACGTCAACGCTGTGGCCCGTATGGCTTACAACACCGCGAGACTGGATCCGCAGCCCGTCCTGGACCGTCTGTCCACGTTGGTTCAGCCGATTCATGGCGCCGAAGTGGAATTCAATCTTCTGGTGACAACCCTCGCTGACCTGTCCGGCAATCTCGACGATCCGTGGATCAACCTGAACAACCCCACCGTTGCCGCATTGGCCACAGCAGCAAACGGCGGCGACATCGAGCCCGAACCCATCAAGGCAGGCAGGTTCCCCAGCCTGGATGTCCGGGATCCTGCCGATGAACTGCTCTTGCTCGATGCCGACACGGATCAGCAATACGTGGTTGACGCCGTCCGCGCGGGAGATTCCCTCGTGGTCAGTACGCCTCCGGGAAGCGGACAAACCCAGACCGCCATTAACGCCATCGGAGCATTGGTATGCGAAGGCAAGTCTGTCCTGGTAGTGGGGGACCGGCAGTCCAGCCTCGCCGGATTGTCCGCACACCTGGAATCACTGGGACTTGATTCGCTGCTCTTCCGCCCTGGCAATGGAACCACGCCGCAGCAGCTAAAAGCCCAGCTTGTCCGGGCCATTATGCGCAACGAAAAGGCGCTCGAGCCACAGCTCGGCAATCTCCACCAAACGTTGACCGGGCATCGGCACGCCCTCATGGACCACGTGGCTTCGCTTCATAACGTCCGTGAACGGTGGGGTTGCTCGCCGTATCAGGCCATGCAGTCGCTGGCTGAACTGACGTCCATCCACCCGGCTCCCTCCACGACTGTGCGCCTGAAGCGCAGCGTCCTTGACAACATCAAGGACCGCGAGGAACTTGCTGCCCGTCTTCGGCGTGCTGCAGAGCTTGGCAGCTTCAGCCGGGAGTCGACCAGCAGCCCTTGGTACGGCGCACGTTTGGTCACCCGCAAGGAAACTGAGGAAGCACAGCAGCTTGCCACCTTGGCCGCGGAGAAACTCCCCGTCCTGCGCGACCGTATGAAGCAGGTGTCCGATCATGCCGAGATCCGCCTGGGTGATACCTTCACCGAATGGGGTGCCCAGCTCGAACTGCTGATCGCCGTGCGCGAGAGCCTGGACAAGTTCACGCCGGACATCTTTGACCGCCCTGTGCACGACCTCATTTCGGCCACTGCCAGCTCTTCGTGGCGCCGTGAACGGAACATCGAGATGCCGTCCATGCAGCGATCCAGGTTGCGTCGGGTGGCCAAGGAGTATGTGCGGCCCGGTGTTCACATTGCCGACCTCCACAGTTCATTGGTCCTTGTCCAGGAGCAGCGCGCGCTCTGGGCCGGGTACGCCACAACGCAGCGTCATCCGGCAGTTCCCTCCGGACTTGCCGACCTCGGTGCGCTCTATCGCGAGCTCGATACCGAACTCCGGAGGCTCGGCGACGCCCTCAAGCACACCTCTGCCGGTGGCTCGCTCCACGGCACGGCCTATCCGGAGCTGATGGAGCGCCTGGAGAGGCTTGTGGCAGACACCGACACACTGGAGTCGTTGCCGGAGCGTACGCTCCTCATCGAGGAAATGCGCGAGCACGGCCTCGGGGAACTCCTTGGGGACCTGGCGGAACGCGAAGTTCCCGCGTCCTCTGTGGCTGCCGAATTGGACCTTGCCTGGTGGCAGTCCGCCCTGGAAGCGATGATCAGCGGCGACGACTACCTCGCTATGTCCGACGGCGACTCCCTGCGCCGCCTTGAAGCTGAGTTCAGGTTGGCCGACCAAGCCCACATTGCCAGCGGGGCTGCCCGGCTCCGGTGGCAGTTGGCCCAGAGGTGGCGCCAGGGGCTGGTGGACCATCCCCGTCAGGCGGAGCTGCTGCGTGCACTGCTGAAGGATGGCCGGGTGACTTTGCCTGCACTGAGCGCCCAAGCTCCGGACCTCGTGCCGATGCTTGTTCCTGTGTGGTCCGTCAGCCCCTACCTGCTCACGGGAGTCCTGCCTGCGGAGCAGAAGTTCGACGCCGTAGTAGTCATCGACGCCGAGTCCACGTCGCTGCAGGCAGTCCTTCCCGCGATCGCCCGTGCCCAGCAGGTGGTTGCCTTCGGTGACGCGAAGATCGCCAACGCGCGAACCTTCAGCGTGGCAGTTGAACCACCGGTGGCCGGGGTGTCTGGGCACGAAACGGTGGAGAGCGCCTTCAAGGCCTTGTCCCGGGTCTTGCCCTCGTGGCAATTGAACTGGGTCTACCGGGCAGTTGACGAGGATTTGATCCTGCAGTTGAGCAAGAACTACTACGACGGCGGTCTGAAGCGGCTGCCCGACGGCAACTCGGTCACTGGCCTGGACCGCTCGATCCTTGTTGAGTACATTCCTGACGGCACCGGACTTCCCGGAGCTGATCACGAGGGCGTTGAATCTGTCACCGCCGAGGTCAACCGGGTGGTGGACCTGGTCTTCGAACACGCAACCTTGCGTCCACGCACGAGTTTGGCCGTAGTAACGGCAAGCCTGCGCCACGCTGCCAGGATCGGCGAGGCCATCAGGCTTCAACTGCCGAACCATCCCTTGCTGTCGTCCTTCTTCGCTGCCGGCCCTGAGTCCTTCCGCGTTGTGGATCTTGAACGCGCGCAAGGCCTTGTCCGGGACCACGTGATCTTTTCCCTTGGCTACGGGCGGACACCACACGGCCGGGCACTTCATTCCTTTGGCCCTTTGTCGGCTGAAGGTGGCCGCAACCGCTTTGCCTTGGCGATGACCAGGGCCCGGCGCTCCATGCATGTCCTGAGCTGCTTCCGGCCTGAGGATCTCGACCTGGATCGCCTGTCGCACGGTGCCGTGGACTTCTATGAGTTGTTGGACCGGGAGCTGTCCGGCAACAGCAATCTCGGAACTCCTGCGTCCCGGGCGGTTGCCAGTGAGCAGGCCCTCGGCGAAGATCCGTTGGTTGCAGACCTTGGAGAACGCCTGCGTGCGCGGGGAGCCCGGGTGTGGCACCTCTACGACGGCGTTTTGGACATTGCGGCAGCGGCTGATCCAGTGCACACGATTGGCCGTGAGGGCGCTGAGATCCCCACCCCTGTAGCCATTGAATCCGATGGCACTGAGCGGTACCGGCGCATGAGTGTCCGCGAACGCAGCAGGCTGCGGCCGCAGCTGCTGGAACGCATGGGCTGGCGGTACATGTCGTTGTGGACGATCGAGGTCTTCACCGACCCGTCCTCGTGCGCGGACCGTATTGGCTCCTACCTTGGTTTGGAGAACCACATCATCACCTCCACGGAATCGCCCCAGCATGGCTTCCTGGACATGGATGTTGAACAATTGAATCTGGACAAGGCAAAGCCAGTGTCCACCCGCCCATCGGCTACCGCACGGGGTCAGCAGCCCGAGGAGGATGGCAGCGAAACGCGGGACGAGGCAGTGGACAGGAAAGCAGCAATGACTGAACAGAACAGCGGCACGACCAACGACTCTGCTGGAGGCGAGGACGATGGTCAGGAGGAGGCCACCGCTGAGCGTGGCACCGAACCGACGAATGCCAAGCACAGCTCCGGCGGCATCCTTCCCACGAAAGCCGCGGAGGACGACCCCCGTGCATGGGGCGACGAGGCGGGCTACGACCATGAGCAGTGGTTGAAGGAGCAGAAACCCCCGCACTGGGGATGATTCCGTGAGAAGCCTCATGGGCTGACCAGAACAAAGAAAAGCTTGCCCTGCGTTGACGCGCCGGCGAGCTTTTCTGCTTGTTGGGGGTTGGCTGCAACCACCACCAGCCCGTCAGTGTCTTTGGTCCCAAGCCACTCGCCCGCCTTACCGCCCTGTGCTGAAGTCCAAAGTACGGGAACAGGGCCCGCAAGAACCTGGCTTTGGCGCGTCTCATCGTATGAACCGGCCGCAGTCAGGACCACGTTCACCAACTGCCCGGGTGAAAGAAGCTGGATCGACGAAGGATCGGCCATGCGGAGGGGAACGGCGGCCGAGCCAGCTGGAGTGCCGGTGAGCAGTCCGGGACCCAGGAGATCTGAATCCGTTGGAATTTGACCCTTGCTCAACGGAGAAGCGAGTTGGCGCCCGACGAGCCCTGCAGGATTCTTCACCTGCGCGGGTACGGCGAGCTCGGGTGCGACGTCCATGGGCGTGAAGTCGGATTCCTTCAGGCTGGCGCCGGCCGGTAGATCGCGCGCTGCCACGAGGACGCTGACGTGCGCCGCCGACGCCGGAGTCAGCTGTTGGACCGCCAACCCTGCGGCAAGGCATAGAAGCAGGGCGACACAGAGCCGGCGGTTGCGGGAGATCCATGCCTTCGGCGTGCGTCGTCGCTGGGGGATAGGGGGCTCGGCGCGGCTGAATCCCGGGCGGGAGCGACCAACTGAGGGTCGCGGATAAGGCGTCGGCGGCTGAAGCTGTTTCCTGTTTGCTGTTTCTGCTGAACGCTCGGCGCGGGCAAGTAACGCACTTCGGGAGGTAGGTGACATGCCGCCACGCTAGCCAGCATGTCCGGCCCCCTGACAGGGGCCGGATTCCCTATGTGGAAAAGACTGGGATTTAGCTCGCTGCGGCCGCTGCTGCTGGAGCCGGTGCGGCGGCTGTAGTCGGCGCGGCTGGAGCTGAGGGCGCCGCAGAAACAGTGCTGCTGCCCTTCGTGTCACGCGAGTCAGTCCGGTAGAAACCTGAGCCCTTGAAGACCACGCCAACGCTGTTGAACTTCTTGCGCAGCGTGCCTTTGCATTCCGGGCACTCTGTCAGGGAGCTGTCTGAGAAGGACTGGACGATGTCGAAGGCATGGTCACAGTCTTTGCAGGCGTATGCGTATGTGGGCACTGAGTTCCTCCTTTAGGACAAAGTTCAGGTCCTGCGGCGCCGTAGCGAAGAGTCTCCGCTTTAGCAGTCCCAGGGCCTGAGTGCCAATTCTATCATCCGTCCCCGCAGCGTGTGCCAGCATCTGTGCCGGAACTCACCACCCTTCAGGCGCCTGTTTCAGCGTCATCCAACGCGACGACGCCGGACGGCGTCAGGACTTCCCGCACGGGGCGATCAAAAGCCTCGGCGGGTATGGAGCCGGAAGGCAACAGATCGGCGTCGTATACCACCGCGACGGTAGGCGGCCGCTGGCCGGACGCGTCCAGGCCGTGCAGCAGCCGGTCGTAGTAACCGCCGCCCTGGCCGATCCTGTTTCCGTCACGATCCACAGCGGTGGCCGGCATGAAGATCCCCGCAGCGGTGGCAACAACTGAACTGTCCAGTCGCTCGCCCAGAGGTTCGTCGATGGGGGCGTAGGTGGACCGCTCGAAGACTGTCGAGGGCGTCCAATACACCCAGCTCAACTGGCGCTCCGGTTCGCAAACAGGAAGCAGGACCTCGTGGCCCGCATTATGAAGGGCCTCGAGGAGCGGCATGGTGGGTGGTTCGAATGCGACCCCTACATACACCGCGAACCGTGCCGGTTCGCCTGTCGTGATGGCGTTGGCCCAGGCGGTTCCGTGCTGGGCCAGTGCCTCGCCCGCTGCTGCGATTTGTTCTGGAGACAGGGCCCTTCTGTAGAGTCGCCGGCTGCGGCGGATGTCTTCTTTCGATGCCATCTGTGTCCAATCCTGAGGTTCGTGGGGTCCTGTTGAATTGTTGCGTGGTGTTGAGCCGCCGGGAAAATGTGCCAGCCGCGCGGCGGGGGGTTTAGCCGATAAACTCTTCCTTCCGTTACATTAGTCCGGTGACTCTCGATAACAACGCTGTCCGTAAGGCCGTCATCCCCGCAGCGGGTCTTGGTACCCGGTTCCTTCCCGCCACCAAGGCGATGCCGAAGGAAATGCTGCCTGTGGTCGACAAGCCCGCCATCCAGTACGTCGTCGAAGAAGCGGTCAAGGTGGGCCTGCACGACGTCCTCATGATTACGGGGCGCAGCAAGCGAGCCCTGGAAGACCACTTTGACCGGGTGCCGGCGCTTGAAGCGACCCTGGCTGAAAAGGGCGACACCGCCAAGCTCGAAGCCATCCAGTCCGCCACCAACCTCGGCGACATCCACTACGTCCGTCAAGGCGATCCGAATGGCCTCGGCCACGCTGTCCTTCGTGCAAAGCAGCACGTTGGCTACGAGCCTTTCGCCGTCCTGCTCGGTGACGACCTCATTGACGCCCGCGATGACCTCCTGAGCGAAATGATCGCAGTCCAGCAGAAGACGGGCGGTTCCGTCGTGGCCCTGATCGAGGTGGAGCCTTCCAAGATCAGCGCGTACGGCTGCGCCGACGTCGAGGAGATCGACGAGGACGGATACGTCCGCATCAAGCAGCTGGTGGAGAAGCCGTCCCCCGAAGAAGCGCCTTCGAACCTTGCCGTAATCGGCCGGTACGTGCTGCACCCGGCTGTCTTTGAAGTGTTGGAGCAGACCGGCCCGGGGCGTGGCGGAGAAATCCAGCTGACCGACGCCCTTGAGGTCCTGGCTGCAGGTGAAGGAGAGGGCTACGGCGTGTACGGCGTGGTCTTCCGTGGCCGACGCTACGACACCGGCGACAAGCTGAGCTACCTCAAGGCCTGCATCGAGCTGGCTGCCGAGCGTGAGGACCTCGGTCCTGAGCTGCGCGAGTGGCTGCCGAAGTTCACCGCAACGCTTCCCCAGTAACAAGGATGTACGGTTCTGCGATCTGGCCGGTGACGCTGGAATGCGGAGACCTGGCACTGCGGCCCATTCGCTACCGCGACAAGCGGGAATGGTCCGAGGTACGTTCGCGGAACAGTGATTGGCTGGCGCCGTGGGAGGCGTCCAACCCGGCTCCGGGTGGCCGCCTCCCCAGCTATCGCCAAATGGTTGCATCCCTCAATGAGCAGGCCCGCCACTCGACGGCTTTGCCGTTCGTCATAGTTGAACGCACGGCCGGCCTCCGTGAACCCGCCATCGTGGGTCAATTGACGGTTTCCTCGATTATTTGGGGATCGGCCATGATGGCCACCTTGGGCTATTGGGTGGACAAGGACCGGGCGGGCCGCGGCATCGCCCCCACAGCGGTGGCAATGGCGACCGACCACTGCTTCACTGTGCTCGGCCTGCACCGGATGGAAATCAACATCAGGCCTGAAAACGGGCCCAGCCTGCGGGTGGTGGAGAAGCTCGGATTCCGCGATGAGGGGTACCGGGAGAGGTACCTGCACATCAATGGCCAGTGGGCTGACCACAGATCCTTCGCCATGACATCCGAGGAAGTCCCGGAGGGCCTTCTGCGCAGGTGGCTCAAGGGACAAACGGGCAGGTCATAGGCCTTTTCGGCGTTATCTCCAGTCATTTGCGGACTCGACCACGACACACCGGCCTCAATGCCGCCACCCCCGGTGATTTGCTTCTACGGTTTTGAATGTGGACTTCCCTCTCAGCAGCTCAGTGATACTCGTGGTCACTGTCGCGCTGTGGATGGTCTGGGTGGCGCCGTACGTTTTGCGGAACAGGCGCCAGCAAGTCCAAGCGGCCGCTGTTCCAGCAGAGGCTTTCGACGACGAACCAGACGAACCGCAGGCAGGGGTGGTACTGACTTTGGCACCTCAGCAGGAGAAACCGATGGAGACCATGCACAGCAAAGCACAGGCGTCGCCCCAGGAATCCCGTGTGGCCGAGTCGTCGGCGACCAAGCCCGCCACCACTCCCTTCACCATCCGATACGCGCGACTGACTCTGGCTCTGTCAGGGTTGGTCCTCTTGGTGACGGCAGTCGTTTCCGGCATTTTGCGTATCTTCGGCACCGGCTCGGTCTGGTTGCCGGTAGTCTCGTTCATCGGTGCGGTGGTCGCCGTCGTTGTTTTGCGTAAGCTTGCCCTCCGCGACCTTCGCGAACGGCGTGCACGCCGGGCTGCGCAGGCATCGCCCATTCCCACACCTGCTCGCTACTTGCCGAAGGAACCTGCCGTCGCCGCCAAGGAAACTCCTGTTTTCGACGCCGAGGCCAACAGCCGCGAGAGCGCCCGTTTGTCGGCCGTGGAGCTGCGCCAGGCAGCGTTGGCCGTTGCTGTAGCCGCAGGAGACGAGTCGGCGCAGGCCGCGGCAGACTCGAAGGGTGCCAGCTGGCAGCCCGTCGAGGTCCCGAAGCCCACCTACGTTGACGCAGCGAAGGCCCAGCGCCCTGCGCCTGAACCGCTGGATCTCCCGGAGGCCCCGAAGCCCGTAGGCAAGCCGGTCTTGAAGCAGTCGACTGGACAAGCTGAAGCAGCGGCAGTTTCGCCCAAGGGCCAAAGCGCCCTGAGCAACCTGGACGATGTTCTGCAGCGACGCCGCGCCTAAGACGGCATGGGTCCCATCTGCGTTGCCGGCGGTACTGGCAGGGTTGGCCGCGAAGTCGTACGGCTTGCGTTGGATGCCGGGCACCAGGTTTCGGTTCTTAGCCGCCATGTCCCGGCTGTGGGTTCTGCAGGCCATCACGACGGCGCCACCTACTTTGTCGGGGACGTCACCACAGGCGAGGGCCTGGCGGCCGCGTTGGCAGGTGCCGACGTCGTTATTGACTGCCTTGAAGGGCAGTTCGGAAAGGCGCAAAAGCAATTCGCCGACGGCGGTGGGCGGCTTCTTGCTGCAGCGGCGGCGGGCGGTGTCCGGAGGGCCGTGCTGCTGTCCATCATCAACTGCGATCTGAGTACATTCCCGTATTACGTTTCCAAGGCTGCCAAGGAACGCAAGTACGCCGGGTCTTCGCCGCAAACCGTGGTGGTCCGTGCAACCCAGTTCCACGGCCTCGTCGCCGGGATCTTCGCGGCCGGGGCCCGTGTGGGATTGATCCCGGTGTTCAAGGGTGTGTCATTCCAGACGATCTCACCGGCCGATGTAGCTGCGGAGTTGCTGGCGGATGCCTTGGAGGGTTCGCCGGCGACCGGACATCGGCTGCGGACGGTGGGTGGGCCGGAAGTGCTTCCCATGCGCCTGATGGCAGAGCAGTGGAAGACCGTCACAGGGAGTCGCGGCAGGATTGTCAGCGTGCCTTTGCCGGGTTCCATGGGTGCTTTCCTTCGGGCCGGCCACAATCTCGTTGCGGAGCACGCGGTTGGCACGGAGACGTTCGTGTCGTGGTTGGAAAAGCGCAGGGAAAGTTTGTAGCCTAGGGACACTGGTCAGGCGGAAATACCTGGTCCGGGGGCTATAGCTCAGTTGGTAGAGCGCTTCGTTCGCATCGAAGAGGTCAGGAGTTCGAATCTCCTTAGCTCCACATTTTGTTCAGTTGCCTCACCCCGTTGCCGCTGGTGTGGCGCCCGGCTCTCGACATGGAAACCTGATTAGCTGTCTTCCATGGGATTCTTCAGGAAGAGGACAAAGGCCACCCCCGTCGAGGACTTCGAGCAGCCGGTTTACAGCGAGCTCAGCGACGAACACAAGGCTTTCCTCGCAGGCCACATCAAACTCGCGGACCAGGCGAAAGTGAACCTCGAGGATCCCACCAGCGTGGCCGGGTTTTATGAGCTGGTGTACGCGACCTGGCAGACTTCCCCCGAGGGCACTCATGCGGAGCTTCAGGAGCCGTACTGTAACGCTGCCGGCGTCGCCTATGGTGAGCTGCTGGCGCGGACCACGCCGTTGCGCTGGGTGGTTGCCGAGGACTCCCTCGGCCGGGAGTTAGCGCTTCACGCCGAGCAAAACAACATGCTGGTCTACCCCCTGAACGCCGTGGAAAAGCGTTGGGTGCGGGGCGAGGACGGCAACTTCATTCCTGCACTGGCAGCCGCGGTCTACAAGCAGTTGGGCCGGCTCAGCTGAGAACGCGGACTAACGCCGCCTGGATCCTAGGTGGCGGTTCGCCTCAAGGTCTGTGTCCGGCTGTGCGGATGCCAGCAGTTGAAGCGCCTCAGCTGCAGGAGATCCCGGGTCAGCTGAGTACATAAGAATCCGGCGACCCAAGGACTTCGAAATGGAGCTCGAGGTTGCCAACCTCGGGGTGATGCATGTGTTTGATGCCCGACATGCAGTTTTCCACCGGGTGCCGGGCCCACAGTTTGGTGAACTCTTCGCTGTTCATGGTCAGCTCACCCACAAGGGACGCCAGTTCAGGGTCCTCGCTTGAGCGGCCAGCGAGCAACCGCAGTGAGGACACGGCCCGCGCGGCTTCGTCCTTCCATCGGGAATACAGCTCACGGGTGTGGGGGTCCAGGAACAGCATTCGCGTCATGTTGGGTCTGGTGCCCGGCGTCGAAGGCGCGAAGAAGTCCAGGTGACCGGCAACCAAGCGGTGTCCGAGCCGGTTCCACGCCAGCACTTCACTGCGACGCCCCATGACGATGGCCGGAGTGCTGGGCATCGACTGGATGAGCCGCAAGGTTCCAGACCTTGCTTTGTCCGGCCGGACCGATGGCCGCCGCTTGGTGCTGGACGGCCGGGCGAGGTTGAACAGATGCCTGCGCTCGTCGCGGTTCAGGTTCAGGGCCCTGGCGATGGCATCAATAACGGCCTCGGAGGCATTGGTGCTCTGGCCCTGCTCCAAGCGGGTGTAGTAGGTGTTGCTCACCCCGGCAAGCATCGCCAGTTCTTCCCGGCGGAGCCCGGGAACGCGTCGGATGCCGTAGTTGATGAGGCCGACCTCCTCCGGCTGCAAGGCAGCTCTTCGGACGCGGAGGAACTCCCCAAGTTCGCTGTAATTGCTCATGAACCCCATTCTGCCGGTCTTCCTGGGTGCTGTCCTGTCCCTGTCAGGGGTAGGCACAAGGGGGTGTGGTTGAGTGGCGCGGGTTCGATGACAGTGGAGTTTCCAAATGCTGCGCAACAGCAGCCCCACCTCCACGGAAGGACTTCCATGACATCGCACGTTGCAGCAGAACCCGACGGACGGCCCTCAGGTGCAGCCGTTCCAGCCGGGCGGATGACGGGCCGGCAAAGACTTGCCCTCGTCATCCTGCTTGCGGCCGGTTTCACCCTTGCCGTTGACTTCTCGATCCTCAACGTCGCGCTGCCGGCCATCGGCGCCGACGTCGGCTTCGGCTTGGAGAACCTCCAATGGATCGCGACGGCGTTCGCCTTATGCGCCGCCGGGCTGACTTTGCTGTTCGGGCGTGTCGCCGATATCGCAGGCCGCCGCAGGATGTTCCTCGTGGGAATGGCCTTGCTTGGTGCAGCCTCGCTGGCAGGCGGCCTTGCCTCGGCGCCGGCTGTGCTGCTCATGGCCCGCGTAGGCCAGGGCGTGGCCACTGCCATGGTGGTGCCCGCAGCCCTGTCCCTCTTGCTTGCCTCGTTCCCGGAAGGGCCGCTGAGGGACAAGGCCTTGGGCCTCAATGGTTCCCTCATGGCCGCAGGGTTCACCACAGGTGCCATTCTTGGCGGGCTCCTGACTGATCTGCTCAGTTGGCGCTGGGCGTTCTTCATCAATATCCCCGTGGCCCTCGCTGTGCTCATCATTGGTCCGATGGTTCTGGCCGAAAGCAAGCCTGCTGCCAGGTTGCGCTTGGATGTGCCGGGGGCCATCACGGTCACGCTGGGTCTTCTGGCCTTGGTTTTCGGCCTTACGCACGCGGCGGAGCACACGTGGAGCGATCCGCTGACACTGGGTTCCCTTGGGGCCGCCGTCGTGCTTTTTATTGCGTTCGTTGCCGTCGAGCGCCGGGCCGCGTCGCCGCTGGTACCCCTGGACATCCTGAAGCGGTCCACTGTGGCGTGGGGGAACATAGCGGGCATACTGGCGTTCGTCACCGAGACGTCCTTGGTTTTCCTGCTGACCCTGTACTTGCAGCAGGTACTTGGTTACACCCCGCTCGGCGCCGGTCTGGCGTTCGCCGTGCTGGGTCTTGGTACGGTCCTTGGCGGAGTCCTTGGTCCCAAGGTCATTGGCAGGCTTGGGAACAAGAAGGCGATCGTGTATGGCTTCATCCTCCAAGCCATTGCCACCGGCGTGCTGGTGCTGCTGAGCGCCGACCCTGCCTCCATTGGACTGCTGCTGGTGGCGACCTTCATCGGCGGAGTGGCGAACCTGGTGGTCATCGTCGGCTTTATGGTCACTGCGACGTCGGGAGTACCGGATACCGAGCAGGGGATGGCCACAGGACTGGCAACCATGAGCCAGCAGATCGGAATCACCATGGGCATCCCGGTGATGAGCGCCATCTTCACTGCGAAGATTGTGGCAATTGGTAACCACAGTGCCGCAGCGGTGCTCGGCGGCGTGACCACCGCCATCTGGGTCAACGCCGGGCTGTGCCTGGTGACGGCCCTGTTGGTGGCCCTGTTCCTGCGGAAATGGTCCGGGCTACCGGCGATTCGCTGACTTCGGGCGCCTGACACTCCGAAGAACAAGCCAGCCCACAAACACGGCCAGTGCCCCGTACACCGCATAATTGAGGAACCGGGAATACTGCTCGATCAGGTGGTACTGCGTACCGAGCAAGGAGCCCAGGCCGATCAGCAAGGCATTCCACAGGCCGGCACCGGCGATAGTGAAAATGGAGAACGTCAGGAGGTTCATCCGTTCGGCCCCGGCCGGGAGGGAAATAAGGCTCCGTACGCCAGGCAGGAGTCTGCCGAAGAAGATGGCGGATTTGCCGTGGCGTTCAAACCACGCGGACGCTTTTTCGAAGTCCTCCCTGTCCACCAGGGGCAGTTTCGAAAGCAACGAGATGGACCTTTCCAAACCGACCTTGTAGCCCAGCCAGTACAGGAATATCGCCCCCACATAGGCACCAAGGGTGCTGGTGACGAAGACCAGCACAATGTTCATGCTGCCTTGCTGCGTGAGGAAGCCTGCGAGGGGGAGTATCACCTCGCTGGGGATGGGTGGGAAGACGGTCTCCAGGAACGTCATCAGGCCGACGCCCCATTCGCCCAGGGCGTCGATCACCCGGGCTGCGACTCCCACTATGCCGGACAAGTCTTCGGTCGAACCTTGGGCTCTCAGTACGCTGATCAACTCTTCGCCCTTTCATGGACATCGCCACGGCCAACGCTATTGCCATGAGTGCTTTCAGGCAAAGCTGCCCGCACCAAACGGGTGGACTTGCCGCCCATCGTCCGATCCTCCCGACTGATATCCATTGTTTTGGTCCTGTCCCAGCTATATCGTTAGCTATATCGTTCAGTATCGTTCGCAATGTCATGAGGTGGACTCAATGCACAATTCAAGCGGCTTTATGGGAAACAACTTCGACGGCATGTGGCAGGCCGTGGAGGAGTTCCGGTCCAGATTCGAGAAGCGCTCCGAAGGGCGGGCCGGACGCGGTGAACTAAGGACTGCGATTCTGGCCCTCCTGGCCGAACGGCCCATGCACGGCTACCAGATCATCAGGGAGATCGAGGAGCGCAGCGGGGGTAGTTGGAAACCAAGTGCGGGTTCGGTCTACCCCACCCTTCAACTCCTGTCGGACGAGGGCTTCGTCAGTTCGGAGGAATCGAACGGTCGCAAAATCTATGCGCTGACCGAAGCGGGCAGGGAGGATGTGGCAAGCTCCGAAACATCCGCACCGTGGGGCTCAGTAGGTGCTGCGTCGGGCCCAGGGTTCGCCGCGTTACCCAAAGCCGGCGTGGAACTTGCCCAAGCTGCCGCCCAAGTAGGCAGGACAGGCACGCCCCAACAGGTTCGGGAAGCGGTGACGGTGCTCGAAGAAGCACGCCGCCGGCTGTACTCGATCCTCGCGCAGGACTGAGGGGTGGCGTCGGATCGACGTGATCAGGCAGGGGATATCCCTGGCGCCGTGAGTGCAAGCGCTCGCTACCGTCGCATCCTCCGTTTTGCCGCCTGGCATCTAGCGGTGACGTGGTGGTTCGAGCTTTTCCTGCCGAGGTTCGGCCTGCGCCGGCTGACTGAGCGCAATCGTGCACGGCGAATGAGGCGCTTTGCCCAACGCTTCCATCAACTTGCGGTGGAACTTGGCGGCCTCATGATCAAGGTGGGTCAATTCATGTCCTCGCGCCTGGACGTTCTGCCTCCGGAGATCACCATGGAACTGGAAGGGCTCCAGGACGAGGTGCCGCCGGTACCGTTCCCGGCTATCCGCGAACTTGCCGAAACCGAACTCGGGGCGCCTTTGGAGGCCGTGTTCGCCTCCATTGAGGAGACGCCCATCGCGGCCGCTTCCCTTGGGCAGGCACACAGGGCCAAGCTCCTTCCGGGCAATGCCGAAGACACCGGGCTGAGCAGCGTGGTGTTCAAAGTCCAGCGCCCAGGTATACAGACCATCGTTGACATTGATCTCGCCGCCCTGCGCAAGGTGGGAGGTTGGCTGAGCCGGATCCGCATCGTGTCCGACCGCGCCGACGTTCCCGCGCTGATCAAGGAGTTTGCCCAGACCAGCCTGGAGGAGATCGACTACCTGAATGAGGCGGCCAACTCTGAACGCTTTGGCGCGGATTTCGCCCATGATGCCCGGGTAACTGTGCCCGCAGTCGTGTGGGAGCGGACGACGCGCCGGGTGCTCACCCTTGAGGACGTCACCGCCATCAAGATCACCGACGCCGAGGCGCTCCGGTTGGCCGGCATCGATCCCTCAGCCGTCGCACCCGTTTTTGCATCGGTGATGTTTGACCAGCTTTTCACCAATGGCTTTTTCCACGCCGATCCCCACCCGGGCAACATTTTCGTGACCCCCAACAACGGCACTGCCGACCATCCGTGGAAGCTGACCTTCATTGACTTCGGCATGATGGGGGAGGTTCCTACGAAGACGCGGGCAGGGCTTCGCAAGCTTCTGATCGCTGCCGCCTCCCGGGACGGCAAGGGGCTGGTTGCTGCGATCAGTGATGTCGGAGTGTTGATGCCCTCGGCCGACGCCGGCGAGCTTGAACGGGCCATGACCCAGTTGTTCGCCCGTTTTGGTGGCATGGGCTTTGCCGAGCTTCGCGACGTGGACCCCCGGGAGTTTCGCGATTTCGGGGTCGAATTTGGAAGCGTCATCCGCGCACTTCCGTTCCAGCTCCCGGAGAACTTCCTGTTGATCATCCGTGCGATGTCCTTGACCTCGGGGGTTTGCAGTTCGCTGGACGCGCGCTTCAACCTGTGGAATTCCGTGGAGCTCTACGCCGCTCAACTGTTGCGCGATGAACGCGGCAACCTGGTGAACGACATTGCCTCCCAGACGCTCGACGCCGCGACGCTGGCCTTCCGCCTCCCCAAACGGCTGGATGGACTGATCACCCGGATTGAGGACGGCTCCTTGCAGGTGTCCAACCGCAAGCTCGAACGTCAGCTGGCGCGCCTGATCCGGCTGGTCCGCACGGCGGTGGCCGCGGTGGCATTTGGGGCGCTGCTGATTTCGGGATCCATAGTCCGCAACGGTGACGTGGTGCTGGGGAACGTCCTGATGGTCATGTCCCTGATCCCGTTGCTCGTGTCCATGCTGACAGGCCGCCGACACAGCCGCTGACCACGCGGTCGCCCAGCTGCCGCGCCGTAGACTTGCCCTGTGACTGAGACTCCTGCCCGCCGTCGTGAGGTATCCGGCGGCATGATCGGCCCCATTTTGGTTGGCGTCATGCCTGGTCAGCATCCGGTGGTGCTGGAGCAGGCGGCCCGGGTGGCTGCCAGTGCAGGCCTTCCTCTGGTGTTCGGCTACGCGGATGTCACCGTGTATCCCGTGGATGGCACCACGGGTGGTCCTGCGGCTCCGATTGATCCTGACGGTGTGGAGGGCGACGCTCCCGACGTCGTTGAGGCGCTGAAGGAGGTCATTGCCGGACACCTTCAGGAAAAGGACGTTCAATGGACTCTGGTGCCGCTGGCGGGAGAGCCTGCGAAGGCCCTTGCCCGAGAGGCGGAGGACGTCGGCGCGTCCATGATCGTGGTGGGCACGCGCGAGCACAGCCTGACCGCGACACTGAAGGACGTGACCGCTGGGTCGGTGGCCCGCCATTTGTTTCACCGGCAGGACCGTCCCGTGCTGGTCATCCCTGTGAATCCGCGGATCCCGCACGACGATGACTAAGTCCAAACGTCCCGTACATCTGCACTGGGGCTTCATGGGCATCGTCGCCGCGGGCGGGGTGTTGGGGGCGCTCACACGCTACGGCTTGGGACTGGTGATCCCCGCGCCAGGCGCTTGGCCCCTGCCCACCCTGGTCATCAACCTGTCCGGGGCTCTGGCCCTTGGTGCCCTTCTCGAGGGGCTCGCCCGCAGAGGGCCCGACGTCGGAAGTCGCCGGGTCGTTCGGCTCGCCTTGGGTACGGGGTTCCTGGGCGCTTACACCACCTACAGCACCCTTGCGGTGGATGCGGTCCACTTGCTGGGTGCCGGCGCCGTCCCTGCCGCTGCCGGTTACTTGGCCGCCAGTCTCCTGGGTGGGGCTGCCGCCACGACCACCGGAATCTGGCTCGGCGCGTGGCATCACCGCCTGACAACGGGGGCCGGAGCGTGACGGTCCTGCTTCTTGGCTTCGCCGGGGGAGTGGGTGCCGCAGCCAGGTTCCTGGTGGACGGCCTCATCCGCGCAAAGGTGAAGACTGCCCTCCCGTGGGGCACCATCCTCATCAACGTTTCGGGCTCGCTGGTGCTCGGTTTCCTGGCAGGACTGATGATGCGCGGAGAAGCGCCCGAGTCCCTGTACCTGGTGTTGGGGACTGGATTCCTAGGTGGTTACACGACCTTCAGCACGGCAAGCCTGGAAACGATCCGCCTGGTCCAAAGCGGCAGGGCCGGACTGGCCCTTCTCAACGGTCTGGGGTCCATGGGGGCCAGTGTTCTGGCCGCCGCGGCAGGTGTAGGCCTCTGCTTTCTCTTGCCGTGAAGAGTGGTTAATTCCACCCCGCGGCGCGAAGCGACGCCGCTGTAGGATCGAGCCATGGCTAACAAAACTTTCAATGAACTGTTGTCCGCCCAGGTTGCCAACGAGTTTGCAGCCTCCCAGCAGTACATCGCCGTGGCTGTGTACTTTGACGGTGAAGACTTGCCGCAGCTTGCCCGGCACTTCTACCGCCAGTCCCTGGAGGAACGCAACCACGCCATGATGATGGTCCAGTACATGCTGGACCGCAACGTTCATGTAGAGATTCCGGGTATTGCCCCTGTCCGCAATAACTTCAGCAACGCCAAGGAACCCATCGCTTTGGCCCTGGAGCAGGAAAAGGAAGTTACACGGAATATCGAGGAGATGTTCCGTGCTGCCCGCGCCGAGGGCGACGCCCTGGGTGAGCAGTTCATGTTGTGGTTCCTGAAGGAGCAGGTGGAAGAGGTGGCATCGATGACCACGTTGCTCAACATCACCGAGCGTGCCGAGAACCTTTTTGACATTGAGAACTACGTTGCCCGTGAAGCCGTGGGTGATGGTGGGCATGACGCCAGTGCACCCTCTGCTGCCGGCGGAGCACTGTAGAAGAACCTGGCTACAAGCACTTGCAGGTCGCCGGAGGCTCAGCTTCCGGCGACCTCTTCTTGTGCCTCGTCATCCTCCGGCTGTGAACGGCCCAGCAGGGACAGACGGCTTGCAATGCGGGCGAGATCCACCGGCAGTCCGCTTCCTGCAGCCTCGATGTCCCAGTCCAAGGGCCCGCGGCCTATGAGGAAGAGAGTGATGTCCTGATCGTGCAACACATCCACCACGTTGCTGAAGCGTTGCCATGCCGGAGCTGATGCTGCATCGGCCCCTGCCGGGGAGGGGACGTCGTCGATCACCCAGGTGGTGAACGTTTCAGCCAGGACCAGATAGTCGGACGTGGAGGTCAACCCGCCGCACAACTCCTCGAATGCGACCCAAAGGACCTCTGGATCGGAGTTCTTGACCACGATCGGTTGGGTGGTGGGCGTCAACACCCGGCTTTGCGAGGCGGACGGGGTGAACAGGCCAAGCCTGCCCAGCTGCCGGGGCGTGCCTGGCGTCACGATCCGTCCTGCCCGGAAGGACTCGAATCCCAGGGTCCCGAGTGAGCCGGTTGAGGGAAAGCGGCGGAAATCCGACGAACCATCAATCTTCACAACGTCCATCATCTCCTTGATGGCCGCAATGGTGGGCAGGAAATGGTCATGCCAGAGCGGGTTGGGCAGGAGATCATCCGGTGCGTAGTTCGACGTAACCGCCAAAGGGATGCGCCGTTGCGCGGCGGTGCGGAGGAGACGCGCAATGAACATGCCGTCACCAACATCATGGACGTGGAACTCATCAAAGCAGAGCACGTCGATGCCATCAAGGAGCGCATCCACCGACTGCTGGATGGCCGTTGCGTGGCCTGTGGCGGAGCCATGGGTGCCGGCGTGAAGCTTGCGGAAGAAGTCGTGGAAATGGACACGCCGTTTACGGGCGTCCAAGTGAGCGAAGAAACTGTCCATCAACCACGTTTTGCCGCGCCCCACCGGGCCGTGGAGGTAGAGGCTTCGTGGCGGTTTGCGGGAGAGAGTACGACGCCGGACCGTCACTTCCGCGCCCAAGGCCGCCAGCCGCCCGGCTGCTTGCCGCTGGCTTTCTTCAAGCGCAAAGCCCGAGCGTCCGGCGTCGAGGGCTATTCCTTCAAGCAACGTCCTGGCGGTATCCCGGACAGCACGTGGGGCTGGCCTCAACAGAGGGGTCACAGCCACCCTTTGCGTTTGAAGATCACGTACATGAGCATCGCCGCGCCCACCATGAGGCCAATGGCCATGGGGTAGCCGAAGGTCCAGTGGAGCTCGGGCATGTGGTCGAAGTTCATGCCGTAAATGCCGGCCACGAAGGATGGCGCGAAGAGGATGGCGGCCCAAGAGGAGATCTTCTTGACTTGCTCGTTTTGGGCTGCGCTGGCCTCATTTTGCCGGTTGGCGGTCAGTGTCCCATCCAGGGTCAGGGCGTTCTGCAGCAGGTCCCGGAAGGAATTGACCCGGGATATGACACGCTGCACGTGGTCTTCGACATCGCGGAGGGAGCGCTGCAGTTCGATGTCCACGCCATACTTCTCAAAGCCCCTCTCCAGGAGCGACATGATGTCCGGCAGGGGCTGGATGGCCCGTTGGAACTGGATCACTTCGCGGGCGAGTTCGTAGATCCTCCGGGATACTGTGCTGTCGCCGCTGAAGAGCTGGTCTTCGATCTCGTCTATGTCGTTCTCGAGGCCGGCGACCACCGGTGCGTAGTCATCCACCACTTGGTCCAGGAGCGCGTAGAGCACGGCCTCGGGCCCGTGGCACAGCAAATCCGGCCGGGCTTCCAGCCTGTGGCGTACGCGGGCAACTCCACCGGTTTCTGCATGGCGGATCGTCACCACGAAGTTGGGGCCGGTGAAGATGTGCAGCTCTCCAAACTCCACGGATTCCGTGTCGTCCAGGTACCTGGCCGGACGCAGGACAGTGAACAAACTGCTGTCATAGCGTTCAATCTTGGGCCGCTGATGAGCAGAGACGGCGTCCTCCACGGCAAGCCGGTGCAGGCCGAATTCCCGGGCCACCGCAGCCATTTCTTCCTGAGTGGGGCGGTACAGCCCTATCCAGGCCATGCCTCCGTGTTGGGCCAGGGTCTCGAAGGTTTGCTCGAGGCTGCGCGGGGTGGCTGTGCGGACGCCGTCCACGTAAACGGCGTTGTCGATGATGGTCACAGGGTGAACGCTACTGCATGGCTCCGATGATGATGCCCGCAACAGTCATTGCCACGATGTCGTGGCCCGAATCGATCACCGTCACGGACGAGGGGCGCCCAGCGAAGCCGTTGTGGATCACGTGGCCCCCGGCGCGGAAGACCACCGCAACGATGAGGGCAAAGAAGCCACCGGCCCAGAAGGTGTTCAGTTCCAGTGCGCTGATGAGGATGGCAAGGAGGATGCTGGTCACCGCGGCTGCAAGCATCATGGGCACCCAGATTCCTGCGCCGCCTTCAATGTTCTTGAGATCGTCTTCGGTTTTGCCGATCGCTTCCATCCACCGGCGTCCAAGAACGGCCGGCATGTACCAGACGAAGCCGATCACCATGCTTGAAATGAAGGCCAGAAGTACAGCGAGCCAGTTGATCTGGGAAATGTGTGAAAGCCAATCCATGCCTACGATCCTAGTTTCTTCAGGCCTCTGCCCCCGGGCTCTGCTCGTTTCTGTTGCGTGTTGGAGCTGCTGCCATCCGTCCGATGAGTGGTTCCGTGCGGTATGGGATGTGCGTGTGGAGGGCCAGCACTGTTTCAGTACGGATCACCCCCTTGGTACGCAGGACCGAGCGCAGTGCCGATTGCAGGTTGTGGGTATCGGTAGCCACCACCCGGCACCACAGATCTCCGCGGCCGGAAATTTCATGCACCTCCAGGACCTGGGGGATCAGGCGCAAGGCGCCAATGACGCCGTCGAGTTCGCGGTGGGTGACTTCGATCGTGACGAAAGCGACGACGTCGTACCCCACCTTTTCGAGGTCCACCTCACGGCCGGCGGCCTGCAGGACGCCAGTGCGGAGCAGGCGCTTGAGCCGGCTTTGGGCGGTGTTCCGGGCAATGCCCAGCCCTTCGCTGAGTTCAGCTATCTGGATGCGGGGGTCCTTGATGAGTTCCAGGAGAATCTTCAGGTCCATGGGGTCGAGGGTGTTCAAATGGTCACTCCGGATCACTCGGCGGTTGCCTCTTTGAGTATTTTGATCAATCTTTGCACCTCATGAGGCTTAAGAGGGTCAGTGCTCCTGCATTCTATTGCCATCAATACTTAGCCGCTGCAGTACCTCCCACAAGGAACCAACTGCCGGCCACCGAGTCCGAAGGCATGGAAATGACTGTCTTGAGCGAACTCCGCATGCGCCCGGCCACCGCCGAACGCTGGGGATGGGATGCCTCCACCACGGCCAGACTGGTCCTGGCAGGAGTCGTGATCTTTACGCTGTTGGTTGGCGCGAACCTGGCCACACCCCTCTACCCCCTGCTCCAAGCCAGGATCGGTTTGTCATCACTTGATGTGACCGTGGCCTTTTCCAGCTACGTCCTGGCCTTGGTCGCGGTGCTCATGCTGGCGGGCCACTGGTCCGACCACATCGGGCGCCGGGCAGCGTTGGTGCTGGCAGTCCTGGTGGGCCTGGTGGGTGGGGTGCTTTTCGCCAATGCCGATTCGCTGCTTTCCCTGTCCGCAGGGAGGGCCCTGCAGGGCGTCGCCGTAGGGCTCGCTACCGGAGCCAGCTCGGCGGCTTTGCGCGAGCTGCTGCCCCAACGCCCGGACTGGGCCTCCCGCTTCACCCTGCTTTCCTCTGCAGGCGGCGTGGCCGCAGGTCCGGCCATCGGAGGGCTGTTGTCCCTCCTGCCGGAGCCCACCCGGACGCCCTACTACGTTCATTCGGCAGTGCTGTTGGCAGCGCTTGTTCCACTGTGGCTGCTCAAGGCCAGGCCCGCGATCGCTCCCGCGGACGGCCCCAGGGCCCACAAAGTCCTGGCTCCGCGGAAACCGTCCATCTCCCGCAACGCCAGAGGCGCCTTCTGGATGGCAGCCGCCACAGGATTCCTGAGCTTCGCCGTCTTCGGATTCTGTTTGTCCCTGGCACCGGGCTACTTCGCCACGGTGGTCCACGCAGACTCACGGCCACTGATCGGTGTGCTTGCCGGGGTTACCTTGGGCGCTTCAGCACTTAGTCAATTGCTGGGAGTGCGTGGTCGTTTCGTGGTTCCCGTGGCCTTGGCGGTCCTCGGCGTCTCCGTGGTCCTGGTGGGAGCTGCCGCTGCGTGGTCGAGCCCTTGGCTGCTGGTTGCGGCAAGTATCACGGCCGGCGTAGGCCAAGGCATTGCTTTCAGGCAGGTGTTCAATGACGTCGCCGGAAAAGTGGAGGCTGCCCGACACGCACAGGTCATCAGCACGGTCTACGTCATCACGTACCTGGGCAGCGCCGTTCCGGTGATTGGGCTGGGAGTTGCAGTCACGGCCTGGGGCCTGCAGGCCGCCGTCGTGGGTTTCACCGCCCTTTGCGGCGCTGCGGCGCTGATGCTGGCCGCTGTGTCGCTGAAGAGTGCCCTCCGGGACTGACGGGCTCAGTACTTCAGCGGGTTACTCGGGCAGCGGTCCCCGGTTGCCGGGAATGTGTTGGAACACCATGGTGGTTTCGGTGTGGCCGACCACCGGGTCCGTGGCGAGGTTGTCCAGCAGCCAGTTGCGGAGATCGTCCGTATTGGCGACGGCGATGTGCAGCAGGTAGTCAACGGAACCAGTGGTGTGGAACGTTGAGATGACTGCCGGAAGCTTGGGCACACGGGCTGTGAAGCGGTCGATCTGGTCACGGTCGTGGGCGCGAAGCCGCACGGCGATCAGTGCCTGCACCGAGCGTCCAATGGCAGGCAGGCTCAGAACGGCTTCGAAACCTTCAATGATGCCGCGCTCGGACAGGGCGCGTGTACGCATCAGGGCCGTGGAGGGGGCGATGCCTACGAGTTCAGCCAGCTGTTTGTTGGAAATGCGGGCGTCATCCACCAAGGCTGCCAGGATTCGCTCGTCGATCGCGTCCAACGGCTCAGCGCTGCCCGTGCTTGACCGAACATTCTTCGTGGGGTTGCTCACGGATCCTCCTGAAATTGCCTTTCACCCATCCTAATTGGTGAATTCTTCAGGTGACTATCGTTGTGTCGCCTTGTTGGGACTCCTTCGCCGGTCCAGCCGCTGGAGCGGCTCGCTGAGCAACATCATTAGCAGGGGCAGGTTGCCCGCCGACGGAATGACGAGGGCCAACAAAAGCGCTACAAGGAAGAGGCCGGCCACAATTGTCCCGGCCCGGATTCCGGAACGAATCTCCTCCGGGTCCATGGTGTGGAGCACGGGATGCGCCCTGAGGTAGAGGCGTGCCAGAAGGAGCATCAGGCTGGTGGCAAACAACGTTCCGATGTACACGAGCGGCTGCGCCCAGTCGGCGTCCATTTGGGTGGAGAGCGACGTCGCCACTGGCATCACCACGATGAAGAACATCCAGGCCACGGTCAGCCACAGCAAACCCCCATCTACCTTCCGTACTTGCCGGAACAAGCGGTGGTGGTGCGTCCAGAACACGGCTATCAGGATGAAGCTGAGGGCAAAGCCCAGGAGGGCATACTGCTCCTCGACCAGCCATTGCGCAGTGGTTCCATGATGATCCGCCAATTCCCCAACGCTTTCCATGAGGGGCAGGATCAGCAGTGTCAAAGCAATCGCCACCACGGCATCGGTAAACGCCTGCAAACGTTCCGGCGACGACAGGTCCCGTGCTTTCGCGAGCTGTGTCATGCCTCAGATTGTAGGACCAGGCGCGCCTGGAATCACGGGGTGCGGTGCACCACCAAGGTGACTGCCGCCGTCGTGCAGGAAAGCGCAATGACGCCCAACGCCAGGGCAGTCCAACCAAAACCCTGGAAGGCGAGCCCGCCGGCCCAGCCGATGACGCTGGAACCGAGGTAGTAGGACAGGTTGTACAGAGATGCCGCCTGTGCCCGGCCCGTGGTGACGATCGCACCCGTCCAGCCCGAACCTACGCTGTGGGCGGCGAAGAAGCCGCCGGTAAAAATGACCAGCCCGGCCAGTATGGCTGCGAGGTTTTCCACCAAGGTCAAGGCCAGCCCTGCCGACATAATGGCGATACCCGCCACCAGGACGTTTCGTCGTCCAAACCTGGTGGTGAGGCCAGCAGCCCACCGGGAGCTGAAGGTGCCTGAAAGGTACGCCAGGAAAATCAGGCTGACCACGGTGGCTGGCAGTCCAAAGGGCTCGGCATGCAAGCGGAAGCCCAGATAGTTGTAGACCGCCACGAAGCCACCCATAAGCAGGAACGCCTGCAGGTAGAGCGAGACGAGCTTAGGGTTGCGTGAATGTCCGGCCAATGTCCGGAATGCACCGCGGAATCCCATGGCCGGGGAAGGGGTGAAGCGCCGTTGCTTGGGAACAAGTATCAGGAACAGGACCGCGGACACGGTGGCGAGCAGCGAGACGGCGAGGGCTGCCGCCCGCCAGCCCCAGACTTCTCCGACAGGGCCCGCCACCAGCCGACCCGCAAGACCACCGAGCGTTGTACCCGCAACGTAACTCCCTGCGGCCAGCGCCGTGTGGATTTTGGTGACTTCTTCATTGAGGTAGGCGATGGCGATTGCCGGGATGCCGCCCAGGGCCATGCCCTCGAGCATCCGGAGCCCCAGAAGGACGGGAACCGTTGGAGCCAGTGGAACCAGCAAGCCCAGCAGCGTTGCGGCCGCTATTCCGATCGCCATGGCACGGACCCTGCCGATCCTGTCGGCTACGAAGGACCATGGCAGCACTGTGGCGGCGAGTCCTACCGTGGCCAGCGAGATGCTGAGCGCGGCTTCCGCGGCGGTGATGCGCAGATCGGCGGCCATGAGCGGCAGCACCGCCTGCGTGGAGTACAGCTGGGCGAAGGTCGCGACGCCGGCAAGCGCCAAGGCGGCCAGCACGCGGCTGTACCCCCGGGTCCCTTTGGCATGCCCCTGCCAACTGTCATTTGCCGGCTGGAGGCTCGTTCTGTTCACCGGGCAACAGTAAGACGATGGCAACTACCCCTTCCAATGCATGGATTACATATAATTGATGCAACCGTGCATGGATCTGGATTCAGGAGGGATGTCGTGGAGCCGGATCACCAGCAACTTGTCCAACTTCTTCCACTACTGCCGGTACTGGCCGAACTTGGCCGCACCGAGCACATGACCGAGACTGCCGAGATACTCGGGGTGCCACAGTCCACGGTGAGCAGAGCCATAGCGCGGGCCAGCGCAATCGTGGGAATGGACCTGCTGGTCCGCGATGGCCGAGGTATCCGGCTCACTTCCGCCGCCAGGGCCCTGCTTCCCTACATTGACGCCGCACTGGAGGACTTCCAAGCAGGCTTGGACCGTGTGCGCCACGAATCCGATGTCGTGCGGGGGCGGATCGGTGTTTCCTTCCAACACACGTTCGGCGAAGCAACCCTTCCGCTGCTGATCAGCGCCTTCCGCGGACGGCATTCCCACGCAGCCTTTGAGCTGTGGCAGGGGCCCCGCGACGATTGCCTGCAGCAGCTGGCAAGCGGGGAGAGGGATTTCGCGTTGACCGCGCCCATAGCTCCGGAGGGCAGGGGGATCCGCTCCCACCCGTTGTACCGCGAGCCGCTCAGGGCAGTTCTTCACTACCGGCATCCGTTGGCTGGCCGGTCCAGCGTGCACCTTTCGGAGCTCCGGCATGATCCCTACGTGACACTTCCGGCTGGCGTAGGCTTGCGGGCGTTGGGAGAGGCTCTGCTCCGCGAAGCCGGATTCCGGCCAC
The DNA here is from genome assembly GCF_042667405.1 of Paenarthrobacter sp. NPDC057355. Lineage (NCBI taxonomy): Bacteria > Bacillati > Actinomycetota > Actinomycetes > Micrococcales > Micrococcaceae > Paenarthrobacter > Paenarthrobacter sp. NPDC057355. The sequence continues at coordinate 32,663 of NZ_JBHVAL010000015.1, read as the reverse complement.
GCATCGCCTTTGAGGTCCAGGAGTCCACCTCGGCCCGAGGACTGGTCTCCGCCGGTTTGGGGTTCAGCATCCTGCCTCCTGCCGGGCCGGGCTCGGGGACGGGACAGTTCCTGCCGGAGGCCGAACTTGGGCTCGTTGAGGTGCCCATCGATTCGGACCTGGCATTCCGCCAGATCGGCATTGCCTGGCGGGAGCGGAATTTCGAGCCCGACGTCGTCCGTTTGTTCCGCGAATTGGTGGTGACCGAGGGCGGAGACCTTCTGGCCGAACTTGTCAGAGCCCGTTCAGGAACTCCCTGACCACGTCCCGAGCTGATCCCGTGCGCGCCTGGCGCCAGCCCGTGCCAGCCCACAAGTTGAGCCGGTGCGGGTCGCCAGCCGCTGAAGCAGCAGCCCGGATCGGGGCCGTGAGGTGGTGGATGGCGGGGTAGCCCTCGGGGGCGTCCTGATGGTCCTGCACGAAGTCGTTCACCAATGACCGTGCAGACCGCCCGGTGAAAGCGCGGGTTATGGCGGTCCTCGTGAACGCAGGGTCTCCCAGGGCGTCTTTGTGGGTCTGCCGGGCGCCGCTTTCTTCCGTGCGGACCAGCGCCGTGCCAATCTGGGCGGCTACTGCACCTGCGGCCAATACCCCGCGCAGCGCTCCGCTGTCCATGACCGCGCCGGCCGCTATCAGCGGAAGTCCGACGGCGGAACGCACCTGGGTGACCAGCTCCGCCGTCGTACCGGCTGCCGGGTTTACCGAAGTGTCCGCCAGGAAAGCCGTACTGTGTGCTCCCGCTGAGTCGTGCTGGACAACCAAGGCATCCGGTCCTTCTTCTGCGGCGGCCAGGGCTTCCTGAACGCTGGTGACACTGGTGATGACCAGGGTTCCGGCTTTCTGCAGGGACTTGACCACCGTTGGTCCGGGCAGGCCGAAAGCGAAACTGACAACTTCCACGGGATCGTTGACAAGGGCGTCGATCTTTTGCTGCCACGCGTCGTCGTCATCGAGCCGAAGCGGAGGAACGGCGACACCGTAGCGGGCGGCCTCGGGTTCCAGTTCCGCTCGGTACCCCTCCAAGCGTGAGAGCGCTTCGGGCCCTGGCGAGAGGGCGTCGCGGTCCGGAACAAAGACGTTCATGCCGAACCTGATCCCCAGTGCCCTGGCGACGGAAATCTCCGCCGTCATGGCTTCCGGGGACTTGTATCCGGCAGCCAGGAAGCCCAGGCCTCCGGCCTCATGCACCGCCTGGACCAATGACGGCGTTGACGTTCCGCCCGCCATGGGGGCCGCAATAAAAGGTGTGCCAAACAGGGAATCAGGCATGGTCGGTTTCTCCTCCGGACGCTCCAAGCTAGTCTTTCACGGTGAACAATCATGACTCTGCCCCGCATTCCCCTGCCTCCGCCTCGAGCGGCACCGTCATCGGGCTCGACATCGGCGGCACCAAGACGCGTGGCGTGAGGTTCAATGACGGCGAGCCCGTGCGGGATGAAACGGCTGGCAGCTCCAACGTCCAGAATGTCACCAAGGAGCAGGCGGCGGCCAACCTTGCTGAGTTGTTCGGGAAAATCGGCGGCGGAGCCATCGACCAGGTGTACGCCGGTTCCGGCGGGATCGATACCGAGGAAGACGCCCAGGCGCTCGCCGACCTGATTTCACCCCATGTGCCGGGCGCGCGAATCACTGTGGTGCACGATTCCCGGCTGCTGCTGGCGGCCGGTGGCGCCAGCACGGGCGTGGCCGTCATCGCCGGTACGGGCTCGGCTGCCTGGGGGAAGAACGACGCCGGCGAGGAAGCCCGGGCGGGTGGCTGGGGCTACCTCCTTGGGGATGAGGGAAGCGGCTACTGGCTTGGGAGGGAAGCCGTGCGCCATAGCTTGCGACGGATGAACCAGGGCCTGGAACCTGACCGACTGAGCCGCGCACTGCTGGACTCATGCGGCGTGGACGAGCCGGGCAAGCTGATTGCGCTTTTCCATTCACCCGGGACCGGCCGCCGGTATTGGGCCCAGCAGGCCCGGTTGGTGGTTGAGGCAGCGGATGCCGGCGACGAGGTCAGCCAGGCCCTGGTGGTGCAGGCGGGACGTGACCTGGCCGAACTTGCCAGCCAGGCCGTTCGCCAGCTGGGTTTGAATGGCCCCGTGATCCTGGGCAGCGGATTGGGCATGAACGTTCCCCCTCTGCAGGACGCGTTCAAGGCTGCCCTGGCCGAGGACGGCATTGTGGATGTCCGAATTCTCCAGCAGGATCCCGTATTCGGCGTTCCCCGACTGGTGGCTGAGCAAACCCCCTGATCGAGTTTTTGTACACCTAATGACCTTAAGAAGCCCTTTTAGGCGCATTAGCTGTACAAAAACTCAGCCGCGGGTGCGGGGGCGGAGCTTGACGCCCGGCAGTGGGGGAGCCGGGATGCGTCCGGCTTCGGGGCCGGCGTCGGGTCCGTGTCCGTGGACGAAGCCGAAGCGTGAGCGGGCGGCAGCCTCGTCGTCGAGCAGTCCCTCCGCTTCCCATTCTTCGCGGGCCTGTTCCACTTCCTCATGGGTCCGCCCCACGAAGTTCCACCACATGAGGAGGTCTTCGCCGAAGGGCTCGCCCCCGAGCAGCATGAAGCGGGTGTCGGGCTGTGCTTCCACGGTGAGGTTGCTCCGTCCCGCGCCAAGGTAGGCCAACGGCCCGGCTTCAATGTCCTGGCCGTCGATGACCAGCTGGCCGTCCAGGACCAGTACCGCGTGCTCAAAGTCGGGCCGCAAAGGCAGTTCCAGCTGGCCGGAACCTACGATGTCCGCGCCGACAATGGGGCTGAACATGGTGGCAGGGGAGCGTTGGCCGGCAAACTCTCCCACCATGACCGTGGCGGTGAAGCTATCTCCGACAGCCACGGGCAGGTCCCGGATCTGCTCGAACGAGGGCGCCCGGTGGCGGTGCTCATCCGGAAGGGCCACCCAGAGCTGGAGTCCGCGCGACACCGGCAGTTCGCCCACAAGTGGGCTTGATCCGTCTGCGGCTGCGGGGAGGACTGAGAACTCCGAGTGGGAGATGCCGTTGCCGGCTGTCATGATGTTCAGCTCGCCGGGACGGACCACAACATCGCTGCCCACGCTGTCACGGTGCCGCACCGCACCTTCCATTGGCCACGTGACTGTCTGCAGCCCGCAGTGCGGATGGGGGAGGACGCTCATCGCCACGCGGTCCGGCCCGAAGCTGTCCAGGAAGCACCATGCTCCGACGGTCGGGAGTCCGCGCTGTGGCAGTGTCCTCATGACGTTCATGGCTCGGACGCCGCCCAACGGAACTTCGCGCTCGGGCCACAGCTGGACACAAGGACCTTGGCCTTCCGGGGCCGCGGGGCAGACTTCCTGTGCGGGGGAAGTATCAAGATTGGTCATGTGTCATCACCTGTGCATAAATGTTGGAAATTGAGCTAATCTGTTCCGTGTGAACAACGCCCTTTTGAGCTACCACGACGCCGTCCTTTACCGTTCGGGTGAACCGTATCGCATCCTCGCTGGAGCCATCCACTACTTCCGGGTCCACCCCCATCTGTGGCGGGACAGGTTGCGTCGGCTCAAGGCCATGGGGGCCAATACCGTCGACACCTACGTTGCCTGGAATTTCCATCAGCCCAAGCGCGACGAAGCGCCGGACTTCAGCGGCTGGCGGGATGTAGGACGCTTCATCGACCTCGCGGCGGAGGAAGGGCTGGACGTTATCGTTCGCCCCGGGCCGTACATTTGCGCCGAATGGGACAACGGCGGTTTCCCTTCGTGGCTGACGGGTATTCCGGGGATTGGCCTGCGCTGCATGGACCCTGTTTTCACCTCCGCCATCGAGGAGTGGTTCGACCATCTGCTCCCGATCATCGCTTCGCGGCAGGCCTCCGCGGGTGGCCCCGTGGTGGCAGTACAGATCGAGAACGAGTACGGCAGCTACGGCGATGACCACGAATACATCCGCTGGAACCGGCGGGCGCTGGAAGAGCGCGGCATCACCGAACTGCTGTTCACAGCCGACGGCGGCACGGACTACTTCCTCGACGGCGGCTCAGTGGAAGGCACTTGGGCGACGGCGACGCTGGGAAGCCGCGGCGACGAAGCGGTGGAGACATGGAAACGACGCCGGCCGGATGAGCCGTTCTTCAACGTCGAGTTCTGGGGCGGCTGGTTTGACCATTGGGGCGAGCACCACCACCGTCGCGATGCCGCGGATGCGGCCCTGGAAGCCCGCAAGATGCTGGACCTTGGCGGCTCGGTCTGCGTGTACATGGCGCACGGCGGAACCAACTTCGGCCTCGGCTCCGGCAGCAACCACGACGGCAAGCAACTCCAGCCAACAGTTACCAGCTACGACTCCGATGCCCCCATCGCGGAGAACGGCGCCCTGACCCCTAAATTCCACGCGTTCCGGGAGGAGTTCTTCCGGGCACAGGGCATTGAAGTCGCCCCCGAACTCCCGGTGGAATTGCTCGCGGACCCTCCTGTTGTTCCGGCACAGTCGCTGCCGCTGACACCCGGCCCGGAGCTGCTGGAGCTGGCCCGCGCGGCCGGCAAGCCCGTTACCAGCGTGAAGCCACTGAGCTTCGAACAGCTGGGACTCGACGCCGGTATGGTCCTGTACTCGGCCGATGCCATCCTGCCGGGCCGCGCTGGTGCTCCCAGCGAAAGCCGGTTGAAGATCGCCGGTTTGAATGACCGTGCCTACATCTGGGTGGATGGCGTATACGCAGGGGTGCTGGATGATGTCACGGGAGCCGAGGGGCTGCCGGTCACGGGCACGGGGGTCCCGGCCAAGCTCGACATTTTGGTGGAGAACCTTGGCCGCATCAACTACGGACCCCTGACCGGTCAGGGCAAAGGAATCCTGGGCGGGGTGCTGATCAACCAGCGCTACACCTTCCACTGGACACAGACTCCTGTGGCCCTGACCGAGTGGGGGACCGAGGAACTGGAAGACCTTGCCGGGGCGGAGTTCGAACTGGAGGCGCCCGCAGATACCTACATTGCCTTGCCCGATTCCGGGAAGGGCTTCGTCTGGCTCAATGGCTTCCTGCTGGGGCGGTACTGGGAAAAGGGGCCGCAGGTAACCCTGTATGCACCGGCGCCGTTGTTGAACGCCGGCCTCAACCGCATCAAGGTGCTGGAGCTGCTCAAGCCCGGTACCGTCGTCGAGCTCCGTGAAGAACCGGACCTTGGCCCCGAAGAGGCGGGCCCCATCGCCGCAGCCGAACTGACGTAAGGATCAGGCCAAGGCAATTATGCTGGCACGATGAGTCCGCAGTTCGATACCCGTCCCGCAGCCTACGCCGTCATCGTCAAGGAAGGTCGGATTCTGCTGGCCTACTGGAAACAGGATGGCAAGGAAGGGTGGACGCTTCCCGGCGGCGGCCTGGATTTCGGTGAACACCCGGTGGACGGGTGCATACGGGAAGTCATGGAAGAAACCGGTTATGAGGCCAGGGTCGATGGGATGTTGGGGATCGACGTCGGACACTGGCCGGGGGAGGAGCGACCGGACGGGTCCGTGCATGACTTCGAGGCCCTTCGTATCGTGTATGAGGCCTCTGTGGTGGGTGGGGAGCTGACGTATGAAGTCGATGGCACCACGACGCACGCGGCGTGGGTGCCCTTGCACGACGTCGAAAAGCTCAACCGGGTGTCCTTGGTTGATACGGCGTTGGGTCTTCACTTGGAGCGGCCGGTGGATGGAAAGCCGAGCGCCCAGGGGTAGCCAAGCTGCCCTACGGTTGGCTAGGCTGGGCATCGTTGCCGGCTGATCTTGCCGGCCTTGATGCCTGAGGGGGTGGATTTTGATGATTGCCATAACTTTGCGCGCCCCACACGCGGCGCACCGTCATCACACCACCCACCCTGTCCCGGCATCTGCCTGCCTGTAGCAGGCAACCGGGCCTCAGCAGAGGCATTTCATTGAATACTTACGCTTCATCCAGCACCACCATGCAACTTCGCGGACCCGTGGAGTATGGCTTCACAGACGCAACAGCAGAACTCTTTACCGGCAACAGGCCTCCCGGCAACCAGGACAACGCCATCCCAGGCAGGGTGGTCCGCCTGGACCGCAACCGGGTGCTGGTGGCTTGTGCCAACGGCCTGCTCCATTTGTCCTACCCCACCCACGGACTGGTTCCGGCCACCGGCGACTGGGTGTGGGTCGGCCACAACGGCGCGGGCGAGCCCGCCGTCGTCGACGTCTTGCCGCGCTATTCGGCGTTAAGCCGCAAGCGTGCCTTCGAAGCCTCGTCCGAGGAGCAAATCCTTGGCAGCAACATCGATATCGTGGCGGTCGTAGTCCCCGTGGACCGCCCCCTGACCCACAACCGGCTGGAACGCACCCTTGTGGCTGCGTGGGATTCGGGGGCCACGCCACTGGTGGTCATCACCAAGGCAGACCTGGCCTACGTGGCCGATGACGTCGTGGGGGAAGTGATCAAGCAAGCCGCCGGCGTGGAGGTGGTCACCACCTCGGCCGAACACGGCGATGGACTCGACGAACTCATACGGCACGTTCCCGACGGCGCCACGCTGGTACTTCTTGGCCCTTCCGGAGCCGGGAAATCCACCCTGATCAACGCGCTCGCAGGCCATGATGTCCAGCAAACCGGCGCCGTTCGTGCAGGTGACGGTAAGGGCAAGCACACCACCACCGCACGGGAATTGGTGCCCCTTCCCGGGGGCGCCGTGCTGATGGACACGCCCGGGGTCCGCGGATTCGGGCTCTTCGATGCGGAGGACGGGATGGAGGAGATGTTCGGTGACCTCGAAGAACTCTTTGCCCAATGCCGCTTTGCCGATTGCGCCCACCAGGCAGAGCCGGGCTGCGCGGTGCAGGAGGCACTGGCGGAAGAAACACTCGATCCTCGACGATGGGCCAGCTACCTCAAGCTGCAACGCGAGCTGGCCGCCCTCAACCGGAAACATGACGCCGCGGCCCGGCGGGCGTACCAGCGTGAGTGGCACCAGAAGGTGATGTCGGCAGACAGGGGCCAACGCGCCGTCGAGCGTTACAAACATGACCAGGCCGCAGAGCGGTCCGGCAGGGGAGACAAACGACGGAAAAGATGAAACATTGCCGATTGATTACGGAATTCGTGCCGCCGCTGACATCGTCGGTGGTGCTGGCTACGCTGGGTGAAGATTGCTTTGCAGCCAAGTAATAAGAGTGCATATGATCATCAGGCTCTACCGATGTTCTCGACCACAGATAGGTAAGCCCGGGTATGGCCGAAGCCATGATTGAGTTCCAGAGCGTGACCAAGCAATACCAGGGCGGGCAACCTGCGGTGGATGCTCTCACCATGTCCATCGACAAAGGTGCCATCACCGTGTTCGTGGGGCCCTCAGGCTGCGGCAAGACCACCTCCCTGCGCATGATCAACCGCATGGTCGAACCCACCAGCGGAACCATCACCGTAGCCGGCGACGACGTGTCCCAGGTTCCGGCGGCCCAGCTCCGCCGTTCCATGGGCTACGTCATGCAGTCATCGGGTCTCTTGCCGCACCGCTCCGTGCTGGACAACATCGCCACGGTCCCGCGTCTTAACGGCGTCCCCAAGGCAGCTGCGCGCAAACGCGCGGCCGAACTGCTCGACGTCGTCGGGCTGGCTTCAGTTCTGGGCAAGCGGTACCCAAGCCAGCTCTCGGGTGGTCAGCAGCAGCGCGTCGGGGTTGCCCGCGCGCTCGCTGCTGACCCGCCTGTCCTCTTGATGGACGAGCCGTTCAGCGCCGTGGATCCCGTGGTGCGCGATGAACTGCAGCAGGAGCTGCTGCGCCTGCAACGCGAACTTGCCAAGACCATCGTGTTCGTCACGCATGACATCGATGAGGCCACCGTGCTCGGTGACAAGGTGGCTGTCTTTGCAGTGGGCGGCAAGCTGGCCCAATACGCCGCCCCGGAGGAAATCCTCAGGGCGCCGGCCAACGACTTTGTGGCCTCCTTCGTCGGACGTGACCGCGGTTTCCGGCACCTGGCCTTCAACGCAGCAGATTCCGTGACGCTGCACCCGGTGACCATGGTCAAGCCCACCGACGGCCACAGCGCAGGGCGTCGTTCGGGGGAGTGGGCCTTGGTAGTGGACGAGGAGTCCCGCCCGCTTGGGTGGTCCTCGCCGCGTGACGGCGCCGGGCTGGTCCCTGGCGGTTCCCTCTTCCGCAAGGGGGACACGCTGCGCCGCGCCTTGGACGCTGCGTTGTCGTCGCCGTCGGGCCTTGGGGTGGCAGTGGACGACGACGGCCGGGTCGCCGGAGTCCTGAAGGCTCCGGAAGTCCTGGCCCTGATCGAGGAAGTCCGGCACCACAGGGAGGACGCCACCTGATGGAGTGGTTCCTTGCCAACATTGGAATGATTCTGGGACTGGCCGGCCAGCACCTGGTGCTCGCGGTCATTCCCATGGTTCTTGGACTGGTGATCTCTGTTCCCTTGGCGCAGCTTGCGCGGCGGAACAGCACCCTCCGCTCAGTGGTGGCTACCGCCACGTCGCTGCTCTACACCATTCCATCGCTGGCGCTGTTCATCATTCTTCCCACCATTCTGGGAACGCGGATCCTTGACCCCCTGAATGTGGTGGTGGCGCTGACCATCTACGCTGTTGCCTTGCTGGTCCGGGCGGCGATGGACGCGTTCGACTCCGTGGACGACGACCTCCGCAACGCAGCCATTGCCATGGGTTTCAAGCCAACAGCCCGGTTCTTCCAAGTGGACCTGCCATTGTCCTTGCCAGTGTTGTTCGCCGGGCTCCGGGTGGTGTCCGTCAGCAATATCTCCCTTGTCAGCGTCGCGGCCCTGCTGGGGGTGGGCAACCTGGGCGTTCTCTTCACCGACGGGTTGCAGCGGACTTTCATCACCGAAGTTGTGGTGGGGATCCTCGCCATTCTCGTTTTGGCGTTGCTGATGGATGCTGTCCTTGTGGTGCTGGAGCGGCTCCTGACGCCCTGGACCCGGGCGGCGGGCGGTAAGCCTTCCAGCGCTGACGCCGCCACCTTGGCTACGGAGCCCAAAAGCGGGCCGGCCGTGGCACACGCAGGTTTTCGTCCGGATCCGGGGGCGTCGGCATGAATATCTTTGCCGATACCCTCGCCTGGCTCGCCGACCCCAAACACTGGAACGGAAGCGGCGGCATTCCCACCCGCTTGCTCGAACACCTGCAATACAGCGGCCTTGTGCTGCTCATCGCCGCGGTGATCGCCATTCCCGTGGGCCTCTTTATTGGTCACACCGGACGGGGCCGTGTTGTGGCGGTTGCTGTGGCCGGCGCCCTCCGCGCCCTGCCCACTCTTGGCTTGCTGGTCCTTTTTGCCTTGCTGGCCGGCAGCGGTCTCATGCCGCCGGTGTGGGCCTTGGTGATCCTCACGGTGCCACCGCTTCTGGCCGGTACCTACGCCGGCATCTCCAGCGTTGATGCCAACGTCGTTGACGCTGCCAGGGCCGTAGGCATGACTGAACTGCAGATCCTTTTCCGGGTGGAACTGCCCAACGGCCTGCAAGTGATGTTCGGTGGCATCCGCACTGCGGTGCTGCAGGTCATCGCTACTGTTTCCGTGGTGGCGTACCTGCCCCTGGGGGGACTGGGCCGCTATCTGTTCGACGGCCTTGTCCTGCAGGATTTCCCCCGGATGCTCGGTGGTTCGTTGCTCATCGCCGGCCTGGCCATCGCCGTGGACCTGATCCTCGCCGCGGTGCAACGGCTGGTCCTCTCACCAGGTCTTACCCTCGACTCAAAAGGCGGCCATAAGGCAGCCGAAGATCTCACAGCCGCGGCTCCAGCCGGGGCTGCCGTTCAAGGAGGTACACCATGAAGAAACCCGTCCAAGTGACCCTTACGCGCCGTGGTCTTGGCGGCCTTGCAGCCGGACTGGGTGTGGCCCTCGCCTTGAGCGCGTGCGGTGGCAGCCCCCTGTCCAATCCCTCCTCCGCCGCGCCCAGTGGCTCTTCCGGCGGCGGTTCCCTGGTAGTCGGCTCGGCCGATTTCCCCGAGAGCCAGGTGATCGCCGAGATCTATGTCGGTGCCCTCAACGCAGCAGGACTCACGGCAACGTCCAAGCCGAACATCGGTTCCCGTGAGATTTACTTCAAGGCTGTGCAGGATGGCTCTGTGGACCTCGTCCCTGACTACTCGGGTAACCTCCTTTCCTATGTGGACACTGAAGCCACCGAAGTTTCGGCCGAGGACGTTTACAAGGCCCTCCCCGGAAAGCTTCCCGAAGGACTGGGTGTCCTGGATGCGTCCAAGGCGGAGGACAAGGACGCCATGGTGGTTACCAAGGCCACTGCTGAGAAGTACCAGTTGAAGTCCATCGAGGACCTCGCCAAGGTCTGCAAGGACTTCACCATGGCAGCTCCGGCCACCTTCGAGACCCGCTCGTACGGCTTCCCGGGCCTGAAGAAGAACTACAACTGCGAGCTCAAGGGCCTGCAGCCGTTCAGCGACGGCGGTGGAAACCTGACGCTGCAGGCGTTGCTGGAGGACAAGGTCCAGGTGGCTGACATCTACACCACCACACCTTCGATCGTCGACAACGACCTCGTTGTCCTTGAGGACCCCAAGAACAACTTCAAGGCCCAGCAGGTCCTGCCGCTCTACAACAAGTCCAAGATGACCGACAAAGCCAAGGAAGCGCTCAACAATGTTTCCAAGATCCTCACCACCGATGACCTGATCAACCTGAACCGGGCCGTCAGCGGCGACCAGAAGCAGTCGCCCAAGGACGCCGCAGCCGCTTGGTTGAAAGACAAGGGCATCGTCAAGTAGCCGCACAACAAGACCTCGCACGACGGCGGTGACGGACCCGCGCGGGACCGTCACCGCCGTCGTCGTATATGTGAGTCAAGTCTCAGCTGAAGTACATCACCCGTGTGGCATATTTGAGGAATGGCGAATTTCAAGCAGTCCACCAAGCTTCATAATGTCCTCTACGACATCCGTGGACCGATTCTTCAGGCCGCCCAGCAGATGGAGGCGGAGGGTCACAGGATCCTCAAACTGAACATCGGAAACCCGGCCCCTTTCGGCTTTGAAGCGCCTGACGCCATCTTGGTGGACATGATCCGCCACCTGCCCAATGCCCAGGGCTACAGCGATTCCCGAGGCATATTCTCTGCCCGAACGGCCGTTTCCCAGTATTACCAGACCCGCGGTATCCAGAACATCCACGTGGACGACATTTACCTCGGCAACGGGGTCAGCGAACTCATCACCATGTCCCTCATGGCACTGCTGGACGACGGGGACGAGGTCCTGATTCCCACCCCGGACTACCCGTTATGGACTGCCTCTGTTGCCCTGGCCGGCGGCCGCCCCGTGCACTACCTCTGCGACGAGGACTCGGGGTGGCAGCCTGACCTTGAGGACATGGAAGCCAAGATCACGCCACGAACCAAGGGCATCGTGGTCATCAACCCGAACAACCCCACCGGTGCGGTCTACCCGGAGGAGACCCTCAAGAAGATTGTGGCTTTGGCCGAAAAGCACGGCTTGGTGTTGTTCGCCGATGAGATTTACGAAAAGATCCTGTACGAAGACGCCGTGCATGTGAACTTGGCTGGACTGACCGGGGACGACGTCCTCTGTTTGACGTTCAGCGGGCTTTCCAAGGCCTATCGCGTCTGCGGCTACCGTGCCGGTTGGATGGCGATTTCCGGGCCGAAGAAGGACGCTGCGGATTATTTGGAAGGCATCAACCTGCTGGCCAACATGCGGCTCTGTGCCAACGTCCCTGCCCAGCACGCCATCCAGACGGCACTCGGTGGCTACCAGAGCATCAACGATCTCATCCTTCCCGGTGGCAGGCTCCTGGAACAGCGCAACAAGGCCTATGACCTTCTCAACGCCATCCCCGGCGTCAGCACCCAGCAGGCGAGGGGCGCCCTGTACTTGTTCCCGAGGCTGGACCCTGAGGTCTACCACATCAGGGACGACGAGAAGTTTGTCCTTGACCTGTTGAAGGAACAGAAGATCCTGGTTTCCCACGGACGCGCGTTCAACTGGGTCCGCCCGGACCACTTCCGCATGGTGACCTTGCCCAACGTCAAGGACATTGAAGAGGCGATCGGCCGCATGGCGGACTTCCTGTCGAGGTACCCGGGCAACTAGCCTGAGGTTCACAGCCGCGTCACGAGGGTGCGGTCGGGGAAGAAGGGTGCGCCACATGGCTGCTGTAGTTGAGTTCGCCAAGAGTCCAGCAGAAGTCCTGAGGGTCGGGCCCGGATTTTCGCTGGCAGGTGTAGATCCTCAATCCACCCCCGGTTATTCGGGGACCAAAGCAGACGGAAAAGCCCTGCTCGACGCTCAGGACGACCGCCTGGCAGAACTGCAGGAGCAGCTCTTCGCCGAGGGCAAATTCGGCAGCTCCAAGAGGCTCTTACTGATACTCCAGGCCATGGACACTGCGGGCAAGGGCGGAATCGTGAGCCATGTGGTGGGCGCCATGGACCCGCAGGGAGTTCACCTGGCTGCCTTCAAGGCCCCCACTGACGAGGAAAAGTCCCATGACTTCCTGTGGCGGATCGAGAAGGAGGTGCCGGCAGTGGGAATGGTGGGGGTTTTCGACCGCTCACATTACGAGGACGTCCTGATCCATCGCGTGCACGGCTGGGCCGATGGCAAGGAGTTGGAGCGGCGGTATGCGGCAATCAACGACTTTGAAGCGCGCCTTGCGGAACAGGGCACAACGATCGTCAAGGTCATGCTGAACATCAGCAAGGACGAACAGAAGGAGCGGCTCCTCGCCCGACTGGACGACCCCGCCAAACATTGGAAGTACAGCCGGGGCGACCTCGCGGAACGCGCCTACTGGGACGACTACATGGCCGCCTACAGTATTGCTTTCGACAAGACCTCAACGGATGTCGCGCCATGGCACGTGGTACCGGCCAACAAGAAGTGGTACGCGAGGATTGCCGTTCAACAGCTGCTGCTGGAAGCTTTGGAAGGCCTGGATTTGGACTGGCCCAAGGCCGACTTCGACGTCGCGGCGGAGCGGGCGCTCGTAGCACAGTCCTAGAGCCATACGGCTACTGGCCTTGCGGCTACTGCGGGGCGCCCGGTGACGTACCGCCGTCGTTCCCTGCGTCCCGGGCTGTCGCCAGACGTTTCCGGGCGCCTTCCAGCCAGTCCTCGCAGCGCTTGGCGAGGGCTTCTCCCCGCTCCCAGAGGGCCAGGGACTCTTCGAGGCTGGCGCCGCCTGCCTCGAGGCGGCTGACCACGGCCACAAGTTGTTCGCGCGCTTCTTCGTAGCTCAAGCCGTCCAAGGATCCGGAGGCGGCTGCGTTGTTTTCAGTCATGATGTCCTTACGTGGATGTTCAGTGGCAGCGGATTCAGGGGTCACGGCGTTCAACGTGGCCCGTGGAGACGGCCGTGAATCTCCCGTGGGCCACTCGAACGGCCAGTGCTGTCCCGTCCGGTGCCTCCTCGGGACTGCTGACTACGTGGTGTCCCGCCTGGTCTTCCCCAACGAGTTGGACGACGGCGTAACCGCGGTCCAGGGTCTTTTGTGGCGACAGTGCGCGGACCTGGGCACGCAAGTGGTGGACTTGGTCCCATGCCCGCACGACTGCTGTGCTGACCGCGGAATGCGTCCTGCGCTGCAGGCGGTGGATATCCTCCGCCCGGGCGTCCACCATGGAAGCCGGTGATGCCAGGACCGGCCTGGACTTCAGGGAATGGAGCCTGTCTGTTTCCCGGTCCACCAGGCGGCTGATTCCACGACGAAGGTGGTCCCTCGCCTGGCGGACCATGGCCAGCTCTTCTGCGACATCGGGGACAATCCGCTTGGCGGCATCCGTGGGTGTGGAGGCGCGCAGATCCGCTACATCGTCCAGGATGGGTCGGTCCGCTTCATGTCCGATGGCACTGACCACCGGCGTGGTTGCTGCTGAGACGGCACGGATGAGGTCCTCATTGCTGAAGGGGAGAAGGTCTTCCAGGGCACCACCGCCGCGGGCGAGCACGATGACATCAACGTGGGGATCGGCATCCAGTTTCTTCAATGCAGCGATGATCTGGGCGACGGCGGTGTTGCCCTGGACGGCCACTTCCCGAACGTCGAACTCAACGGCGGGCCATCTCAAGGCGGCATTGCGCATGACGTCTTTCTTCGCATCCGAGTCCCTGCCGGTGATCAGGCCGATGCGGTGGGGGAGCAGCGGCAGCTTGCGCTTCCGGGAATCGGCAAACAGGCCTTCGGCGGCCAGCGCCTGACGCAGCCTTTCGATCCTCACCAGAAGGTCACCGAGTCCCACCGGACGGATGTCCTTGACGGACATGTTCAGGCGACCGGTCTTCACCCAGAAGTCAGCTTTGACCAGCGCCACCACCCGGGATCCGCGCTCCAGAGGTATCTTCTGCCGGTCCAAAACGGTGGACCACACAGACGCGGGCAGGGAAATTTCTGCATCCACATCACGAAGAGTGAGGAAAGCGTTGCCGCCCCTGCGGTTCATTTCAATGACCTGACCCTCGATCCATGCCGCCGGCGCACGCTCGATGTGGGCCTTGAGCTTGCGGGAGAGCAGCTGCAGTGGCCAAGGGTTGTCCGGGCTGGTTTCGGCAGCAGTTCCCGGAAGGGTTGATTCAGGCATGGCTTCAGCGGACATGGCTGGTCCATTCCTGTCCCGGTCGCTGGGCTTGTGGCTGCATTGTTATGGTCCTCGTTCAGGGGTGGGCCCTTGGATGGCGGCCGCCTTCCAACTCTATCCATAGCTTGATCCCCGGCACCGACATTTTTCCTATCATGTGGACAGACCTAGGATGGTGGCACTGCCCCCGACTCCGAGGATGATTTTGCGAACTTTTGTCTCAGTAGTTGGAGTGGTCCTCGCCGTGCTACTCACGGCCGTCGCCGTTCCTACAGCGTGGGTGGACCAGAACATCGTCAAAGAAGATGGCTTTGTCCGCCTCGCTGGCTCCCCGGGCAACGACCCCGGGTTCCAGAGCCGGCTGGCCGCGGCGGCTGTAGGAACCTTTGAGTCCTCAGTGGATCTGCCCGAGCCCATCCAGTCCGTTGCATCCGATGCCCTGCGAAAAGCTGCCTCGGGAATGCAATCGTGGAGCGACTACCCGCAAGCGTGGCAGGACACGGTCAGGAACAGCCACAGACTCAATTTCGGCACAGTGGACCAGCCGGAGGAAAACCGCGCAAGTACAGCCTTGGTTCTCGATATTGGTCCCATGGTCAGGCTGATCCGGGACCACTTCGCCGAGGCCACAACTATCCGCATTGACGTTCCGGCCGAAAGCCTGGTGTCGCTGGGTCAGCCTTCCCACCGCCAACTCGTTGAGCGCGTCGCTGCCTTCGCGCCTTTGTGGTGGGTGGCGGCCCTCGGAGCCGCGGTATCTGCTCTGCTTGCACTCGTCGCGGCACGCCGGCGGTCGCTGGTGCTGGTGTTCCTTGGCCTCGGTGGGCTGGCACTTGCAGCCCTCTGGACCGCAGGAGCTGATCTCGCCGGATCAGTGGTGGGTAACCTCGACAGTGCCAACAGTGTGGCGGAGTTGTTCAAGGATGAATTCCTCACGGCTGCGCGGGCCGGATTCGGGGAATGGGTGGGGACTTCGGTGGTGGTATCCGGCGTCGTTCTTGTGGTCGGTGTCATAGCTGCAGTGGTGTCAGGGCGACAACGGTCACGTTCTGCCCGCAGCTAAAGTCCTGGCCGGTAGCATGGAGGCATGACCAGCACAGCAGTTTCCATTCCTATGCCAACGGTGCCCCGCAGACGGCGATCTCCGGAAGAGGTACAGGCAGCGGCCCCTGTTACGGGTCCCAAGAAGGTCCTGCTGGCAGCTCCGCGCGGCTACTGTGCCGGTGTCGACAGGGCTGTCATTGCTGTTGAAAAGGCGCTGGAGCACTATGGGCCGCCCGTTTACGTGCGGAAGCAGATCGTCCACAACGTCCACGTGGTCAGCTCCCTGGAGGAACAGGGTGCCATCTTCGTCGAGGAAACCGACGAAGTTCCCGAGGGTGCACTGGTGATTTTTTCGGCGCACGGCGTTTCCCCCGCCGTCGTCCAGTCGGCGGAAGACCGTGGCCTGCGCACCATCGATGCAACGTGCCCCTTGGTCACCAAGGTCCACCGTGAAGCTGTCCGGTTTGCCAAGGACGACTACGACATCCTGCTGATCGGCCACGAAGGCCATGAAGAGGTCGAGGGAACCGCAGGCGAAGCCCCTGAGCACATCCAGATCATCAACGGACCCCACGAGGTGGACAAGGTCACCGTCCGTGATCCCGAGAAGACCATCTGGCTTTCGCAGACAACGCTCAGTGTCGACGAGACCATGGAGACGGTTCGCCTGCTCAAGGAGCGTTTCCCCACGCTTCAGGACCCGCCCAGCGACGACATCTGCTACGCCACCACCAACCGCCAAGTGGCCATTAAGAAGATTGCTCCCCAGGCCGATCTGGTGATCGTCGTTGGCTCGGCAAACTCCTCCAACTCGGTCCGCCTGGTCGAAGTTGCCCTTGAATACGGTGCCAAGAGCTCGTACCGGGTGGACTTCGCCAACGAGGTGGATGAGGCCTGGTTCGAGGGCGTAGCCACCGTGGGTGTGACGTCGGGGGCGTCCGTTCCCGAGGTGTTGGTCCAGGACGTACTGCGACTCCTCGCCGACTATGGATACGGCGAAGTCCAGGAGGTTGTGACGGCAGAGGAAGACCTTCTCTTCTCGCTGCCCAAGGAGCTGCGCGCCACCTTGAAGAAGGCAGGCGATGTGTCCCGTGCCCTCGGCGGACGAGGGAACCGGCCCACCTCCTAGCTGTGGAAACCGGGCAAACTGGAAGCTGAAAAGAGTCCCGCAGCGGCCTGCCATCTGGGCGGCGCGCTGCGGGACTCTTTCGCTGGGACGGTTTTGTTCAGGCGGCAGACTCGTGGTCTTCGCGGTCCTCGAGGAGTTCCGGCGCTGCCAGGGCCCGGGGGACTGCTTCGACTGACGGCGGGGCGGTGAGCCCGGCGTCGTCCATGGTGTTGAGTTTGCGGGCTGTCGGCAGGACGCGCGCCTCCAAGGTCCCCACCAGGGCGTTGTAGCGGTCCACGGACGTCTTGAGGGAGCTTCCCAGCTTGCTGACGTTCTCACCAAGCGTGCCCATGCGTTCGTAGAGCTGCTTGGCAAGTTCAAACAGCTCGTGTGCACTGTCGGTGAGCACATCCTGCCGCCAGGTGAAGGCCACAGACTTCAAGACAGCCAACAGCGTTCCGGGCGAGGCCAGGACCACGTTCCGGGAGAGGGCGTGCTCCAGCAAAGCGGGGTCCGCCTCAAGAGCAGAGGCCAGGATGGACTCGGCCGGCAGGAAGCAGATCACAAGCTCGGGGGAGTTGCCTGGGATATCCCAGTACTTCTTGGCAGCCAGGGCGTCGATGTGGGCCTTCAGCGCCTTGGCATGCTGGGCCAGGAGCGTTTTCGAATCCTGCCCACTGGCAGCCGGGACGGACTCGCCAAGGGAGCCGGCTCCGTGCAGTTGTTCCTGGGCAGCGAGGTAGGAGGCCAACGGGACCTTGGCGTCCACCACCAGTTGCTTGCCGCCGGGAAGCTGAACCACGAGGTCAGGCCTCAAGGTGTTCTCGGTTTTGCCGGAATGTACCTGTTCGTGGAAGTCGACGTGGCGCAGCATCCCCGATGCCTCCACCACCCTGCGGAGTTGGACCTCGCCCCACTGGCCACGTGCGCTGTTGGAACGCAGCGCCGAAGCCAGGGCATGGGTCGACCTGAGGAGCTGTTCATCGGAAAGACGGGCATCCTGGAGTTGTTGGGCAAGCTGGCCGTATTGCTCCACGCGGTCGCGTTCCAGCAGTGAGACCTGCTGCTGCACTGCAGTCAGTTTCTCGGCAACGGGAGCCAGCGCCCGCAGGACGCTGCCGTCCGAGTTCCTGGCCGCGCTCAACTCACGGTTCTGCGTAAACAAAAGCCGCCGCTCGGCGTCGGCCGCTGCCAACTGGGCAGTCACCTCCGAAAGCCGCGACGAAACGGCGTCGAAGTCCTCTTCCAAACCTGAGCCCCGGCGTCGGAAAACAACGTAACCGGCAGCGAGACCGACCGCAGCGCCGATCAGCAGCATCAGCAGGGCCAAAACCAATCCAAATCCATCCATGAGCCAACCCTGTCACAGGGGTACGACAGTTTTAGCGAGGCGCCCGCTGGGAGGGGCGTCGGCAGGCATCGACAAGCGGAGACGCGGCTCCAACGGGTAGAATCAATGCTCGTGGCTCTTACTATTGGCATCGTCGGACTGCCCAACGTCGGCAAATCAACCCTTTTCAACGCACTGACCCGCAATCAGGTGCTCGCTGCGAACTATCCCTTCGCAACGATCGAACCGAACGTTGGCGTCGTGAACCTGCCGGACCCGCGCCTGGCGAAGCTGGCCGAGATCTTCGGTTCGCAGAAGCTGCTGCCGGCGCCTGTGTCCTTCGTGGACATTGCGGGCATCGTCAAGGGCGCCTCCGAGGGCGAAGGGCTGGGCAACAAGTTCCTTGCCAACATCCGCGAGGCTGAGGCCATCGCACAGGTGGTCCGTGTGTTTGACGACCCCGATGTCATCCACGTCGATGGCAAGGTGGACCCGCGCTCCGACATGGAGACCATCAACACCGAGCTGATCCTCGCTGACCTTCAGACCATCGAAAACGCGATCCCGCGCATCGAAAAAGAAGTCAAGATCAAGAAGCGCGATGCCGCAGAACTGGCCGCCATCAAGGCCGCCCAGGTTGTGCTGGAACGTGGCGACACCATCTTCTCTTCCATCAAGAGCGACAAGCTTGAGATGGCTCACCTCAAGGAGCTCGGTCTCCTGACGGCCAAGCCCTTCATCTACGTCTTCAACGCCGACGAGGGCATCCTCGGCGATCCCGCCAAGCAGGAGGAACTGCGTGCCCTGGTGGCCCCTGCGGACGCCGTCTTCCTCGATGCCAAGCTCGAGTCCGACCTCGTTGAGCTGGATGAGGAAGAAGCCCGCGAGATGCTGGAAATGAACGGCCAGTCCGAGTCCGGCCTGGACCAGTTGGCGCGCGTTGGCTTCCACACCCTCGGTCTGCAGACCTACCTCACGGCTGGCCCAAAGGAAACCCGCGCCTGGACCATCCGCCAGGGTGACACGGCACCGCAGGCAGCCGGGGTGATCCACTCCGACTTCCAGCGCGGCTTCATCAAGGCCGAAGTTGTCTCATTCGATGACCTCATCGAGGCCGGTTCCATGGCCGAGGCGAAGTCCCGCGGCAAGGTCCGCATCGAAGGCAAAGAGTATGTAATGGCCGACGGCGACGTGGTGGAGTTCCGCTTCAACGTCTAGTCAGGACCGGGGCCATTTGGGCGCCGACGCCTCAACAGGGCCGCAGGCCATGGAGTTCACCACTTCATGGCCTGCGGCCTTTGCTGTTGGTCGGGAGGCCGACCGACGTGTTTCCTAGGAGTCCTTGGGCTTGTCCCCGGCGGTTGTTTTGGCGTCGGGTTCCGGGACGTCGTGGACCTTTTTCGGGATCTTTCCCTCGACGTCGGCAGGTACCGGAGGATCTTTTTCTTCGTCTGTGGACATGGGCCAAGCATAGTGGGGTCGGTTCGCGAGAGGCCGCCCAGGTGAAAGTTATTCACATACGCCTTTTGGCCTGTCCCTTTCCACCATCCGGCTGAGCACACTCGGCATATGGGAATCAGATACTACGCGTATGCCTTCGACGGCGATGTCACCGATCTAGCGCTTGCCGATCCGAGACGTTTTCTATCGTCGGATCCACTAGCCGACGGATGGGACTCATGGTTGCGCGTTCTCACGCCGGGGGAAATGGCGGCGGTGTCCCAGGACCTGAATCGCATCTCTGAGAACGATCTGAGGCAGCGGCTACCCGCTGTACCGCGCGCCGACCAAGAATCTGAGGTGAGCTATGCAGCTCATTACCTGCAGCAGGCGAAGAGCTTTGTCTCGAACCTTGTGACGAGCGGGCGCGGAATGGTGTATCTGATCGGATGAGCGAGAACTCGGCTTCCGTCATGCCGGTTCTGGGTCGGACTGCTGGCTGTCGCGGCGTTTGCCGCGGAAGCCAGCGAATTGCCGGGGTGGCAGGCTCCGGTCAAGCCGAACCTCTTCAATACGAAACCGGGTTCAAGCTTGTCCAAAATCCTTCCTGTCCTGCTGTCAGACAGCGTATGCTACCACCGAGTAACGTATGACTTGAAATTCCCGGCGTTTTAGGCATGTAGAGGTTGCGGAACGGTTACAGTTTGGCCAGCATGTTCCAACATTCGGACGCAATATGGGTAGGCTTACACTCACATGTAGGCAACGTCACAGTAGGAAACTGTGCCGTGCTTGGGGGAAACCACGAAACTTCCCCTGCTCAACTCCCTGACTAATAGGAGGCGGAATGCGTTTCTCGCGCACTTCCAAAGCTCTAGGCGTAGCGGCGATCATCGCCCTCGCAGTGACCGGTTGCGGCGGCGGCGGCGGCAGCAACACGAACAGCTCGGCCGCAGCTGACCCGAACAAGGTCATCTCCGCGTACAGCAACGAACCGCAGAATCCTCTGCTTCCGGCCAACACCAACGAGGTGTACGGTGGCCGCGTCGTCGAGTTGCTGTTTGAGGGCCTTCGTGCCTATGACTCCGACGGCAAGCCTGTCAACGCACTGGCAGAGTCGATCGACACCACCGACTCGCAGAACTGGACCATCAAGGTCAAGTCCGGCGCCAAGTTCACCAACGGCGAGGCCATTACGGCCAAGACGTTCGTTGACTCCTGGAACTTCGCCGCACTGAGCACCAACCTCCAGAACAACGGCTTCTTCTTCGAGTCCATCGAGGGCTACGCCGATGTCAGCGCGGTCAACGAGACCACGGGCGCTGACGGCAAGAAGACCTCCACGCCGGCACCGACGGCACAGACCATGTCCGGTCTCGTCGCCAAGGATGACCAGACCATTACGGTCAAGCTCTCTCAGCCCGAGGCCGACTGGTCCCTGCGTCTTGGCTACTCCGCCTTCTACCCGCTTCCCTCCGAGGCCCTGAAGGACCCGAAGAAGTTCGGCGAGAACCCCATCGGCAACGGCCCGTACAAGTTTGAAAAGGAAGGTGCCTGGGTACACGACCAGTCCATCTCCCTGGTCAAGAACGCTGATTACAGCGGCCCGCGCGCTGCCAAGAACGGTGGCGTGACCTTCAAGTTCTACACCGATCCCGGCCCCGCATACACGGACCTCCAGGCAGACAACCTCGACGTTACTGACGTCGTACCGTCAAACGCACTGAAGACGTACACCACGGACTTCCCGGATCGTAACTCCACCCGGCCGAACGCGAACAACGCCACCCTCAACATCCCGGGCTACAACCCGAACTTCCAGGGTGAAGCTGGAAACCTGCGTCGCCAGGCTCTTTCCCACGCCATCAACCGTGATGAGATCACCAAGGTCATCTTCAACGGCACACGTACCCCGGCCACCGAGTTCACCGCACCGGTCCTCGACGGCTACAACGATTCCATCCCTGGAAGCGACGTCCTGAAGTTTGACGTCCAGAAGGCCAAGGACCTGTGGGCACAGGCCGAGAAGATCAAGCCTTATGACGGCTCCAAGCCGCTCCTCATCGCCTCCAACACTGATGGTGGCAACAAGGAATGGATCGACGCCGTAGCCAACGGTTTCAAGAACAACCTCGGCATCCAGGCTGAAATCCAGCCGTTCGCGAAGTTCGCTGAAGTTCTGGACCTGCGCAAGTCGCAGTCCCTCCCGGGTCTGACCCGCGCCGGCTGGCAGGGTGACTACCCGTCCCTGTACAACTTCCTGGGACCGGTGTGGGCCACCAACGCATCGTCCAACTACGAGAAGTACTCGAACCCTGAGTTCGACAAGCTCCTCAAGGAAGGCCTTGCAGCCAAGACGCCCGAGGACGCCAACAAGAAGTTCAACCAGGCACAGGAGATCCTCTTCAAGGACCTCCCCGGCCTGCCGCTGTGGTACCGCGCAACCCCGATCGTTTGGAGCAACAACGTTGTCTCGGCCGAAACCGGCTGGAACGGCGGCATCCGTTACTTCGACATCGAGGCCAAGTAGTCCTCAGGATCTGAACTTGCCGTAAGGCAAAGGGGGTCCGGCCAACGCGCCGGGCCCCCCTTGCTTGCTTGGCAGGAAGGCACACATGAAATTCCCAAGCCCAACCAATGGAGAGGGGTGACCGGTGGTTCGCTTCATATTCCGCAGGCTCCTCCAGGTCATCCCGGTTTTCCTGGGGACCACGCTCCTCGTGTACTACATGGTCTTCGCACTTCCCGGTGACCCTATTGCCGCGCTCTTCGGTGAGCGCCAACCCCCGCAAAGCGTCATCGACGCCTTGCGCGCCCAGTACAACCTGGATCAGCCGTTCTGGGTTCAGTACGGGCTCTTCCTCAAGAACTTGTTCACGTTCAACCTGGGTGTCGACTTTACCCAGCAGCCCATCGCAGCTGCGCTGGCCCGGGCTTTCCCCGTTACCGCCATGCTCGCGATCGAGGCCCTCATTATCCAGGCCGTCTTTGGCATCGCTTTCGGTGTCTTTGCCGGGCTGAAGAAGGGCAAGCTGTTCGACTCCACGGTCCTGGTCGTTTCACTTCTGGTGATCGCCGTTCCCACGTTCGTTCTCGGCTTCGTTTTCCAGCTCATCTTCGGTGTCCAGCTCGGATGGGCCAAACCCACCGTGGGCGCCAATGCGGACTGGGGCAACCTGATTCTTCCCGCAGTTGTTCTGGGCCTGGTCTCCTTCGCCTATGTCCTTCGCCTGACACGCGCGTCCGTGAGTGAAAACATGAACGCGGACTACGTCCGGACGGCCACGGCCAAGGGGCTGTCCCGTCCCCGCGTGGTGATCGCCCACATCCTCAGGAACTCGTTGATTCCGGTAGTGACCTACCTGGGTGCCAACCTTGGTGGACTCATGGGTGGAGCCATTGTCACGGAGGGCATCTTCAACGTGCCCGGAGTGGGAAACAAGCTCTTCCAGGCCATCCAGCGCAGCGAGGGACCAACCATCGTAGCCATCGTCAGCGTCCTGGTCCTGGTCTTCGTTATCACCAACCTCCTGGTTGACCTCCTGTACGCCTGGCTTGACCCGAGGATCCGCTATGACCAGTAACACTGAACACTTTGTGGCTCCCGTTGAGGAGACACCGCTCCTGGCAACAGATGCCGTCAAGACAGATCAGGCTCCACTGAGCCTTTGGGCCGATGCGTGGCGCAAGCTGCGCCGCCGCCCCCTGTTCATCGTCTCCTCGCTCCTGATCCTCCTCCTGGTGACGGTGGCACTGTTCCCGGGGCTCTTCACGAGTGTCGAGCCGAACAGCGACTGCCAGTTGGCCAACTCCGAGGGCGCGCCCACCGCCGGCCACCCGCTTGGTTTCACTCTGCAGGGCTGCGATGTTTACTCACGAGTCATCCACGGCACACAGGCGTCTTTGTCCGTTGGCGTTCTGTCTGTCCTCGCCGTCGTCATCATCGGTGTCACGCTCGGCGCGCTGGCCGGTTACTACGGTGGATGGCTCGACGCCGTCCTCGCCCGTCTCGGCGACATCTTCTTCGCCCTGCCGATCATCCTTGGTGCCCTGGTCATCACGCAGCTTCCCTTGTTCCGTGAGAACAGGAGCGTCTGGACGGTGGTCATGACCATATCCCTGCTTGCGTGGCCACAAATGGCGCGCATCACCCGCGGTGCGGTCATTGAAGTGCGGAACGCAGACTTCGTTACGGCCGCCCGATCCTTGGGCGTGTCCAAGTTCGGTGCCCTAGTGAAGCATGCGCTGCCAAACGCGCTTGCGCCCGTGATCGTGCTGGCAACGCTGGAACTGGGCGTGTTCATCGTGCTGGAAGCCACGCTGTCATTCCTCGGCGTCGGGCTGCCAGGCAGCGTGATGTCATGGGGTAACGACATTTCCGCGGCCAATGCGTCCATTCGCACCAACCCCGGAATCCTGCTTTATCCGGCAGCCGCCCTGTCCATCACCGTCCTGAGCTTCATCATGCTTGGCGACGCCGTCCGCGATGCTCTTGATCCCAAGAGCCGTCAGCGCTAAGGAGGCGAACATGACTTCTGCCAACATCAGAATTGATGAAGCCACGGCACCCGTGCGGCCAATCCTCGAGATCAAGGACCTGGCCATTACCTTCAAGACCAGCGGCGGTGAGGTCAAGGCGGTTAAGAACGCCCATCTGACCATCATGCCGGGCGAGACGGTCGCTATTGTTGGTGAGTCGGGTTCAGGAAAATCGACGACGGCGCTGGCCGCCATCGGTTTGTTGCCCAACAACGGCCGCGTCTCGGGTGGGCAGATCCTGCTCGACGGCGAGGACATCGCCCACGCGCCGGAGAAACGCATGATTGAGCTCCGCGGCAGTCACATCGGCATGGTTCCTCAGGATCCGATGTCCAACCTGAACCCGGTCTGGAAAATCGGTTACCAGGTCCGCGAAACCCTGAAGGCCAATGGCCGTCCGGATGGACCGGAAGACGTTGCCCGGGTCCTTGCGGAGGCCGGCCTTCCTGATGCTGCACGCCGTGCAAAGCAGTACCCCCACGAGTTCTCCGGCGGTATGCGTCAGCGTGCACTGATTGCCATCGGTCTGAGCTGCCAGCCCAAGCTCCTGATCGCCGACGAACCAACGTCGGCTTTGGATGTCACGGTTCAGCGCAGGATCCTGGATCACTTGGACAAGATGACCACCGAGCTTGGTACTTCGGTGCTGCTCATCACCCACGACCTCGGACTCGCTGCAGAGCGTGCGGACAAGGTCATCGTGATGTACCAGGGCAATGTGGTGGAGGCAGGGCCTTCCCTGGAGTTGCTCCGTAACCCGCAGCACCCCTACACCCGACGCCTTGTCGAGTCTGCGCCGTCACTGGCCTCGCGCCGGATCCAGGTTGCCAAGGAACAGGGAGTGGAAGCGGGAGACCTGTTGGCTCCTGTGGCCGTCGCCCAGGAACGGGCAACGGATGACGTCCTCCAGATCAAGAACCTGCGTAAGGTCTACAAGTTGCGCCAGGGTCTGGGGCAGGCGACCGACTTCGCAGCGGTGGACGACGTCAGCTTTGCCGTAAAGCGCGGAACAACAACGGCAATTGTGGGGGAGTCCGGTTCAGGCAAGTCCACTGTTGCCAAGATGGTGCTCCAGCTTGAAAAGCCTACAGAGGGCCAGATCGTCTTCGACGGTGTGGACACTGCAGGGCTTAAGGGCAAGGAACTCTTCAAGTTCCGCCGCCGCGTGCAGCCCATCTTCCAGGACCCCTACGGTTCCCTGGACCCGATGTACAACATCTTCAGGACCATTGAAGAGCCGTTGCGCGTCCACAAGATCGGGAACGCCGCCAGTCGCGAAAAGAAGGTACGCGAGCTGCTGGACCAGGTGGCTTTGCCGCAGTCCATGATGCAGCGATACCCGAACGAGCTCTCCGGTGGTCAGCGTCAGCGTATTGCAATCGCACGCGCCTTGGCCTTGGACCCGGAGGTCATCATCTGCGACGAGGCCGTATCCGCATTGGATGTCCTGGTCCAGGCGCAGGTACTGAACCTGCTGGCCGACCTTCAGGACAACCTCGGATTGACCTACCTGTTCATCACCCACGACCTCGCTGTGGTCCGCCAGATCGCAGACCACGTGTGCGTCATGGAAAAGGGCAAGCTTGTGGAAACTGGCAGCACTGACGACGTCTTCGAGAATCCCCGGGAGGCCTACACCCAGGCCCTCCTGGACGCGATTCCCGGTGGTTCGTTGCTCCTGCCGCCTGCGGTAGCCTGACCGGCGTCGTAATTTCAAAGCAAGAGCCGGTGGTTCCCTCAAGAGGGAACCACCGGCTCTTACCTAATTAACCGAGGTCAGCCTATTTGGCCGCCGAAGAACTGTCGGGGCGCGCCGTGAGCCCCAAGGCCGTTAGCTCGCGGGCCAGTGCTACGCCGAGCTTTGCGTGCCCGGTAGGCCTGAGATGGACGCCGTCCTGGAGGTCTCCGATGGCGTCGTAGCGGGTCAACCAGTCGCCGGCACTGACGAACGGAATGCCATGTTTGGCCGCGATCCGTCCGAGGAGTGCGTCCACTTCAGTCCGGCGTCCGCCGCCGTTGCTGACCCCGCGGGCCAACGTGCCGATCATGGCCAGCCGCGAACCGGGGTAGCGGGTTTTCAGGGCAGCCAGGAGCCGCTCTGCGTTGCCGGTGATCTGTGCGTCCGTGGCCCGCTGGGTGGCGTCGTTTCCGCCGCCTTCCACCACAATCAAAGGTGGCTCGCCGTAGGGGAGTACCCAATCGCCGCGTTGCAAGGCGTCGATGTAGTTGCCCGTCTTGCCATTCGTCGCCACATATCCGGTGCCGCCCATTCCCACCACGTGCAGCTTGTACCCCAGGGCTGCGATGCCCTGCTGGGGCCAGGAACCTGCAGGCATGGCCTGTGAATCGCCGATCAGTACCGCCGTGTGGCGGACATCGGCCAGCACCAGTTCGTTGCGGTTGTTAGCTGGATTCTTATAAAGGGAGCCGGCCGGCAGGTTCAAGGCACTGGGTTCGGGCGCTACC
Source organism: Paenarthrobacter sp. NPDC057355 (assembly GCF_042667405.1). Taxonomy (NCBI): domain Bacteria; kingdom Bacillati; phylum Actinomycetota; class Actinomycetes; order Micrococcales; family Micrococcaceae; genus Paenarthrobacter; species Paenarthrobacter sp. NPDC057355. The sequence continues at coordinate 6,167 of NZ_JBHVAL010000015.1, read as the reverse complement.
CTGAGCGGCTTGTCGGCAGCAGCGGTCCGGGCAGGCGCGGGCGCAACGGATGGAGCGGGGGCACTATTTGGCACTGGTCCGCAACCAACCACCAGGACGCCGACGGCGATCAATGGTGCGATCATGCGGAACGCGGCCGAAGATTGACGCATGGATTGCTCTCCGTGGGGCACTGGTTCTGCTGCAATCATCAAGCACCGACGTTCGAAAATCCAGCATCTTGACTTGTGTTTACGAACACGTGACCTCCTGTGACCAGCGCCACATTCCAGAGAATAATGGCTTGCTTTTTAGGCTCATAAATGCATCTGCGTTTAGACTGGATGAAGGTGCCCTGTGTCGCGGGGTCTTTTCGCTGTGTGTTCCGATCAAGTCGATCAGGTATGCGCGCGGATACAAACAGCTGACTTCACCACTGAATCGAGTCATTAACGCATGTCTGAAACCATCACCAACACTGCGTCGCGGAGCGATCTGCGCAACGTCGCGATCGTCGCACACGTTGACCACGGTAAGACCACCCTGGTCGACGCCATGCTCAAGCAGACCAACTCCTTCGCTTCCCACGGTGAGGTTGAGGACCGCGTCATGGACTCCGGTGACCTGGAGCGCGAAAAGGGCATCACCATTCTCGCCAAGAACACCGCGGTTGCCTACAACGGCCCGTCGTCCAACGGCGAGACCATCACCATCAACGTCATCGACACCCCCGGCCACGCCGACTTCGGTGGCGAGGTGGAGCGCGGTCTGTCCATGGTTGACGGCGTTGTCCTGCTGGTCGACTCTTCCGAGGGTCCCCTCCCGCAGACCCGCTTCGTGCTCCGCAAGGCCCTTGCTGCGCACCTGCCCGTCATCCTCCTGGTCAACAAGACCGACCGTCCTGACGCCCGCATCGACGAGGTTGTCCACGAGTCCATGGACCTGCTCCTTGGCCTCGCCTCGGACCTCGCGGACGAAGTTCCGGACCTGGACCTGGACAAGGTCCTCGAGGTTCCCGTCGTATACGCCGCCGCCAAGGTTGGCCGCGCGTCCCTGGAGCAGCCGGCCAACGGCTCGGCCCCGGAGAACGAGGACCTCGAGCCCCTCTTCAAGACCATCATCGAGCACATTCCGGCTCCCACGTACAACCCGGACGGCGTGCTGCAGGCACACGTGACCAACCTTGACGCGTCGCCGTTCCTTGGCCGCCTCGCCCTGCTCCGTATCTACAACGGCACCCTCCGCAAGGGTCAGACCGTTGCCTGGGCGCGCGCAAACGGTGAACTCAAGAACGTCAAGATCACCGAACTCCTGGCCACCAAGGCGCTGACCCGCGTTCCTGCAGACGAAGCCGGTCCCGGTGAAATCGTCGCAGTTGCCGGTATTGAGGACATCACCATTGGTGAAACCCTCACGGATGCAGAGAACCCGCAGCCGCTGCCCCTTATCACGGTTGACGATCCCGCGATCTCCATGACCATCGGTATCAACACCTCCCCGCTGGCCGGCAAGGTCAAGGGCGCCAAGGTTACCGCGCGCCAGGTGAAGGACCGCCTGGACAAGGAACTGATCGGTAACGTCTCCATCAAGGTGCTCCCCACCGAGCGTCCTGACGCCTGGGAAGTCCAGGGTCGTGGCGAGCTCGCCCTGGCCATCCTGGTTGAGCAGATGCGTCGTGAAGGCTTCGAACTGACCGTCGGCAAGCCGCAGGTTGTTACCAAGACCATCGACGGCAAGCTGCATGAGCCGATGGAACACATGACCATCGACGTGCCGGAAGAGTACCTCGGCGCCGTCACCCAGCTCATGGCCGCCCGCAAGGGCCGCATGACCAACATGGCCAACCACGGCACCGGCTGGTGCCGCATGGAATTCATCGTTCCTGCCCGTGGCCTGATCGGTTTCCGTACCCGGTTCCTCACGGACACCCGCGGTGCCGGTATCGCAGCTTCCATCTCCGAAGGCTACGAGCCGTGGGCCGGCCCCATCGAATACCGCACCAACGGTTCGATGGTTGCCGACCGCGCCGGTGTTGTGACCCCGTTCGCCATGATCAACCTCCAGGAGCGCGGTTCCTTCTTCGTGAAGCCCACGTCCGAGGTTTACGAAGGCATGATCGTTGGCGAGAACTCCCGCGCCGACGACATGGACGTCAACATCACCAAGGAAAAGAAGCTCACCAACATGCGTGCTGCTTCCTCCGACTCCTTCGAGAACCTGACGCCGCCGCGCGAGCTGACCCTCGAAGAGTCCCTCGAATTCGCCCGCGAAGACGAGTGCGTCGAGGTGACCCCGGAAGACATCCGTATCCGCAAGGTCATCCTCGACTCCAACGAGCGCGCCAAGGCCAACCGCGCCCGCGCCAAGGCCTAATCGCTACTGGTTCTGAACCAGTCAGCAACAGCCGTATGAAGAGGGGAGTCGCCGGTACCGTCCGTAGCATTGCTGCGGCCGTACCGGCGGCTCTTTTCGTTGCTGCGGCAGGTACGGCACTGCACCGGCAGTCGGGCGTCTGGTCCGGTGTCGAAATTTTCTGGGGAGTTGCTGCCGCGCTGCTGCTGCTCGCCTCAGTCCAACTGTGGCTGGCGGCGTGGTTCCGCTCCATCCTCCCGACGGCGGTGGCAGGCGTGGTGGCCTATGCCGCCGTCGGCGTCTTGTCGTCTGCGGGACCCGGGAAGCAACTGGTGCTCGGCGATACGCCGGGGACTGTGTGGATTTACGGCATTGGTGCTGTGACGCTGGTCATGCTGGTCGTTGCAAGCCGTCTCCGGGCTACCGGGCCTGCCGCCTCGGCGGTGGCGGCGGTACCTCCTTCGCCGCGATGACCAGCGCCAGGGGAATTTCGACGTCGGTGGTCCGGGTCCGTACGGTGCATGCGGTGTCATTGCTGGCCAGCAGGTAGCCCAGCGCGTCAGTGAGCCCGTCGTCGATCCTGTACCGCACCACCACCCGTATGCCCGGCGTTGCGTTGAGCAGGAACTCCCGTGGAGGCAAATGTGGCGGATTCACCGTTTCATACTAAGACGCGGGCTAGGTTGGCGTGATCGCACTGTTGGATAATAGGCTCGGAAGTTGAGTGCCCGGCATGATGCCGGCCGTATTACCCGGCCATGGCCGGGACAAACCGTGGAGAGGTCTGGGACGTGACGTACGTAATCGCGCAGCCGTGTGTGGATGTCAAGGACAAGGCATGTATTGAAGAATGCCCTGTCGACTGCATTTACGAAGGTGAGCGTTCCCTCTACATCCACCCCGACGAGTGCGTCGACTGTGGTGCGTGCGAACCTGTGTGCCCCGTGGAGGCCATCTACTACGAAGATGACACCCCGGAAGAGTGGGCCGACTACTACAAGGCCAACGTTGAATTCTTCGACGACCTCGGTTCCCCCGGTGGCGCCGCCAAGGTAGGCAACACGGGCAAGGATCACCCGTTCATTGCCGCTCTGCCGCCGCAGAACCAAGACCACTAAGGGCGGTTGCATCTTTGATCTCCGCGGCCCCCGCCTTTGGCCTTAACCTGCCCGACTACCCATGGGAGGCCATGGCGCCGTACGTTGCGACGGCGTCCCAGCACCCGGGTGGGGCAGTGAACCTCTCCATCGGAACCCCTGTGGACCCCACGCCAGGACTTATCCGTGACGCACTGGCGGCGGCATCGGATGCCCACGGCTACCCAACGGTTCACGGCACTGAGCCGTTGCGCCAAGCCGTCGTCGACTGGTTTGCCAGCAGGCGCGGGGTGCCGGGCCTTGATCCCAAGGATGTGCTCCCAACGGTCGGCTCCAAGGAACTGGTGGCTTGGCTGCCCTTCCTGCTCGGGCTGAGCGCGGGCGATGTGGTTGTCCGCCCCACTGTTGCCTACCCGACGTATGACATCGGGGCCTCCTTGGCGGGGGCTACTGCGGTAGCCGCCGACGACCTGGACGAGCTCGAGCCGGCTACCCGTGCGAAGGTCCGCCTGGTCTGGATCAACTCACCGGGCAATCCCACGGGAAGTGTTCGCGACGTCGAGTCTCTGCGCCGGATCGTGGGCCAGGCCCGCGAGGTGGGTGCAGTAGTGGCTTCGGACGAATGCTACGCGGAACTTGGCTGGGGCGAATGGGATGTCCAGCGCGGCGGAGAAGCTGTCCCCAGCATCCTGGATCCCAGGGTTACCGGTGGTTCCACCGATGGCCTGCTCAGTGTCTACTCCCTGAGCAAGCAATCCAACCTTGCCGGCTACCGTGCGGCCTTCGTCGCCGGTGATTCGGCGATCATCGCCAACATGGTCAACAGCCGCAAGCATGCCGGCATGATCGTACCGTTCCCGATCCAGGAGGCCATGCGCGTCGCTTTGGGCGACGCCGGCCACGTCCTGGCCCAGAAGGAGCTGTACAGGGGGCGACGTGAGCGTCTTGTTCCGGCGCTCGAGCAGTTCGGACTGCAGATCCATGAGTCGAAGGCCGGGCTTTACCTGTGGTCCACGGCCGGCGAAGCCACCTGGGACACCGTTGCCAGGTTCGCTGACCTGGGCATCGTCGTAGGCCCCGGTGTTTTCTACGGAGACGCCGGCAATGGGTTTATCCGCGTCGCACTGACCGGCACAGACGAGCGAATCGATGCCGCCGTAGAGAGGCTTGTCGCCAACGCATAACAATGCTGTGACTTGCGCCACTTATGGCGTCATTCCGCCAGTAACCGGAGGCTACGGATTAGTTCCGCAGGGTTACTGGCGGTAGCTTTTAACTGACTATCAATGGTGGCCTTCTCTAAGAATGCACTCCGGCCGTTGGAGCTCTGCAACAGCAGGCCTTGCAACGGCGGCACCAGAAGGTGGTTGGACAAGCGTTCGATAGAGGCCCAAAGGCCTCATGAAGGGGACTCCATGACTGAGACCACCAGCGCGACACTGCGCCATGCCGGCGGCGAACTCGAACTGCCGCGCATTAAGGTTGTAGAAGGAAACGAAGGTTACGACGTTTCCAAGCTGCTGAAGCAGACGGGCGCCGTTGCCTATGACCCCGGCTTCATGAACACAGCGGCCACCACCTCGGCCATTACCTACATCGACGGCGACGCAGGCATCCTGCGCTACCGCGGTTACCCCATCGAGCAGCTCGCGCAGCACTCGAGCTTCCTCGAAGTTTCCTACCTGCTGATCTACGGCAACCTTCCCACCCCCACGGAGCTGGAAGAGTTCGATCAGCGCATCCGCCGCCACACGCTCCTGCACGAGGAACTCAAGGGCTTCTTCGGCGGCTTCCCGCGCGATGCCCACCCGATGCCGGTTCTTTCTTCGGCCGTCTCGGCGTTGTCCACCTTCTACCAGGACTCGCTGGATCCGTTCAATGCCGAGCACGTGGAAGTTTCCACTATCCGCCTCATGGCCAAGCTGCCCGTCATCGCGGCCTACGCACACAAGAAGTCCATCGGGCAGCCCATGCTGTACCCGGACAACTCCATGAACCTGGTGGAGAACTTCCTGCGCCTGAGCTTTGGTCTTCCGGCTGAGCAGTACGAGATGGATCCCGTGGTGGTCAAGGCTCTGGACCTGCTGCTCATCCTGCACGCAGACCACGAGCAGAACTGTTCCACGTCCACCGTTCGCCTGGTGGGCTCGTCCAACGCGAACCTCTTCGCTTCGGTTTCGGCCGGCATCAACGCCCTCTTCGGACCCGCCCACGGTGGCGCCAACGAGGCCGTCCTCAAGATGCTCCGCCAGATCCAGGCCGACGGCATCAAGCCCGAGGACTACATGGAGAAGGTCAAGAACAAGGAAGACGGCGTCCGCCTCATGGGCTTCGGGCACCGCGTCTACAAGAACTACGACCCCCGTGCCAAGATCATCAAGGCAACGGCCCACGAGGTCCTGGGCAAGCTCGGCGGCAACGACGAACTGCTGGACATCGCCATGCGTCTCGAAGAGAAGGCACTTGCGGACGACTACTTCATCCAGCGCAAGCTGTACCCGAACGTCGACTTCTACACCGGCCTCATCTACAAGGCGATGGGCTTCCCGGAGAAGATGTTCACCGTTCTCTTCGCCATCGGCCGCCTCCCGGGCTGGATTGCCCAGTGGCGCGAAATGATCAACGACCCCCAGACCAAGATCGGCCGCCCGCGGCAGCTCTACACGGGGGAGCCGGAGCGCAACTACCCGGCCAACTAGTCCGGCAATAACGACGGCGGCCGCCCACCTCGCGCGAGGC